>NZ_JAUNVI010000023.1 GCF_030537745.1 Ornithinimicrobium sp. | reverse complement strand
ATGGCTGGGGGAGCACTTTGCGCTCTCGCCACACACCGAATGTCTACGACCATGCTCCTGATAGCGCCAACCTATAAGGACTCCTGTGACTGGCCCCTTGGGTCGGGCGTGCGCGGCCCAGACGGTGAGCTGCTGGAGGTCGGCGCCGCCGAGACCGAACGCTCATGCGTGCCGCACCTGGCGGGTATGCGCACTGCCACGCACGCCCGCGAGCAGGGGCTGGGCCGAGCCCATCTCGGCCGGCCTACGGTGGGCGATGGCGCAGCACGGCGTCTGCACGCTCGGGATGTTCTCCGACAACGACGTGGCGCAGCGCCTTCACCGCCGGTGGGCTACCGACGGGCCCGCGCGTGGCACTCCCGCCAGCTGGCGGCCGACGGCATACCCTCACCGCATGGGCGCGGTGGGCAGGGCCGTGCGGCTAGCCGTAGCCGCCGTGATCCTCGGCATCCTGCTCGTGGCGCAGCTGGATCGGCATGACGACTGGTTCCCGCTGGGGATGCTGGGCCAGTATGCGGTGGCCCGCGACCCAGACGGCAAGGTCGTCAACACCTATCTCGTCGGTGTGGACGCGCAGGGCCGGGATGTACCGATCACGCTGCGCGCCGAGACGGCCGGGCTGACCCGCGTCGAGCTGGAGATCGCCCTCGGTAGGGGCCTGCGCGAGGACCCTTCGCCGCTGGGCGCCGTGGCCCGCACCTACGCGGACAACCACCCCGGCACCGACCTGGTCGCGCTGGAGGTGCGTCAGCGGGTCGACACCCTGCGCGGGGGCGGCCGGGTGGGGCCGCCGACGGAGCGAATGGTGCTGCGCTGGATGAACACGCCATGAGCCCCTCGTCCGTGGCGCGCCCGGCATGAGCACCGCCACCGCGGCATACCCTACCCGGACCGGCGCGGCCCGGGTTCTCGACTGGTGGCTCCCGCTGGTCCCCCGGGCCAGGGTGGCCTGGGTGCGGGTTCTCATCGGCACCGTGGCCCTGATCGACGCGCTCTTCCTCCTCCGCTCGCCACGCGACCGCGCAGGGACTCCCGAGTTCTACGACCCGGTCGTGCTCGCCCAGCTGCTGCACCTGCCGCCGCCGGGCCAGGCCACCTCCCTGCTCGTCCTGACCGGTGTCGCGGCCGGGCTGCTGGGGCTGGCCACTGGCGGGACCACTCGCGCCCCGGCGTGGGTCCAGCACGTTGGCGGCGGTCTGCTGGCCGGGTGCTACCTCATCTGGTGCGTGTGGGGCATGAGCTTCGGGTACGTCGCGCACGACCACATGGCGATCGTCGTCGGCCTCCTGCTGCTCCCGACCGCAGGCACCTGCCGGTATGCCGACCGCACCCCCTCGGAGTCCGCCGGCTGGGCGCTCCGGATGATCCAGATCCTCACCGTCTTCACCTACACCGGGTCGGTGCTGGCCAAGATGGTCCTGAACGACTGGGATCTGCTGCGCTGGGCGAACTCGGGGACACTGGTGTGGGCCTTCCTGCGCCGCCCCAACCCAGTCAACGAGCTGCTCGTCGAGCACGCGCTGCTGCTGCGCGCCGGACAGTGGGGAGCCTTGGTGCTCGAACTGGCCGCGCCGCTGGTCTTCCTCGTGCGCGAGCACCGGCGCTGGCTGGTCGTGCTCTTCTTCATCGGCTTCCACCTCAGCACCTTCGTACTGCTCGGCATCCACTTCCTGCCGACCGCAATCTGCTGGAGCGCCTTTCTACCCTGGGAGCGCTGGCTCGGCCCGTGGCCCAGGCCGCGGCGACTCACCACCTCCTGAAGGCGCGCGCCGTACGCGAGCACGCTGGCCCGGAAGGTGTGTCCACATCGGCAAGGTGTGGGATCAGATGCCACCTACTGCTGCGGCCCTGCCCGCAGCATCCGGGCTCTCCGAACCAACTCGTAGGTCAGGAGAGCCCCTATAAGGAACGGTTCGAATAGGGCTGTCCACCAGTACTCCGTGGCCACTCGCCAGCTGCCTGCGGCCTTGGGGTGCGTGACGATGACGCTGCACAAGCTGTCGGCGGGGTCGGGGTATGAGTACCTCACCCGCCAGGTCGCGGCGGGGGACGACACCGGGATCGGTCGCCGAGGGCTGGAGGACTACTACGCGGCCAAGGGTGAGTCGCCCGGTCGCTGGGCCGGGTCCGGCCTGGTCGGGATCGACGGGCTCGAGTCCGGCGACCGCGTCACCTCGGAGCAGATGGCGAACCTGTTCGGCGCCGGCCGCCACCCGTTGACAGGTGTGGCGCTGGGTGCGCCCTACCGGGTCTACGACAGCGACGGGGGAGGGTTCGACGCGGAGGTCGCCCGCCGGCTGGACGCACGTGCTGACGACTCGACCGAGCCGGCGGAGCAGCTGGAGCAGGTCGCCGCAGCGCGCAGCGAGGTGGCGCGGGAGTTCTTCGTCCGCGAGCAGGGGAGGGAGCCGCGTGATGCCCGGGAGCTGGCTTCGGCGGTGGCTCGGTACTCGCGGCCGCAGCGGACCGCCGTGGCCGGGTATGACCTGACGTTCAGCCCGGTGAAGTCGGTGTCGACACTGTGGGCCATCGCCCCGCCAGAGATCTCCAGGACGGTCGCGGACGCGCACGACGCCGCGGTGCAGGACGCGCTGGCCTTCCTCGAGCGGCAGGTGCTGTACACGCGAGAGGGTAAGAACGGGGCACGCCAGGTCGAGACCAGGGGCCTGATCGCGGCGGCCTTCACCCACCGGGACTCTCGCGACGGCGACCCCGACCTGCATACCCACGTCGCGGTCGCCAACAAGGTGCAGACGCTCGAGGGCAAGTGGCTCTCGATCTACGGGCGGGTGCTGCACCAGCATGTCGTCGCCGCGTCGGAGGCCTACAACACTGCCGTCGAGGCTCACCTGCGTGCTGCCCTGGGTGTCCGTTTCGTCGAGCGGCCGGGCGGGACCGGCGACAGGCGGCCGGTCCGTGAGGTCGAGGGGGTCGACCTCAGGTTGTGCGAGCTGTGGTCCCGGCGCCGGGGTGACATCACCGCCCGGCAGGAGGTGCTGTCCCGGCAGTTCCTGGAGGCGCACGGGCGGCCGCCGACACCGGTGGAGCAGATCGCCCTGGCTCAGCGGGCCAACCTGGAGACCCGGGCGGCCAAGCACGAGCCGCGATCCCTGACGGCGCAGCGCGAGACGTGGTGGGCGGAGGCGGCCGGGGTGCTCGGGGTGGAGGGTATCCAGCAGATGGTGACGACCGTGCAGGGCCAGGCAGGCCGCCCGACGCAGGAGGTCACCGACGAGTGGGTCGGCGAGGCGGCGCAGCGGGTGGTCGCCGAGGTCGAGGCGCGGCGGGCCACCTGGCAGGTCTGGCACCTGCAGGCCGAGGCCCAACGTCAGGTCCGTGGCCTGGACCTGCACCCGAGCATGGTCGCTGACGTCGTGGGGCGGGTCGTCGACGCGGCGACGGTGGCGCGCTCGGTCAACCTCACCCCGGACCTGGATCCCATCGGCGAGCCGGAGGGCTTGCGGCGACGCGACGGCACCAGCGTGTACCGCCACACCGGCAGCGACCACTACACCAGCCTTCGGGTCCTTCAGGCTGAGCAGCGGATCACCTCGGCCGCCGGCCGGAGCGATGGTGCTGCGCTCGCCTGTGAGGACGCTCAGCTCGCGGTGCTCGAGGCGTCCGTGCAGGGCAGGGACCTCAACCGCGGGCAGGCGGACCTGGTCCTGGCGCTGGCCTGCAGTGGTCGCCGGGTGCAGCTCGTGCTGGCCCCGGCCGGGTCGGGCAAGACCACCGCCGTGCGGGTCCTCGCCGACGCCTGGCGCGGCCACGTCGGTCCAGTGATCGGACTCGCCCCGTCCGCGGCCGCCGCCACCGTCCTCGCCGAGGCGACCGGCGTACCGTCCGAGACCTTGGCCAAGCTCGTCCACGACCTCGACCACGAGCGCCCCTCCCAGCTGGACGAGGCAATCGGCCCGGACACCCTCGTGGTCGTCGACGAGGCGGGTATGGCGGACACGCTCACCCTGGACCGGGTGATCAGCCACGTCCTGGCGCGGGGCGCCTGCGTCCGTCTCATCGGCGACGACCAGCAGCTCGCCGCCGTCGGCGCCGGCGGAGCGCTGCGCGACATCGCCACCGCCCACGGCGCCGTACGCCTCGATGAGGTGGTCCGGTTCGCCGACCCCGCCGAGGCACAGGCGTCCCTGGCGTTGCGGGCCGGCGACGCCTCCGCACTCGGGTTCTACCTGGACCGGAACCGGGTGCACGTCGGGGACCTCGCCACCACCGTCGAGTCCGTCCTCACCGCCTGGTCCCGGGACCGCGCTAGCGGGCGGGACAGCCTCATGCTCGCACCCACCCGCGAGCTCGTCGCCAGCCTCAACACCCGCGCCAGGGCCGCGCGCCTGGGGAACAGCACTCCCGGCCGCGAGGTGGCCCTGGCCGATGGCACGCACGCCTCCGCCGGGGACGTCGTTATCACCCGACGCAACGACCGACGGCTGGGCGTCGGACGCACCGACTGGGTCAAGAACGGCGACAGGTGGACCGTCACCGCCGTCGACGGACCCACCGTGAGCGTCCGTCACCTCAGCTCCGGACTCCGGACCAGGCTGCCGGTCGGCTACGTCGCCCAGCACGTCGAGCTCGGGTACGCAGCGACCGTGCACACGGCCCAGGGGCTCACCACCGACACTGTCCACGGCATCGTCACCGGCCAGGAGTCTCGGCAGCTGCTCTACACCATGCTCACCCGGGGTCGGCACGAGAACCACGTGCACGTGGTGTCGCCCACCGACACAGACGGGCACACCCTGCCGCTGATCGAGACGACCAGCCCGGCCACGGCGACCGAGACTCTGCAGGGCGTGCTGGCACGTGACGGCGCGGCGGTCTCGGCGACCACGGAGAGGGCACGAGCGGCTGACCCGGCGGTGCTGCTTCACGACGCAGCAGAAAGGTACGAGGACGGAGTCCTGGCCGGCGCCGAGAGGCTCCTGGGCCCCGGCTGGGGCGATCACCTGGAGTCTGCCGCCGAGGCTCTGGTCCCGGGCCTGCCCCACGCCCCGGCCTGGCCCAGCCTGCGGGCCCACCTGATGCTCACCCAGGCCGACGGCCGCGACGCCGTCGGAGCCCTCACGGAAGCGTCCACCTACCGGGGGCTCGGCGACGCCGACGACCCTGCCGCCGTCCTGCTCTCGCGCCTGGACCGCAGACCGGCGTCCGGTCCGCTGCCGTGGCTGCCCGCCATCCCCAAGCGGCTGGGCGCCGATCCCGTCTGGGCCGGCTACCTCACCGCCCGAGCCGAACGGGTCCAGTCGCTGGCCGCCCAGGTGCGCCAGGCAAGCACTGCCGGCCAGCGGTGGGCGGCGCCCCTCGCGCCCCACATCAGTCCTGACCTCCTGGCCGATCTCACCGTGTGGCGGGCCGCCAGAGGCATCGACCACACCGACTCGCGCCCGGTCGGACCGTTGGACGGCGGGGGAGCGGCCGGCCGGCACGCACGCGGCCTCGCCTGCAGGGTCACCGGTCAGCTGCCCGACGCGCTGCGGCACTGGGAGCGTCTCATCGTCGAGCACGTCGGACACCGGGACTGGTTCACCCCGCAGCTGGCGCAGCGGCTGGACCGTCTGCACCGTGCCGGCGTCGACGTACCCGACCGGCTGGAGCAGGCGAGAGCCCAGGGTCCGCTCCCCGACGACGAGGCCACCTCGGCACTGTGGTTCCGCATGATCGACCCCCAGCCCCAGGCCGCACCGCCCTCCCGCCGGACCGAGCCGAAACGGGTGCGGATGCGGCCAGAGGATCGCAGTCCTGCCCCCTCCGGTCCCGCCCTGCACGGTCCTAGCCGCTGAGCCCCGGATGCCGGTGGTTGCTGAAGGTGACTGACCGGAAGCCGTCCCGCGCGGCCAGTCACAGGTCCATGAGCAACGCAAGCGTCTCGCGGACCTCGCCAAGGACGACCGGGCCCACATTTCCCGTGCGTTCGTGAATGCGCGTCGTGGCGACGGAGCGCACATGCTGGCACTGCGCCGACGAGGGCGCCACCAGCCGGTTGCCCTCGTCGGGATCGATGAGCACCTCCGTGCTGCTGTGACGCAGCGTCCGGGTCAAGGGAACGACCTGGACGACGTTCGGTTCCCCCCGCAAGACCCGATAGGCGGTCACCACGATGGCCGGGCGCCGAAGTCCCGCCTCGCTGCCCGAGGGCATCCCGAGATCGAGCTCGACGACGTCACCCGGCGTCAGCATCCAGCCACGCGCTCTCCTCGGCCGTGAGATCAGCCGCCAGGTCGCGCCCCATCGCGTCCTGACGCAGCGCCCGGATCGCGCTGCTCACGGTCTCGTCGATCGTCTCGTGGCGCTCGGCCGCGAGCCGAGTCACCCGTGCGTGCGTGTCCCGACTGATACGGATCGTCGTCGTCTCACCCATGAGACCAGCGTAGCCCGGTGTAGACGGATCCGTCTACAGTCGTCGGCGGACCAGCGCTTAGCGGAGCGCGTCGCAGAGACTTGGCCGCCCGTACTTGCTGACGCCGGAGGTGGGTCACGGGGTCGACCGGCGGAACGCCTGGAGGCCGGCGACGGCCCCGGCTGCCCGGCGACGGACCGTGCGTGCCGACGCTGCGTAGTCCTCGGCGACAAGCTCGGCCACCGACGGGGTCATCAGGCCGCCCCGGCCCCGTCGCGCCGGTACGTTGAGCCGCGCCGCCTCCCGGGCCACGTCCCAGAGCAGGGCTCGGTCCTCGCGGGTCAGAGCGCCCGACCGGGTAGCGTCCTCGAGAAGCTCGGCCAGCTCGCGCTCGGGGTCCGGCACGGCGTCGAGGTCGGGCGCCTCCGGGACCGTCCCCATCGGGACCGCTGATGCCCAGACGCGGTCGCGACGCAGCGCCGCGTCACCGACACCGAGGTCGGCCATCACCTCGCGCCGGGTCCGGGCCAGCAGCGTGGCCGCGACGCGTCGCGGCGGGTCGCCGCGGTAGGACCGTACTGTCAACCACAGCTGTCCGGCGACCAGAGCGTCGATGTCGGGGGAGAGGTCGGCCAGCTGCCTAGCCAGGTTCACCGCTCCCGGGACCAGGAGCCACGTGATCACCGAGACCGCTCCCACGTCGTGCTCGGCCGTGCGGGCGAGTGCCGCCAGCACCGCATCCCTCCCTTCCGGTGCCGTCTGCCCCAGCCGGCGCGGCAGGTCGAGCAGGTCCGAGACGACCAACAGCCCCGGTTCGGTCCGGCCCCAGTCATGCCAGTGGTCCCGCGCCCACCGCATGGGCGGTCGCTCGTGGGTGTCCACCCCAAGACAGATCGCTAAGCTCATCGTCGTCTCCTTCCACACCGCGTCGATGTGGCCCAGACGATGACGTGAGTGCGCTCCCGGTTACGTCTCCGGAAGCGTCCCCCCCGCGCTCACGCCCGCGCCCCTGACGACGTCGTCCCGTGCGTTGCTGGGCACGCCCTCGTGACGCGAATGTCGACGTTGTCGCAGGTCAGGGCCCGCCCCCAGCGCGCCCCCGGGAACGTCTCCCCCAGGGGAGGCGCGCGTCCCTGGTCTTCCGTCGAAGCACCGACGCCGGAGGGCCTATGGCGGGAATCGCCGCAGGTCAGAGCCAACGTCTCCAGGAAAATCGGGCACGTCTCTGGGAAAGTTTGGCTACGTCCCTGGAAAAGTTGGGTGAGCCCCCGGAAAAGTTGTTGACGGCGAGGCAATTCGAGGCGACGTCGAGCCCCCACGGCTGCCGCGAGTCCTCCAGCCGTCGCAGCGGCACCCCCGATGCGTAACGTATATATTACGGTAGTGCCGCGATCAGGAGGTGAGCGCATGCGCAAGCACACCGCGTTCTGGGAGGATCTGAGCCGCGACCTGCAGGACCCGGAGTTCCTCCGGGAGTACGTCGTGGAGTCCATGCGGATCTCCACCATCGACTCGGTCGTCAACGCCATCGACGACGCGCGCGCGGCAGCGGGGCTGTCCAAGGCCGAGCTGGCGCGGGCCATCGACAAGGAACCAGCGACCATCCGTCGGCTGCTGTCCTCCGAGAGTGGCCAACCCGACCCTGGGCACGCTTGCCGAGGTGGCGGCCGCCCTCGGGCTGCGCATCACTGTCGAGCCCATCCCCAGGGCCGAAAGAAGCCTGATCACCCAGCCCTTGCTCGAGGGTCGGACAGCCGACCCGATCAAGCTCGCCGAGCATCTGCGCACGTTGCGTACGCCCAGGACGGGGCCTCCGGCCTGACGGACCGGGGTTTCGTCTGCGGTACTCCCGCCCAACCTGCGGACCGCGGTGTAGTCGGCCTCCGACAACGTCGTCCGGATGGGCTTGTCCCGCCCGTCAACGACATCCAGCAGCGGCTGGTCTGGCCCTCGGCCACGTAGTCGAGGAGGCAGAAGACCCGGTAGTGATGACCTCCCTGTCCGTCCATCCGCACCTCGAACCAGCCGCTCATGTCCCCCTTCATCGCCTCCCAGTAGGCGTCGCCACTGAACCTCTTCTTGGCGCCGTCTCGACGGCGACCAGGGCGGCCCGCATCTTGGCGCGCACTCCGGACGGGTAGCAGTTCAACCCTCGTCCTCGTGCCGCCCGAAGAAGACGATCGCACGCGCATCGTCCGACGACAGAGCCGTGCGCACCGCAGGTGCCTTCGACCTCGGCGTGGACGCCCTGCGGTGACGACGCCGATCGGGACTCATCCCAGAGCCGTCCTGCTGTGCAACTCCGAGAGCCTCCTGGCGATCTCGGCGTCACGGTCGGCGGCGGCGTGCTGGTAGCGCATCGCCGCGCCGGGGGTGGAGTGGCCGAGGCGACCCATGAGCTCGGCAAGGGTCGCACCTGTCTGGGCCGCGAGGACGGCGCCGGTATGGCGCAGGTCATGCCAGCGCAGGTCAGGGCGACCCGCGGCCTTCCTCGCCGGGTAGAAGACCTTGTAGAGCGTGGACGGCGCCATGTGCCGGTCGCTGTCTGCCGCGGCGGGGAACAGCAGCGCGTCCTTGCCGGCTGCGGTGTGCCGAGACAGATGGTCCTTGACTGTGGCGAGCAGATGGGGCGGGATCGCGACGTCGCGTGCGCCGGCATCACTCTTGGGTGGGCCGACGATGAACTCGCCGCCGACCCGCACCACGCCACGGCGGACCTTGACCCGCCCGGTCCGCAGGTCGACGTCACCACGGCGCAGCTCGGCCAGCTCTCCGAAGCGCAGCGCGCACCATGCAGCGAGCAGCGCCATCAGCCGGTAGCGGTCGGGCAGCTCGGTGACGATCGCCTCGAGCTGCGACAGGGTCGCCGGCTCCACGTGGTGGGCCCGCCTGGCGTTCCCGGCGCCGCGGATGTGAGCCGGGTTGTACGGGATGAGGGGAGTGGGCCGCACGGACGCGGCACCGGCGAAGATCGTGCGCAGCAGGCTGTACGCCTGCGCCCTTACGGTCTCCCGGCCAGGAGCCAACTGGTCGTACCAGGTGTTGACGTCCTCGTGCGAGATGCGGTCGATGCGCTCCTCGCCGAACGTCGGATAGATGAACCGCTCCAGCAGCATCCGATACTGCTGAGCGGTCGTCGGGCGCAGCTCGCGCCCCCGCGTCCGGCGGGTCTCCAGCCACAGCTCGGCGTAGGCACGGAACGTCGGGGACTCCCGTCGCCGTGCCCCTTGAGCAGCGGCCTGTGGCGCCCAGACCTCCATACCGATCTCAGCACGGCGCGCAGACAGCCAGGCGATGGCGTCGTCCTTAGCGTCGAACGTCATCGGGGCCCGGTACAGACGACCGTCGGGCCCGGTGTAGGCAGCCCGGAAGCGACCGGACTTCAAACGCTCCACACGCCCGAACCCCCGTCGGGAACGATGGTCCGTGTGAGTCAACTTGTGTCCTCCCAGTATCGCCTTTCGAGGAATATACGAGGAACAACGGCGTCAAAACCTGTCCAGACGCGTCCATCTTTGTCCCGTGCCGATATGCCCTCTGACCTGCGAGTTTAGCACCAAAGTGGACGGTGGAGAGGGGTATGTGGTAGGCCCCTCTCTCAAAAGTTCGATCCCAGTATCGCCCACCAGCACGAACAGCCCCTGACTAGCGGATAACAGCAGGTCAGGGGCGTTTTGCATCCCCTCCGCCTCATGTTCTACAGGTCGGTTGGGAGGCTCGGGCACCCTACGGGCACTCAAGTGTCGGCCGGCGGTCCACATAGATCGGCCCCGGCTCGGTGGTTTTCACACCGGCCAGGGCCTCGGAACAGACAGGCGAGTGTCCATACCGTGCAGACCATCCTAGAGGCCTTTCCTCCCTCTCATTCCTCACGCTCGACGGAAGGCAGCATGCGAGCGGTTCCGGCAGCGTTACCACGGGCGGCGACGTCGAGTGTTCTTCTTCATTCTCGGTCTAGTGTCGGCAGACCACGAGTTCGTGTATGACCGCGACGAACACCGGGACGGCGCCCCCTGAGCCTGCCCCAGCGGCCCCCGAGCAGCCTCTACGGGCGCCCGTCCGACCGTGACGCGTGAGCGGGCCCTCGTGCACCTTCCTGGGCGTCCGGTGACTGTGCAGGGGTGTGACGTCATCCCCCAGAACGGTTCCTCCATGACCGAGTGGGCCATCGCCATGTGGGAGCCGGGGACTGTCTCCTGTTTTGTGTCACTGTGGTCCGAGCGTGGTGCAGACTCTATGGCCCGATTCAAGGGTGGGGTTGGTCGCTCACGAACTCCACGGCCCGGCCTAGTGCACGTACTACTCGGCCTCGATCATGGACCTCTACTCCAGCTACCTCGCCTGCTGGTTGTCGCCACCTGCACAGAACGGCGAGTGGTCCCACGCCGGGCTGGAATCTGCCTAGCTGCTGTCCCCCGGTGTCCGCTGACCGTCGTGCAGGACGACGACCTGGTCGGCCCGACCCATCAGGATCGGGTCGTGGGTCGAGACGACCGTGGCGGTGCCCTGGCTGTGGGTCACCGCGACGAGTAGGTCCATGATCGTCGCGGCCGTCTCGGAGTCGAGCTGGCCGGTGGGCTCGTCTGCAATCAGGATGTCGGGACGCGAGACCAGGGCGCGGGCAAGGCCGACACGCTGTTGCTGGCCACCGGAAAGTTCGTAGGGTCGCTGTTTGGCGTGCGTGGACAGACCAACGAGCTCCAGCACCTCTTTGACACGCTCGGCTCGCTCACCGGCCGGCGTGCGTTGCAGCCGCAGTGGCACCTCGATGTTTTCCTCTGCCGACAGCACCGGCACCAGCCCGAAGCTCTGGAAGACATAACCGATCCGTTCCCGGCGGACCGCCAGGACGTCCTTCTCCGGCAGCTCAGAGAGCACGCGTCCGTCGTCGAGGATGACCTGTCCGGAGGTCGGCCGGTCCAGGCCACCGAGCAGGTTGAGCAGGGTGGTCTTGCCCGAGCCAGAGGGACCGCGCACGACCGTGAGTTGACCCGCTGGGATGTGAAGGCTCACGCCGTCGAGCGCGTGGATCTGGAGGGCGCCGGTGCCAAAGCTCCGGCACAGCTCGTGCCCGGTCAGCACTGCCTTGGCGCCAGTGGTCTTCACCTCCGACTGCGTCTCCGTCTGGGCCGCCGAACGGTGCGGGTATGCGGTGGACTCGGTCATCACTGCTCCTCGCCGTGCTGGTCTTCGGGACGGCCCCGAGGCGGGATCGCGAGCTGCTCGTCGTCGGCCCACACGCCGACGTGATCACTCTCCTTGGACAACCGGACCCGGTCGTGCAGGCCAAGGCTCGTCACGTGCGCCTTCGGGAGCTGGATGCGGCCAGCCCGGTCGATGACGGTGTATTCGCGCGCCACGATCCGCTCGATGCCGTCCTCGCCCCGTACCTTCTGCCGCAGGACCTCCGTCGAGGTGCGGCCGTCACGGATCTGGACGGTGCGGCGGACATGGTCGGAGACCGTCGGGTCGTGGGTCACCACAAGGACGGTGGTGCCCAGCTCCAGGGCCGCTCGTCGCATAGCTTCCAGGACCTGCTCGGAGCTGGCGTCGTCAAGCTCGCCGGTAGGTTCGTCGGCGAGGAGCACGTCGGGGGAGTTGGCCAGCCCTGTCGCGATCGCGACCCGTTGCTGCTGGCCTCCGGAGAGCTGCGCGGGCCGTCGCGCTGCGCAGTCACCGACGTCAAGCAGGTCGAGCAACTCGGTCACGCGGGTGCGCCGGTCGCGGCGGTTGCTGATCACCATCGGCAGCGCGACATTGTCGGCTGCGGTGATGAAGGGCAGCAGATTGCGGGAGGTCTGCTGCCAGACGAAGCCGACGACATCGCGTTGATAGTGCACGCGCTGGGCCCGTGTGAGGCTCAGCAGGTCCACCCCGGCGACCCGGGCGCGGCCACCGGTCGGTCGGTCGAGGCCGGACAGGATGCCCAGGAGGGTGGACTTGCCTGAGCCGGACGCGCCCACCAGCGCGACGACGTCACCAGGGTCGACGACCAGGTTGAGCCCCTGCAGGGCCTGCACCTCAACACCCTCGGTGGAATAGATCCGCACCAGGTCCTCGCACCAGATGTCCGGGCCGCCATGCTCGCGGACCGGACCGCCGTGGGTGAGCTCGGTCGGTGGGTTCGTGTTCATCGTTCCTCCCCGACGCGCAGGGCCTGCGCGAGGTTGGTGCGCCCGGCGAGCCAGGCGCTGACGTTGATGGCGAGCAGGACAGTGAGGAGGACGGCCCCGAGGACGGTGCCGACAACCAGTGGATCGACGACCAGCGCCGGATGCGCGCTGCCGCCCGTCAGCCCCCGCAGATCGAGCGTGTGGACGAGGATCCAGGGGACGGCTAGGCCGAGAGTGGCGCCGACGACCACCGAGGTGACCAGCAGGGGTGCCAGTTCCCAGGCGGTCAGCGTGCGGGCCTCGTCAGGAGCCAGTCCAAGGGTGCGCAGGATCGCCAGGAGCTTGGCCCGAGCTCTCGCACCCATCAGCTGGACGACGACGATGGACAGGACCGTCAGTAGCCCGGTGAGCACCGTCGCGCCGATAAAGGCCATGGTCAGTCCCCGCGTCACCGGCGCGGACGTGAAACGCTCGAGCTGCTCGTCCACGGTCGTGACCACCGAAGGGCCTACCGCGGCCCGGACGGCCTGCGCCACGGTTGCCCGGTCGGCCCCGCCCACCACGGAGATCAGCGCAGTGGAGGCCACCGGGGTGTTCTTGCCCATTTCCGCCCACCGTTCCGCGTCCATGAGCAGCCAGCTGCCGGACGAGGGATAGCCCGGTAACTGGTCCAGGTGGTCGATGATCTGCACGGGCACTGGCGCGCCGCGCAGCGTCGCGGTCCCGGTCGTGGCCGGGGTGCTGCCTCCCGCCACGACCGGGATCGGGATGTCATCGGCATACAACCCCGCTGGTGGCCCGAGAGCGACCGAGTCTGATCCCAGCACCTGCTGCAGCGCTGGATCAACGAGCAGAAGCCGGATCGCGGTGCGCCCCTGGCTCAGCTCCTGCGTCGTGCCCGCATCACGGATGCGGGCCACCGCCTCGACACCGTCGAGAGCTCGCACCTGAGCAGTCAGCTCATCGGTCAGGAAGGGTCCGCGCACGCGGATGTCGGCGCCGTTGTTGGCCCAGGCCGCAGTCTGCGCCCCGGCTGTCACGGTGGTAAGGAGGACCGCGCTGACCAGCGCGATCGTGGTCCCCAGCACGACCGCCAGGGCAGGTACGAGTCCCCCTGCCGGGTCGCGCAGGGCACGGGCGGAGCCGAGGAAGGGGGTTAAACGGCGTTGCCGACGAAGCGCGCGGCTGAGGGCCGCCAACGGCAGAGGGTAAAGGCGCAGCGCGGCGACGCAGGCGGCGAGCGCCAGCATCACCGGTGCGGCCGCGGCCAACAGGTCGATCCCGGACGCGCTGGCGGCGTCCCCACGGGCGTCTCGGTCCAGCAGCCGCCAGGTAGCCAGCCCCGCCAGCGTGACGACCGCGACCTCGGCGACCCACCGCCACCGGCTGCGGCTGCGGCTGGACAGGTCACGCCGCTCCTGCAGCAGGGAGGCGTCATCCAGGGACACCGCCAAGGCCATGGCCGGGGTGACGGCGACGACCGCGGTGATCAACCACTCCCACCACCGGCTCGACCCAGGCAGCACGAGCCGGGCGATCAGGTGGCCGGCCAGCGCGGCTGGCACCCCGAGCAACACACCCTCCCACGCGATGAGCCAGCGCAGCTGACGAGCACTGGCACCCCGGGCCAGGGTCATCGCCAGGGCAGGGTGCCGGCGGCTGATCACCAGCTGTGCCGCCAGCGCCACGACGGCCACCGCCACCCCAAGCGGGCCAGCCGCGACGACGGCGAGAAGGGAGGAGGTCGCGCGCTGCGCCTTGACCGTGGTGTCGAGCGTCGTGGTCAGCTCGGTGCTGAAAGAGGGGACCTGGTCGCCCTCGAGCGGACCCAGGACGGGGTTGCCCTTCTCGACGATCACATGCTCCTGGGCGATCATGCCGGTCAGCTGCTGACGGACCAGCGCCGGGTCGATGCGGCTGCTGGTGACGGAGTCGGCGGAGACGGGAAACCAGAGCTCCATCCGGACGGCTGCCGGCTGGTCGATGAGCCCGCGATTCTCGGGGTTGAGGAAGAGGCTGACCTGCGCGGCTTCGCCTCGGTTGGGGTCGACCACCACACCCATCTTCGCGCCGTTGTCAAGGTGCTGCCAGCGCGGGTCGTCAGGCTCGGTGGGCCGGTAGGTGCCGGAGATGACCAGTCCGGGCTGGAGCTGGTCGCCGACCTGCCAGTTCAACTTTTTGAGGGCCTCGTCCAGGACGAGCACCTCCCGGCCGGTCGGCCCCGCTGCCGCTCCACTCTCGGCGCCGGTCGTCCTGCTGCGCATGGCCGGGTCCGAGTCCGACTCGCCGAGGAATTCGAGCCGGGGCCACGCGCCCTCGACCAGCTTCACGTGCTGGGCCAGGTCGGGGTCGGCGTAGACGGTGAGGTTGGCTTCGTAGTAGCCCGACTCGATCGGCGGGATGACCGTGATGGAGGTGGTCAGCCGTGCATGCATCTGCGCGGTCTGCAGCAGGGACCGCAGCGGCTCCGGCTGTGCCGAACGGATCTGCTCGGCGCCCTCGACGAAGGGTTCCCACCCCTGGAGAACGGTGCCGTCCGCAGGTGGTGGTCCCGGCTCGACCGTCGTCCCCCACCCGCCGGTGACGTCGCGCTGCATCGCCGACAGCGCGCTGACGTCGCTGGTCAGCTGGCGGCCGTTGACGTCCTCTAGTGCACGGGGCACCGCCAGGAGCAGCAAGGAGGCGACCGCCACCAACAGCGCCAACGCGGCACTGACCCAGGGGTCGGCGGCGAACTGCCGCCACGCTATACCTGATCGGGTATGCCGATTGCTCGCGGCACGCAGAGCGCGCGTGCTGTGCCTGCCCGTCACCGGATTTCCTCCCGGTAGGTGTTGTCGACGGCCTGGCGAGTGACCTGCGAGGCCTGGGCCACGACGATGACCAGGACGAGCCCGATGCCGGCGACCAGCAGCACCGCCCACGGTCCGGGCTCGAGGAGGAGCTGGGCAGGGAGGTGGACCTGATCGCGCAGGGTGGTGGAGCGAGCTAGCTCCGGCACGACGGCGCGCCCGACGAGCCACCCAGCGCCCAGGCCCAGCAGGATGCTGGCCAGCACCACCCCGCCGAGCTCGACAGCGCGCGATCGTGCCTGAGCACGTGGGGGCATACCGAGGGCGCGCAGCACCGCGACCTCTGGCCGACGATGGACCAGGAGCGTGGCGGCCACGGCAGCGATGCCGGTG
Source organism: Ornithinimicrobium sp. (assembly GCF_030537745.1). Lineage (GTDB taxonomy): Bacteria > Actinomycetota > Actinomycetes > Actinomycetales > Dermatophilaceae > Ornithinicoccus. The sequence continues at coordinate 28,645 of NZ_JAUNVI010000023.1, read as the reverse complement.
ATCGCCAGCAGCACGGCACCGGCGGAGGCCACCCAGAAGACGAGGCGTGCGGCGCTGGTGGCGTCAGTGATGCTCACCGCGCCCGGACCCGTGACCGCACTGATGCCGGGCTGGCCAGCCAAGTCCTCGACGACCGCGACCTCCTGACCGGGGACCGGGATGGCCCACACCTGCGACGGATAGGGCAGTGACCGGCCGTCGATCGCCAAGGAGGCAGCGGTGGCATCCCGGTCCAGGAGCCCGGCGAGGGGGTCGAGCCGACCGGGGACCGCTGGGACGAGCGCAGCCACCGTGACCGGGATGGTGGACCCGAAGGCCTCGATCGTGGTCGCCTCGCCCACCTGGAGGTTGGCCGCCGCGGCAGCCTCGGGGGTGAGTGCGAGCGGGACGGCCCCGTCGGAGGCTTTGTCGACATCCGCGCCGGTCCCCCCGCGAGGCCCGGAGCCCGGCGGACGGCTGCGGTCGACGTATTGGAGGCCGGGACCGACCGTGACCTCCCGGGCCAGGTTGGTCTGGGGGCTGCCCTGCAGCCGCCAGGTCGTGCCGGCGGTGTCCAGCAGGGCCGGGATGAAGATGGTGCCCTCGGAGGTGAAGACCCCACCCGTCTGAGGATCGATGACCGTGATCTGCTGAGGGGAGCCTCCAGCCGCGGCCTGCGCCCGCGCTTTCGCGACGACGTCCTCGCTTGCGGCCTCGACCGCCCCCCAGTCGGCTGTCGGTGAGCCGAAGACGTGGGCCCCGGTGTCGGTCACCGCGCGGAGCGTGAGCGCGAGGTCGGACTGGATCGGATCCCAGCGGTTCTCAGGGACGGCGGGGATCTCCAGGCGCACCGAGTGCAGCACCTGGCGGGTGTCGGGGGGGAGAATGTAGGTGAGGGTCCCGCTGCCTCCGCCCTGGACCACGGTGGACGTGCGATAGTCGACCTTCTCGACCTCCGGTGGAGGCGGTTGCACGGTCACCCTACGGACGGTCAAAGAGGAGCTGACTGCGTCGAGAGTCGCATTGTCCGGGTCGATGAAAGTGAGCGTCATCGTCACGGTGAATTCCGGCTCGGCCAGCGACTGGCTCAGTGCAGTGTCGAGCATCTCCCGCGCCGCCGAGATGGCCTCGGCCTCAGGGAGGGGATCGGATTCCCACTCCGGTGGCGGGTCGGTCGCGTCCTTGACCGTCTGCTCGAAATAGTCCTGCAGGGCCGATAGCCCGGACTCCGCGGTGGTGACTTTCGTGTCCACCGCCACCGTGACGGTCCTGGTCCCCTCCGGCAGGGACAGGCCCACGGGGGGAGCGGCTTCGGGAGCGAGGGCATCGGGCGGGACGAGGGTGCCTGGACCGGGGAGCAGGTTGTCGGGCAGGTCTGGGGCCGTGGCGATCTGTGCCAGGTCGCGGCTGCTCCCGACCGTGATAGGTACTGATACGTCGCCGATCCGGGCGTTGGGGTCCAGCCACACCAGGGTGCTCCGCTCGATGCCGCGGAGGTCGGCATAGGTCGGGGGAGGTGGGGTGATCGTCCCAGGGGTGGTCGTCGCGGGGGGCTCGACCATGGTGGCGCGCACCGGAGCGCCCTGCGCGACGGCCGCCAGGTTGTCCCGCAGCGTCGTCGAGGTGCCGGCATAAAGACCGGAGACGGTGGTCGCGCCGACGGCGAGGACCGTGAGGACGGCGGGAACGGCGTAGACGGGAAGGCGTCGCGACACCTGCGCGGCCGCGAGGTGGCCCTCGGCGGTGCGGCCGCGACGGGTGGCGGCCTCCATCAGCGCGCTGACCGGCCCGAGGAGCGCCATCGCGACGACGGCGGTCGCCGCCAGCAGCAGTGCCGGGGCGGCTCCGGAGACTAAATCGGTGCCCAGGGTCCCGTCATCCCGGGTGATCAGCGGCGACCCGGTGCGCCGCAGCTGCCACCACGCGATGGCGGCTGAGCCGAGCACGAGGACGACGGTGGCCAGCGTGGTCGCCGCCTTGGTCCGGCCGGACAGGTCGGCGCTGCCCCCGGTAGTGAGCCGACGGACCTGGCTGGTGGCGACCACGGCCAGGACCGCCAAGATGACGAGCCCGGTGAGGGTAGCCACCTGCACCACGGTCAAGCCCTGCGCGTCCCCAGCAGGGATGGACTGCAGCACTCTCACCGCCAGGACCGCACCGAACGTGATCCCGAGCACGGTCACCACCGCAGACTCGGTGAGGGTGCCAGCCAGGACCTGGGTCCGCGTGGCGCCCCGGGCGAGGAGGAGCTGACTCTGGGCCTCCCTCGTGGTGGCCAGCAGCCGAGCGAGCTGGGTAATCGCCAGGACCGTGACCAGCGCGAGCACCGACAGCGGGATAACCCCGAGCGCGCGGGCCGTGGCCAGGTTGGTGGCAGCCAGCGCAGCGGTGGGGGCAAGGTCCCCGTCGACGGTGACGCCCCGGACGTCGACCGCTGCGGTCTTCAGGGACTCCCGCAGGTCGGCGGCGGCCGCGGCCAGGTGGACCAGGTCGTCCGGCTGGATGGTGTCCGTCTGAGGCTGCACGGTCCATCGCACGAAGGGCGCCTCGACGATCATGCTGACGGCTCCTGGCGCGACCACCAGCGGTCCACGCTCCGCGTCGTCTTTGCCGGCAGCCACCAGCCGGTCACCAAACCAATAGGCGTCCGCAGCGTCGACGGGTCGCCATACCCCAACGATGGTGGCCGGGACACCGTCGACCCGGAGGGTGTCCCCGACGCTGACCCCCCACTCGGTCGCGGCGGCCGCGTGCAGGACACCCTGGATCGGCTTGGTGGCCGTACTGGTCGCCCACGCACCCTCGACGATCTGGACCCGGTCGTCAAAGGCAGGATCCGACGGGGTGAGCGCGGGGCTGCTGACCACGACCAACTTGCCCTGCAGCGTGGCTCCGTCCAGCGTGACCGACCGCGGCTCGCTGGCGACGGTGCGCTGCACCACGACGGGGGCCGGCGCGAAGGCCGACTCGATCCGTTGCACGGCCGCGGTGTCCTGTGCCGCGGGATCCGCGGACTGCCGGGTCTGGACCCGGATGCCGGCCTCCTCAGGGGCGACCCCGGTGAGCGCCTGACGGGCGGCGGTGGTGGCGGCGGCGCCGGAGTAGCCGACCGCGCCCGCCAAGATGGCCGTCGTCACGGTCACCAGTGCGAGTAGCGTCAGCAGCAGACCCGTGGAGGCTCGGGCTCGATGAACTGCCCACCCCGCCCACGTCGTCATGGGCGGAGTCTATGGACGACGGTTGACTAGGGCAATCAGCTCTCCGGCTTCGTGGTCCGATGGTGACCGGCGAGCCTCGTCGGGAGTGATGTCCGAGGCCATCCCAAATCCGCAACTGAGAGGCTGCTCTTCCAGCGCCTCACGGCTTGGGACGGTGAAGTCGAGATGCATCTGCATGGGCACCTCAGGAAGGAGCCACGTCATTACCCTCAAGCAGTCGGCGTAAGAGAAAGCCAGCTGGCGACTGCCCTGAGCATCGGTGAGAACTAACCAGTAGTGATCATCAATCGTGCGATCATGCAGCAGACCTCACCGCACGGCTGGGGCAACGGCACACAGAGGATACCGTGCAATCCACGTCAGACGCCTGGAACTGACACCATCCCATCCCTGGTCTAGCCTCGGTGAGCGCCCACCTCGACAACCGTCAGAGCCCGACTCAGGTCAGGTCGAGCTGGGCCAGCACCCAGCTCCACATGCGTCGCGCCGCGCCGGGGTCGCTCTTGTTCAGGCCCCACTTATGGGTCGTGCGCGCGCGCCGGTCGTGGAAGAACTGCCCGCCGGCGGGGGCGGGCTCCACCGCGGAGAGCCACACCGTCGTGTCCGCGCCCTCTCGCGCGTCGCGCAGGAGGGGACGCGTGATCTTGCGGAAGGTCGGCAGTGAGTCTGCGACGCCCGGCGTGTCTGCCCATCCCGGGTGAGTGGCGTAGACATGGATGCCGTCTCCGAGCCGCTCCTGCAGCAACGGCAGTACCTCGACCTGGGCGCGCTTGCTCCGGGCGTAAGCGGTCACACCGGAGTAGTCACCCAGGTGGAACTCGGGGTCGTCGTCGCGCAACTTCTGGCCGTACATCCCGCCAGACGTGACCATGATCACGCGGGAATCGGCCGCTAGACGGGGTGCCAACAGGATGGTCATCAGCACGGGCCCGAGCACGTGCAGGGACATCGTCAACTCGTGGCCCTGGGCGCTCTCGGAGCGCTGTGCTGGCATGGCTCCGGCATTATGCACGAGCACGTCGATCGGACGCTGGTCCTGGGTGAGGACGCCGACGGCGCGACGTATGTCGTGAAGGTCCGAGAGGTCGCATCGCACGATCTCCACCGAGCCCTGCGGGCACTGCCCCAGCAGGCGGTTGCGGCTGTCGTCGCCCTTCTCGGTGTTGCGCACCACTAGATCGACGTGCGCGCCGAGCCGCAGGCATCCGAGCGCCGTCGCCTCGCCCAGGCCCGACGTCGCGCCGGTGACCAGGGCCCGACGGCCGGCGAGCGCATCGGGAGCCGGGTCTGCGGGCCACCCGGGCAGACGACGACGCACGGCCAGGCCCGCCCGAGTGAAACCGGGAGCCACCGTGGCATCCAGAAGGGTATCGAGGGCGTGAGCGGCTCGAAGGGACGGTTTCGTAGACATGTGCCCAGGATAGGTTCGTTGCTTGAATCGTTGCGCAGGGTGCCACCGGCACCGCCGTGTCACGACGGACGAGGACCGGTGAATCGGACCGTGGTGCACAGCGCGGTCACGGAGGGGCGGGCCGGGGTTGACCCGAAGCCGAACCGCGGTGGTGGTTGCACTGGAGCCAGCGATCCGAGAGGCACCCCGTCGAGCGCGCCGCGCAGGGCCGTCACGTCGTGGTGATCGGTGGCGCCATAAAACTCGTGTCGTCCACGGCTGATCCCCTGGGTGCGAACTCCACGCAGTATGGTGCGCGCCACTGGGTCTGTCAGCCGCGCCCAGGCCGGTGACTCGGCGATCCCACGCGGCACGAGTTGCAGGACTCGTCCAAGCCCTGTCCGTGACCCGATCTCCAAGTCGAGCTCGAGTGAGGCAGAGCGCACCCGCCAGCATTCCAGTTTGGCGACGGTGACAAAGTCCTCGACGCGAATCTCGTCGAAGGTGTAGGTGGTGGACACGAAGACGGCGATCTCTTCGGTGGGCGCGAGCAGGATGCGGTGCCCTCGAGGCAGTTCGATCATTGCGTCGGAGAACGAGCCCAGCGGCGAGCAGGCCCAGCAACCAATGACCACCCGCACGCCGGAGGTACTGCCCACCCCGGCGATCTGCCCCTTGAACCTCACCGCATGCCTCCCTCGCGATGGCATCGCTCGGCCGCTCTGGCCAGTCCTTGATGCATCGCCCAGAACACCAAGACGTGTGCCGGCCAGGAAACCGCCCAGTAGATCACGCCGAGCAGGCCTGATGGGGTAAAGAGGACCGTGTATTTCAACCAGGACGTGTCCGGGCGCGGACCATCCTCCACCCCGATCAAGAGCAGTGCCGTCCCCGGCAGCTTCATCAGCGAACGCAGCACCACCTCCTCACTGGTGCGTGTGTGCGCCAACCCCTCTACCACCCATGAGTCGACGCGGACGCCGGGCGCCAGCGGCTCGCTACCCCGCCACCTCGTGTGCCCGGGGCCGCCCAGGGCGCGATCAACCACCCCTCGCACCTCCCAGACGACGCTGGGGATGTGCCACCCGGTCGCTCCGCCGATCCGTTCGACCTCGCTCCATACCCCTGCAGCGCTCGCGGCGACGAGCGTGGTGTGACGGTCCCGCAACACTCTGGCGCTAGGTGCGTAGGCTGGCAACGCTCGACGAAGATGCACACAACCTCCTCGGGTGCCGTCGGTGCATAGGGCCTGTGCCCTCAGAGCGTAACGCGGTGCTACCCGGCGGTCTAAGGCCGGCAGCTTGCCGCATACACGTGGGTCATGCCCTCATCCGTCCGACCAACCGGGGTCATCCTTTTGGCGTCCGGTGATACTCCTTTGGGCGGTTGTCTGCCGAGGCCGACGCCGACAGGGTGGGGCCATGAGCCAGGTCACCGCGCGAAAGTTCACTGTGTCGATCGCCGTTCTCACCCTGCTCCTCGGCGTGCCGGCTGCTGGGAGCGCTCTCCCGAAGGACCCGCTCGATCCGCCCGTCATTGTCGACCCTGGGGAGGAGCCGCCTGAGCCGGGACCGCGCACCGGGTTTCAGTGGAGCATGCCGAGCCGATTTGGCGGCGACGCGGACGGCGACGGAATCGTGGACTACCACTGGGACGCCGCGACGGCCACCTATGCACAGTCCTATGTCAACCCCGACGGGTTCGACCTCGATCTTGATGGATGCCATACGGCGGAGGAGATGGCCTCAGGCACGTCACTGAACAACTACTCCTGGTCCATCGACGGGGAGGTGGTCGCCGACCGAACGCACGGCTGCGAGCTGTCCCACCGCTTCCCAGCCGAAGGTGACTACCAAGTGATGATGACCATCACCACGCCCGAGGAGGACACCACGACCGTCACCGAGACCGTCACAGTCAAGGACTGGTTCATCGTCTCGATCGGTGATTCCTACGGATCTGGGGAAGGTAGCCCGGACGTGCCACAGCGGTTCGACGACGCGGGTTTTGTCAGTGCGGGTGCCCGATGGGTGGATCAGCGCTGCCACCGCTCGGCAAACGCGGGCTCGGCGCAGGCTGCGATCGACATCGAACGCAGCGACCGACGCTCATCGGTCACCTTTATCTCGCTGGCCTGCTCCGGGGCGACGATCGACCGAACGGTCCACGAGGGCGACGCGCACATGGGCAGCGGCATCCTGGCACCCTTCCGCGGAACGGAACCACCGCAGAGCGGCGCGTATCTCAAGTCCCAGATCCAGGCGTTGGCGGAGGCGGCGAACGGTCGCACCATCGATGCGCTCATCGTGAGTGCGGGCGGCAATGACGCCCACTTTGCGGACATCATCGCCGACTGCGTCTGGCACAACATGCCGCGCGTCCTGGGCACTGGTGGCCGTTGCCACGAACAACCCGAGATCTTGGACCGTCTGGAGCAGGACTTCGCCACGTTGCCGAAGCGCTACGACAGGCTAGCGGCTGCGCTGGCCGACCCGGCCCCGGCTGGAAGGCCAGCCTTGGTCATCGACAACGTCTATCTCACCGAATATCCAGATTCCCTGACCGACGGCGCGGGGCAGACCTGCACCTCGATACTGGGCGAGATCACCTCGGTCACTCCCTTCGACTTCGCCAAGGCCCACATCGACCGTGACGAGGCCGAGTGGGCTCGTCATTCCGTCGTCACGCCGCTCAACGCGGCGATCGAGGCTGCGGTGGCGCGGCACCAGGACAAGGGCTGGCACTTCGTCTCCGGCATCTCGCAACGGTTCTACAAGCACGGCTACTGCGCCATGGACCATTTCATCGTCCAGGCCTACGAATCAGCGCGCAGCCAGGGGCCACTCTGGCCCTGGATCCACCGCAGTGGCCCGATGCCGACGCCGAACTTGATGGAGCAGAAGGGGATGATGCACCCCAACCGGTTCGGCTACGGCGTCTACGGCTCCCAGATCCGGGCCGCCCTCGAGTCCTTCAGCGGGAGTGGGCCGAGCTTTGCTGTGGCCCCGACCGCCCTTGGGCTGAGCTCGAGCAGCGGTGCCGCTGGTTGGCTGACCGGGGTCTGCGACGGGACTGACTGCGCTTCGGACAGGGCAGTCCTGACGGTGAGCGCCTCCGATGCGGCCGGCCTCGTCGGAGCAAGTCTCACGGTTGACGGAAGGGACTGCGCCGACGTCACTGGGGTCACCTGCGCAGCCGATCTGGGTGCCGACGGCGTCTATCGCTGGACGCTGCAGATCAGGTCCGAAGGCGTGCGTCAGCTCACCTTCGTCGCTAGCAACCGGTATGGCGTCACTTCGACGTTCCATCACGATGCCAGGGTTGACCTCAACGATCCGCCGGCCCCGACGGCGGAAGTGGCAGTCGGTCTCTTGGGTGAGAACGACTGGTACCGATCTGCCGTGGACGTCCAGTTCGACGGGAGTGACACGCCAGCCGGGTCCGGGGTCGCGCTCATCGAATACAGCAGCCCGCAACTAGGCGACGGAACGCCATACACCGTCGGCGCGAAGGCAGCCGCCCGTTTCGGCGAGGACGCGGATGGGTCAGCCGCCGATGGCGTGTACGAGATCAACTACAGGGCCGTCGACCAGGCGGGCCGCCGCAGCGCCGCGCAGGGCTTGACGCTGAAGATCGACCAGACGGCACCGACGGTCGTGGTCGGCACGCCTGACGAGCGCCAATACCAGCTGCGGGAATCCGTGACCTCGGGCTACGACTGCGCCGACGCGACCTCTGGCGTTCACGAGTGCGTCGGTTCGGTTCTGGACGGTGCACCCTTGGACACGGCCGCGATCGGGTCCCAGGAGGTCACCGTCGTGGCCACCGACAAGGCCGGCAATCTCACCAGTGCGTCGGTGACCTACGACGTCACCTACGGTTTGACGGCGCTGTATGACGAGACGAAGGCAGCCAAGGCAGGCAGCACCGTGCCGATCAAGCTGAGGCTCACGGACGCGTTGGGCAGCAATGTCTCCGACCCGAGTCTCACCCTGAACGCCGTGCGGTTGCGCAAGATCGACGACACGGTCGGCTCGGCCGCGGCGGTGGCAAGCAGCGCCAACCCGGACAGCAACTTCCGCTACGCCGGGGACTCCTACATCTACAACCTGCGGACCAACGGCCTCTCACCTGGGACCTGGGCCCTGCATTTCACCGTGAGCGGCGACCCGGTGGAGCACACCGCGACCTTCCGAGTGAGGTAGCTCCTCCGACGAGGCGCGGCCACTTGGCTCAGGGCGAGGCGAGACATCGGCCGGCAGATCGACGACGTCGTGCTGTTCGCGGCGCAATCCCCCCCGAAAGTCGTCCTTGCCAGGCTCGTGCTCATCCTGTTGTCGTTGGTCATCCCTGCAGCGCCAGAAACAGAGCCACCAGCAGCGCGACGACGAGGACCTGGCCCCTCAGCGCCACCACACCCGCAAAGGCTCGCCGCCGCAGGCCCGCGAAGACCCCCACGCCGATGAGAACCATCGGAAGGAGGGCCAGGGCGGACCACCGGAGAGCGGAGAACGCCGCTCGCCGGGAGACCACGCCGCTGCAACGTCGCTACCCGACACCGGCAGCGACCCTGACGTGCCGCTCGACCTTTGCCCGCACCAGAAGGAGGGTGAGGACGACGAGAAGTATCAGGGCGAGGTACAGCGCGAGGTAGGCCCTGAGTATGGGGCGCACCCCCGTGTCCCAGCCCGCCACGACCTCTATTGCGATCTGCGGCGTGGCCGCACGCATCGGGGACGTGACGTCGCCCATCCCGCCTGAGACAGCGTCCCGCCGGTGCTTCGACGTCAGTGCGCCGTCTACGCGCCCGATGACAGCCGTCACGGCGAAGAGGCGACGATGACGATCGGCCAGCCCTTTGCCGTCCGCCTGCCCAGGGCCCTGCGCGTCCGCTCTCGCCACCTGCCCCAAGACACCGCCCCACCCACTCGCTCGTGCGCCGGACGGACCCTCGTGCGTCAGCGTAGGGCCGCAGCGGGGAGCCGTGGGGGATTCGACGGGCGCCACTTCGGGCTTGTTCTCTCCCGACGCCCGCCCAGGCCAGGGTCCCTGTGCGACGCCAGCCAGCCCGTCGGACCTATGCAGCCCGGGCCGGAAAGTAGCGGGCCAGCCTGGAGCCGATCCACATACCGATCCCCAACCCCAGCACCGCACCCAGGGGGCCGTAGGCATCCATGGCGTTGTCAACGATGCCGGCCAGTGAGATCGAGCCGTCGCGAGCCAGCGCGAGCTCGCCGCGATTGATGAGCGTCGCGATGGAGGCGGAGAGAAAGAACACGAGGGGCCCCGCTCCCATGAACAACCCAGCCCCGTTTGCGCGTCCGCTGAACGCCAAGAACCAGATGGCGCACCAGCCGACCGTCCACGTGAAGGTCGCCAGTGCCACCGCTATCCATCCGCTGCGGGCCGCTTCCAGCACGGGCGGGGCGATGAACGCCGAGGTCGCGGACCCGAAGGCGATCACGGCAAAGTCCGCACCCCACTCAAAACCCTTGTCGACGGCCTTACCCTCCCCGTGGATCTGGATGACGGCGTCGCGTGCCGGAGTCAACGGCGAGGCCAGAACGGGCACGGGCTGGGGTGGGGGTGCGCCCTTGCCCATGACGGAGGTGCGCCGGATCAGGCTCCCGTCGACGCGGTGGATCGCCAGCACTCCGCCGTCTTCGGAGCTGGACAACACCGATCGGGCATGTGCCTCCGCTTCAGCCTTGGTAGCGAATGAGCTGACCGCCTCACCCGAATCGAGCTCGCGGACAACCCATCCTGACGCTGGCCCTTTGGCCGACTCGACGCTCAACTCGCGTGCCACTCTCCGATGGTGGCGCAAGGCGGTGGCAATAGGAAGACCCGGCCGAGTGCGCGGCCGGGTCAGGTCGGTGGCAGGGGCCGGGTCCCAGATGGGCAGGTCCCCCCTGCAGACCTGCCCACCGGGACGTCCTGGCTCGCGTCAGTTTGCGATACCTCCGCACAGCACCGGGATGGTGCCCTCGAGCGGGAAGGCGTCGGTCAGCGACGAGGGGCCAGCCTCGAAGTCGTAGACACCGTTCCCGTTGATGTCGATCCCGTGGATGACGACCTGGACCGTGTCCGCGTTGGCGAGGGCGTCGCCCTGGCTGAAGGTGCGGCTGTAGCTAAGGTGACCGCTGGCGTCGGCGACCGCGAAGCGATCCAGCGCCAGCGCGCTGGCTGCGGACACGTCCCCGGTGGTGGTCAGCGAGGCGAGGATGCCGCCATAGGAGGGGAGTCCTTCGAGTGTCGTGACAAACCCGTTGCCGTCGGCGTCAGCGGCCGGCCCGGGGCAGCCCAGGTCGGTTGCTGGGCCATCGACGCCGTGCAGGTGCATGGCGTGCGGTGCGTTCGCCATGAGACCGTCAGCCACCACCTTGACCTGGACCTTGCCGTTGGGAAGCGTCTTCACGCGAGTCATGCCCGAGGCACTGCTGTTTGGCACCGAGGGCGCCTGGACGGCGTTCAGTGAGTAGGAGTAGCTGGCGACCTTGGGCGAAGGGTTGGTGTCGTGGGCGGCCTGGGCCATGCCTGCGGTGGCGACGGTCAGGGCTACGGCGACTCCGCCGACGAAAAGTGCGGTGGACCTCATGGGGTTTTCTCCTCTGGGTGATGCTGCTGACCAGCGTCGTCGTCGGCGCGGGCTCGAGCAGTATTCGGAGCGCACGGCCCCATCGGATTGGAGTGTCGACATCCACGCAGCGCCACCCCAGAACCGCCTACGCGCTACTACACCGGCGAGTGACGCCTAGAGGGCGTCGAGGATCGTGGTGGGCAGATCCGGTGGCAGCAGGCTGCGCAAAGATTCATCGATCTCGAGCTCGGCCCATTCCAGGTCGCGTGCAAGGGCCGTCGGGTCGAGAGCGACATGCACCTGGCGACTGAGGAAGTTCAGCTGGGTGGCGATTACCAACGTGAAGTCAGCTTCCGAGCGCACGCGGGCCGGTCCGTCTGCCTTGACATATGACCGATACGCCCGCCGCATCGACGCGAGGTCCGGTGGGCCGTCGGCGTAGCAGGCCACCAGTGCGCGGGCCAGCTCTTGAGCAGGATCGGCGGGCCCGACATCCTCCCAGTCCACGACCACGAGGTCGCCGTCTCCGTCGGAGAGCACATTTCCCGGATGCAGGTCGCGGTGGCACAGCAGCATCCCGGCGGGGTCGGTGGAAGCGAGGATGGAGTGCAGAGCGGGCAGGCGGTCGACCGCCGCCGCCAACCGGGCAGCCCAAGACATGTCGGCTTCAGTGGCCCTGGCAATGAGCGGCCCCCATTGGTGCTTGGGCGGCGGGACCGCGTACCACCGGTCAGGTGGTGCGCCGTTGGGCTCGCGGTCAGCTGGTGGCGCGCAGCGGTGCAGACGGGCGAGCAGGATGCCGAGCGCCTCCGCCGACGCAGCCAGATCGGCACTACCCAACTCGAGCCAGTCGTAGAGCCGCAGCCACCCACCGTGGGGCAGCGGCACGACATACTCCCCGTTGCGAGCGGCGTGGCTGGCCGGCAGGCACACTCCTGCTGCGGCCGCCCGCCGTGCAAAGACAATTTCGATGCCCACCTCACCTCGGGCCGGAGGCGCACCCTCGAACACGTGCTTGAGCGCGAACACCTCAGGACCAGCCGTTAACCGCCATACCTGGCCTCGAGCCCCCCGCGGCCCAGGCGTGAGCGAGAGGTGCTCGGTCGCGAAGGTGAACGACTCTCCCGCCCGGGCGACAAGGTCGGGTTGCATGCGGCCCATTATCTGCGAGCGGCCGCTCAGAGATCAGATCTCGGGGTGGCGCAGGTGGTGGCCGGTCGCGGCTTCGAAGGCATGCGCGACCTGGAGGAGCTCGACGTCCTTGCCCGGTGCGGCGACGATCTGGATGCCGATGGGCAGGCCTCCGGCGGAGAAACCGCCCGGGACCGAGATGGCCGGGCACCCGGTGGCGGAGATGAGTGTGACCGCGCGCATCCACTCCAGGTAGTTCTCCATGGGTAGGCCGTTGATGGCGTCCGGATACTCCATGGTGGCGTCGAAAGGAAGGGCCTGAGCAGTGGCCAGCACCAGCACGTCGTGGGTAGTGAAGTAGTCCTGGGTGGCTGCCCACAGCCGGCCGCGGGCGGCGTCCATCGCGGTGAGTTCCTCGACGCGCAGGTCGAAGCCGAGCTGGGTGTTCCAGATCACGGCCTCTTTGATCCGGCTGCCGCCGGGGCGGGCGGCCTCGGCCCGGACGACGGGACCCCAGTAGGCCACGAAGTCGTAGGCGCGCTGGGTGCCGAAGACCTGGTCCGCCTCGCTCAGGTCGGGGATGCCGTCGTCGACAAGGGCCCCGAGCGCGGTGAAAACCTCAGCGCTGGCCTGGACCGTGTCACTGACCTCGGCCTCGACCTGCAGCATCCCCCTGAGGTCGGGGCTCAACCCGACGCGGAGGCCCTTCAGGTCGGGCTGGTAGTCGGCGCCGAGGGCGAACTCAGGCAGGTCGAAGATGCTCCCCGGCTCCTGGACGGAGCACGGCCCGAGGGGATCGGGGCCTGCGCCGACACTCATCAGGAGGGCCACGTCGCCGACGGTGCGGGCCATGAAGCCCTTCTGCGCGAGCCAGCCCCAGGCGTTGCTGGGAGGGGTATGGGGAATACGCCCGTTGGAGGGTCGCATCCCGACCACGTTGTTGAAGGAGGCCGGGGTGCGCAGCGACCCGCCCATGTCGGAACCGTCCCCTGAAGCCTGGATCCCGGTCGCCAGGGCAGCCCCCACACCGCCGGAGGAGCCGGCCACGGACTTGGTCGGGTCATAGGGGTTGACGGTCGTGCCGAAGATCGGGTTGAAGGTGTGGGCGCCCGCGGCGAACTCGGGGACGTTGGACTTGCCGGTGCTGATCACGCCCGCAGCGCGCAACCGCGCGACGATGAGGTCGTCGGTCTCGGGGATGCGGTCAGCAAACACGGGGGAGCCGAGCGTGGTCCTCATACCAGCGGTGTCGTGCGTGTCCTTGTGCGTCATCGGGACTCCGTGCAGCGGCGGGAGCACCTCCCCGGCGCGCCGGGCCTGGACCAGGCGCGCGTCTGCTGCGCGCGCCTGGTCCAGCGATCGTTCCGGATCGAGGGTGACGATCGCGTTGACCGTGGGATTGACCTCCTCGATACGCGCCAGGTGTGCCTCAACGGCGTCCTGGGAGCTCACCTCGCCATCGGCGATGAGGGCAGCGAGCTCTCGGGTGGAAAGCCAGGTCAGGTCGGTCATCACGATCTCCTTCGGGGGAAGAGTGGTGCTACTTCTGCAGGTGACCCACGAGGGCCGTGAGTGCCGCGCGGACGCCGGTCCGCAGGGCGGTGGAGACGTCGTCGGGCAGGAACATCGGGGAGTGGTTGCCGGATGCTCCGGCCTCCAACGCTTCCTTGGTATGTCCGCCGAAGAACCAGTAGACGTACGGCACGCCGATCTCGTCGCCGAAGCGTCCCACGTCCTCGGAGCCGGTGACTGCTGCGGACTCGATGACCGAGTCCTCGCCCAGCTCGGCCCGGAGGGAGCCGATCAGGTCCGTGGTCAGGTCCGGGTCGTTGTAGCACCGGGGGAACTCAAACATCTGCCTGATCTCCGGCTCCGGTGCTCCAGCGCCCGCGGCCTCCGCGCGGATGATCCGCTCGATGGCACCCATCGCCTTCGCGCGCGCCTCCTCGTCGAAGGTGCGCAGGTTGATGGTGAAGACCGCCCTGTCCGGGATGATGTTTTCCTTCAGCCCGGCGTGGAAGGTCGCGATCGTCAGCACCACGGCCTCGCGCGCCGAGATCTCGCGGGAGACGACGGTCTGCAGTCGGGTCACCATGAAGGCACCGAGCACGACTGGGTCGATCGAGTTCTCCGGCTGCGACCCGTGTGCCTGCTTGCCGTGGACCGTGACTTCCAGACAGTTCGCCATCGCCATCGCGGTGCCGACCGAGACGTTGACGGTGCCCGCGACAGCAGGCCACACGTGCTGACCGAAGATCGCAGAGGGCTTGGGGGCCCGGTCCCAGAGACCGTCGGCGAGCATTCCTGCGGCGCCCTCGGAGGTTTCCTCACCCGGCTGGAAGAGGAAGACCACGGTGCCGGACCACAGGTCTCGATGCTCGGCGAGCAGGCGTGCGGTCTCCAGCCCAACGCTGATGTGCGTGTCGTGGCCGCAGCCATGCATCACCGGGACCTGGGTGCCGTCGGGCAGGGTGCCCCGCGCGGTGGAGGCAAAATCCACCCCGGTGTCTTCCTGGATGGGCAGACCGTCGGTATCGGCGCGGTAGGCGATGACCGGACCATCGCCGTTCTTGAGCGTGGCGACTACGCCCGTGGTGCCGCAGCTGAAGGCGTCGTAGCCGTAACTCTGGACGATGGAGGTGATCTTCTGGGCTGTCGCATGCTCCTGCATCGAGAGCTCAGGAATCTGGTGAAACTCCTTGTACAGCTCGACGAGCGACTCCAAGTTGCTGTCGAGGTCTTGGACGAGTGCGGGATTGAGCGTCATAGTGTCCACTTTCTTCGTCGATCAGTTGATGAGAGCGTGGGCGGAGTCTTCGTCCTCGACGATTTCCTTGCCCCGGAGCCACCACGACAGCAGGACCGTAAACAGCACGCACAGCGCGATGGCGAAGGAAGACACGAGCTTGGGGGTGTTGGGCACCAGGAGGAAGACGACGGCCAGTGAGACCGCGATCGCGATGACGGTGGCCCTGGGCTGCTTGAGCGTGGCCATGAGCTGGACGACGACGCCACCCAGGATCGAGGGCAGGATGTAGAGGCGCGCGACGTCGGTGATCGAGGCCGGCATGATCGAGACGATCCAGGTGCCGAGGATCCCAACGAGGATCACCAACGAGATCACGTGCACGGCAGCGGCGCCGGCGATCGCGGCGGTGGCGGCGTAGGCGGCCTTGCGCGTGCCAGGCTTGGCGCCGATCGTGGACTGGGCCACGATCGCCGACGGGATGAGCTTGTTGGCGATGTTGCCGATCAGGAAGGCCTGATACATGCCGGCCGGCCCAAGAATCGGGAAGTAGGTCACCGGCTCGATGATGTAGAAGGCGCCGTAGACCGCGGCGACCGCGAGGAACGCGGTGAAGATCTGAGCGAACGTGACCTGGACGTCAGTCGTGGCCAAGACAATGAAGGGCACCGAGGTCGCTATCAAGAACCCCACGAAGAGGGTGATCCGGCCCCAGCTGTTGGTGGTGCGGGTGTAGTCGGCGAACAGGGCGTCCTGCTCTGGCGTGAAAGAACTCATCACAGGGTCCCTTTCAGTTAGTCGCGATGAAGGCGGCGACGAGGCCACCGATGATGGAGAAGCCCAGCGCCCACTCGCGCAGCCAGGCCTGGTTCAAGCTTTTGGCGATCAACAGGGAGACCGTCATGATTGCGGCCGAGACGACCACCGCGAGAATGTGGATCGAGGACTTGGGCAGCTCGGTGACCGTCAGTCCGGAGAATGCCGCAAGGAGCGCAGCCGACGGCACGATCGCCATCAGGGCCGGGTTGACCTTGGTCAGGCTCTCCTGGCCGCGGGCCAGGATGGGGGTCAGGATGAGCGTGGAGAGCATCCAGCAGGCACCCGAAAGACTCATCGCCATCAGGGCGACGACGAAGACGTCGCGGGTGTAGGTGGCATCACCGAGGTTGGCGCCCATGGTGCCAGCGGCGATCGAAGCGGAGGCGGTCTCGGTCGCGGCGGACCCGATGAGGCCGATCCGGACCAGGATCGCGGGCGTGCCGAAGAGCGGCAGCAGCGCGATGGCGACGAGCACCACGGCCAACGACGGGCCGATCGCCGCGACGCCGCCTGCGCGGAAGGCCTGGAAGACTTCGCGCTGGCTCATGTCAGCGCCCGCTGCGTTCTTGCGGACCGCGATCATGTAGATGGCCGACTGGAGGAGGACCACAGAGAGGACGCTGAGCGCCAGGATCCACAGTAGGGGGGCGTTAGCGATGGAGACGATGTCGGTGGACGTGCCTTGAAGTTTGATCATGTGCGGGTCTTCATCTTCAGAGACTCCTTGGTCAGGTCATGCGGGGGAGGTGGTGGTGGGGAAGGGGGCAGTCAGAGGTGATAGGTGACGCTGACCTCCTCGGCAAACTGCGGAACGCCGGGGCTGAGCCGGATCAAGCGGGCAGCCGGATCCATCTGGACCGTGACCAGGGTGGCCACGCGTTCCTGTGCAGGCCGGGCGGGGTCGGGCAGCAGCGCGACGCCGTCCGCCTCCAGAGGCGAGCACATCAACGGGATGAGGTCGTCGCAGGACTGGGGGATCGGGCTGGTTGTCACTGCGCTCTGCAGGAACTCCAGTCGGTCGTGGCTGGTGCAGTCGCGCGCGAGCACGAGGGCGCCGTCCTGGTGTTCGGGCGCCCCGAAGTGGTTGGTATGTAGCAGCCACCCCGGACCGTCTTGCACCGAGACCTGGCCGGGGGAGACCTCGACCATGGCGACTCTGTCTGCGCTGGTCAGCGTGAGAGCTGAGGAGGATGAGGTCGGCGCGGAGCGGATGAGCTCGATGCCGTGCTCGACCGTCGTCGCCTCGCTCAGGATGCGCGCGAGCACCGCGTGGATCGGGACCCCTCCTGGCGCGTCGTCGCGGTGGGCCAGGATGTTGAGGTGGACACCGACCCCTGCGGCGTTCAGACCGATCTTGCCGGGCATGCCGTACTCCGCGAACCCCGCGTGGGCGACCTCGCCGCGGACCGGATCCACCCGGTGGAGGTGCCAGCTGGTGACGAAATCGGCATACCAGTCCCAGGTCTGCGCACTCACCGAGCGACCAGGTGCCTGGTAGGCCAGGGTGGAGCACTCGCCCGGCTGGCCGGGGGCCAGCGTGAGGATCTCGGTGCGGGCGATGGTCCGGCCCAGCGTCGCCAGGTCCAGGTCGGCGCCCTCGGCGATGCCCTGCACCTCCTCGTGCAGATTCTTTCCCCAGGAGTGCAGCGCGGACAGCGAGGCTTCGGCGGCCTCCTGCTGGTCTGCTGCACTGATGCCCAGCCGGGTGAAGTGGTCGGTATAGGATCGTGCGGTGGCGCGGATCGACGCGGCCAAGGCTCGACCACGGGCTAGGCCACGCTCGTGGTGGTCCTTGCCGCTGATCCGGACGGCATGGATCGGCACGAGGTGGGGGGCGATGGTCACGAGGTTGCTCCGATGGTCGATGCGGTCCGGTCAAGGGCCAGTAGCGCGTGGGTCAGGGTAGTGACGCCTGCGGCGATATCCGGCAGGTCTGTCCACTCCTCGGGGCAGTGGCTGCGTCCGTCCTGAGAGGGGACGAAGATCAGGCCAGCAGGCACGGCACGCGCCAGGATCGCGGCGTCATGCTCCGCGCCGCTGAACAGGCGGGAGGAGGACAGACCAAGGCCATCGACGACGCCGGACAAGGTGGACAGCACGCTGGCCGACATAGGGGCCGGGTCTTGGGTAGGCAGCCAGTCGATCTCGACCGTGACGCCCCGCGTGGATCCTTCCGCCTCCGCGGCCGAGACGAGCGCTTCCTGGGCGGTTCGGAGCCACTGCGCCTCCGGTCCTCGGAACTCGCCTCGGAACTCAGCGTGCTCGGTCACGACGTTGGTCGCCTCTGGGGTGAAGGTGACCTGCCCGCAGGTGCCCTTGGAGTCTCGACCCTGCCTGGCGATCCGCTCGACGGCAAGGACGGTGCCGGCGGCCGCGCACCCGGCGTCGTGCCGCCGGTCCATCGGCATGGTGCCGGCATGGTCGGCCCGGCCGGAGAAGAGGGCCTGGAAGCGGGCGATCCCGGTGATCGACTCGACGAGACCGATCTGGCTCCCGTGCTGCTCCAGGTATGGACCCTGCTCGATGTGCAGCTCCAGGAAGGCGGCGACGCCGGAGAAGTCGTAGCGCGAGGCCAGCGCAGACGAGGCGTCGATACCGATCCGCCTCAGGGCCTGCGCCAGGGTTATGCCGTGCGTGTCGGTCAGATCGAGGTGGGTTGCGTTCAGCTCACCGACCATGGCGCGCGAACCCACGCAGCTCAGCCCGAACTCGTTGGGTTCCTCATTGAAGAAGTCGACCACGACAAGGTCGTGCTCCAGCCGATGGTTACTCTCGCGCAGTGCGTGCACGGCCTCGATCGCCCCCACGACCCCCACGATCCCGTCGAAGCGGCCACCGCCGTCCACCGTGTCCGTGTGGGAGCCCACCATCAAGCTGCGTCCCCGCGACCCGGTGCCGGGGAGGAGACCGAAGATGTTGCCGGCACCGTCGACGGAGGTCTGTAGACCCGCCTCGACCATCCAACGGCGCACGATCGCGCGAGCGTCTCGATCCACGGGGCCCAGCGCGGTGCGCGTCCAGCCGCGGCGCCCTGACTCCACCACGTCAGCGAGGGCGTGGATCGCAGCATCGACTCGGTCCGCGACGACCTGTGGCTCACGCTCGGCAGCGCTCATGTCTGCAACTCCTCGCTCGCGGGTGGGCTTCGTCGGCCTGGTGCTCACGTCACGCGTGCTCACGCGAACGATTGCGTAATCTAAGCAAACGATTGCTTCTGCGTCAAGGGTTCGGCACACTCAATGCATGTCGTCCGATCCAGCGCCGACGCTGGCCAGCCTGGCGCGAGAGCTCGGCGTGCACGTCTCCACCGTGTCGCGCGCGCTCTCCGAGCCGCCGAGCGGCATCTCGTCGTCGATGGTCGACCAAGTCCGCCACCTGGCGATGGAGCGGGGCTATCGGTCCAACCTGGCTGCCCGGGCTCTGCGCACAGGACGCTCGCTCGTCATCGGCATGCTGGTGCCACGGCTGACTGACGCCGTGCTGGCCACGGTCTACGCAGGGGTCGATGAAGCCGCGATGGATGCTGGCTATGCCACCCTGGTCGCCAATACTCTTGACCGACCCGACCTACGTCAGCAACGACTCCAGCGGCTGCTCGCGCGCCAGGTGGACGGCGTGATCGTCGCGGACTCCCGCTACGACTCCAACATTATCGGGGCACTAGAGGCGGCCCGCGTGCCGCACGTCCTGGCCCTCCGCTGCCTCCCTGATCGTCTCAGCATCGGGACCGACGACCGGCTCGGTGGCAGGCTGATCGGCGAGCATCTGCTCTCGTTGGGGCATCGCAGGTTCGGTGTTGTGGCAGGCGACACCCGAGCCAGCACGGGTGACGAGCGGACCCAGGGGTTCTTGGACGTGTGTGCCGAGGCCGGTGTCCACATCCCCGGTCAGCTCGTGGTGCCCTGTGCGTTTGACCTGCGCTCGGGCTCGGCAGCCGCAGCACAGGTGCTCGATGCAGATCCGGACGTGACCGCGATCTTCGCAACCAGCGATGACGTCGCGCTCGGTGTGCTCGCGACTCTGCGTGACCGGGGGCGCTCGGTCCCCGACGACATCGCCTTAGTCGGTTACAACAACCTGGACCTTGCTGCCGCGCTGCCGGTGCCATTGACGACTGTGGACTCACGGCTGGTCGAGGTTGGGCGCGCGGCGATGTCCGCGCTGCTGGCGGTGATTGGCGGCAGGAGCGCGAGTTCTGTGCGACTGACGCCCCGCCTGATCGTGCGGTCTTCGTCCGGAAGCACGCGATAACGTCACCGGTGCGAACATCATCGGTGTGCGCTGAATACCAGTCAGGGCCCGGTGATCCGCGCTGTGATGGCCATGCGCGTGAGCAGATTATCGCGGCGGCGCCCAGCGTTGAGCAGACGCGCGACCTACGGTGAGCGCAGGGCTAGCCGCGCGAGTAGCGGACTTCGACGCGACGGTTCTCCTGCCTACCCTGCGGGTTGTCCCGACCGTCCGGGTACGTGTTGTCGGCGATCGGCTGGGTCGAGCCCT
Source organism: Ornithinimicrobium sp. (assembly GCF_030537745.1). Classification (GTDB taxonomy): domain Bacteria; phylum Actinomycetota; class Actinomycetes; order Actinomycetales; family Dermatophilaceae; genus Ornithinicoccus. Next base: position 8,282 of record NZ_JAUNVI010000023.1, on the reverse strand, counting down.
TTCCGGAGGAGGTGATCCGATCCTCATCGATGCCATGCTCGACCAAGTAGTCCGCCACAGCGCGAGCGCGGTCCTCCGACAGTGGCTGGTTGATCTCGTCGGTGCCGAGGCTGTCGGTGTGCCCGATCACCTCGACTGGGCTCGCCGACTCGCCGAGTAGTGCGGCCACGGTGTTCAGGCTGCTTTGCGCCGTAGGCCTCAGCTCGGCGGAATCGAACGCGAAGAGGAATCGGTCGGAGAGCTGCACGACCTGCTCGCCACCGTCACTGGTCACCGCCAGCGCCTGCTCCAACGCCTCGGTCTCCACCTGCGCAGGGTCGATGTAGAAGAGCGAGACCGAAGAGCGGGGAGCCTCCCAGGCCTTCAACACGGTGACGATGGAGACGGGCGTCTGGTAATCCGGGGGCAATGGTGCCTCGTCCGCCGAAAGAGCGGCAGGCGCGCTCACGATGCCGATGATGATGGCGTAGAGGACCGCGTGGCGGAGAACTCTCACCGGGCACCGCCCAGGGGGACCTCGAAGGTCACCTGCGACCAGGTGTCGGCGGACAGCTCGCTGAAGTCGAGGGTGAGCGCGCGTGCATCCGGATCCAGGCGGCCGGCGAACACCAGCACAGCGTCGAGCCCTTCCCCGGATTGGAGCTGCAGGATCTTCTTGTCGCCCCCAGCCTGAACCTGGAAGGGGTAGGTGCGTCCTCGGTCATCGAATAACTGTGGGCCGGAGTTCGCGGAGCCAAACCAGGCGCTGAGGACGCTGTCCGCGTCATTGAGCAAAGTGATCTCGGCCTCGATGTAGTAGTCGTGGACCATCACCCGGTGCGTGGTGAGGGTGAAGGACTCACTCTCCGCACTTCGGGAGATCGACTCCTCCAACTCGACGGTCTGGGGCTGGGCAGGCTCGATCATGGGCTCGCCGCTCTCCGCGGCCCCCGTGTCCTGCGCCCCCGCGGTGGCCGCGTTAGGGTTCGCAGTCGCCTCGCTTGGGTCCGGCGGAACTGCGGCGGAGACGGCCGGCGACTGATCCGTGCCCCCCTCAACGTCGGCCGTCGGTCCCTGACTACAAGCGGACAGAGACAGCGCTGCCGTGATAGCCAGGATCGCTAGCCTGCCGCGTCGTGCGTTGATCATCGGGTCTCCTTGTTGGTCAGTCCTTAGCCCGCGCGATCCCAGTCTGGGACATATCTGTTGACCGGGGCTAGTACGGCATCGTGCCCCCAGGTGCTTCCTCCTGTTGCCCCTCAACGCTACCGACGGGTCCTGCGCCGCAGCGACCCATCGGCAAACCACCGCTGACGCCAAGACTATAGCGGTGGTGGATTCAGGCGCCGGTGCGTAGGCTTGCACGCACCATCACCCAGACCGAGGAGCATGCATGTCGGACGACGAGAAGGTTGCAAAAGACCTCGTAGAAACCCTGAGGGATGGCGAACGCGGCTTTGCCGCCGCGGCTGAAAAGCTGGCGGACAGTGATCACCCTGCCTGGGCCACGACGCTGCAGCGCCTGTCTGAGCAGCGTGCGAGTTTTCGACGTGAGATCGTCGCGCTCGGTCACGACTATGGCGATGACGTTGATGCAGGAGGCTCAGCTGCTGCGGCCTTGCACCGCGGGTGGATCTCATTGAAGGACGCAGTGACCGGCGATGACGCTGGAAGCGTCCTCGGGGCCGCCGTGACCGGAGAGGACCACGCCGTGTCTGAGTATGAAAAGGCCCTCGAGCACGACCTCAGCGCTGGCTTCCGGGAGGTCGTGCGCAGTCAACATGCCGCCGTCCTGGCTGCGCGCGAAGAGGTCAAGGCACTCCAGATCGCTGACTGACCTGGCAGTGCGCAGGGGGAAGTCGCTCGGGACTGGACAGTCCGGACTGTGGTTGTGCACAACCCTCGTCCCGCAACGCCTGTGCCGGCGACTTCCCTAGTATCCTTAGCCATGACGTATCAGCAGCCGAGTGGTGCCCAGGACAACCCCGGCTGGCCGGGGAGACCATCGTCATACCCTCCGCAGGACACGCCGGGCTGGCAGGCTGGACAGGCCCCCTACGGTCCGCCCAGTAGCTTTCCGCAGCAGCCCTTGGCTAGGTATGCCCCGCCGCAGACCGTCGCGCCGCGCAGCCCTGCTCTCGTCGCGGTGGCGTCCTTCTTCCTTCCCGGTCTGGGACAGTTCCTCAACGGGGAGGGTGCCAAGGGCGTCGCCTTCCTCGCCAGCTACTTCGTGTCGTTCGTCCTGATGCTGGTGCTGATCGGCTTCCTGACCGCGCCGATCGCCTGGATCTGGTCGATGGTGGATGCCTACAACTCAGCACGCGCCTGGAACACCCGCCACGGAATCATCAGCTAAGCCGCTGCTGCTCACCATGCGCGGTCAGAAAGTGCGGGCCTGAGTCAGGCAGCGCCGTATCCTCGACCTCGTGGACCCAAACGTGCTGCTCGTCGGCTGTGGAGACCTGGGGGCCGACATCGGTCTGCGCCTCGCCGGCCGCGGTCATGGGGTGCTCGCCGTGCGTCGCCGCGCCGAGTTAGTCCCCGCTCCGCTGATCGGCGTGCCGGCCGACCTCACCCGCGAGGTGCCAGCACTGCCCGACCTCGATCTGCACTACCTCGTCGTGGCGCTCAGTGCCCGCCCCCGCACCGAGGCCGCCTATCGGGAGACGTATGTCGAGGGGTTGGGTCGTGCGCTGCAAGCCCTGACGGACGCCGGTCAGCGACCGCGACGGGCCGTGCTCGTTTCCTCCACCGGAGTGTATGGCGAGCTCCCCGCGACGGTGCTTGGCGACGAGCAGACCCCTGCCGAGCCCGACGACGGCCCCAGCCGGATGCTGCTGGACGCTGAACACCTCTTCACCTCCCAGGTGGGCGGTGGCACGGTCCTACGTCTCTCCGGCCTCTACGGCCGGGGACCCTCCCGCCTCGCCGACCAAGTGCGAGAGGGGCGCGTCAGCGATCCGGACCGGTGGACCAACCGGATCCACCGCGAGGACGCCGCAGCCGCCGTCGTGCACCTGCTCACGCGGGCGGAAGTCCCGGACGCCCTCTACGTGGGCACCGATGACGAGCCGGCACTGATGGGTGAGGTCGCCGGCTACCTCGCGGAGCGCCTGGGGGCGCAGGCCCCACCTGCGACGACTCCAGGCCAGGACCACGGGAAGCGGCTCAGCAACGTCCGGCTGCGCCAGAGCGGTTGGGTGCCGGCCTATCCCACTTTCCGGGAGGGATATCGGGACTACCCACCGGCCTGATCGCACCAGCAGCTCATCGCGGGCGGACGCGGTGACGCGACTGGCGATGGTCGTTGGCGGCTGTGCGACGATGGCGGCCCACCCAGGGACGGGAGCCAACATGAACCGGGTCGAAGGACAGGTCGCTGTGATCACCGGCGGGGCCAGCGGCATCGGTCGCGCCACCGCGCTCCAACTTGCCGCAGAGGGGGCGGCCGTCGTCATCGGCGACCTGTCGGCAAAGGACGCGAACGAGGCGGCCGAAGAGATCCGCGCTGCCGGAGGCCGCGCGGCTGGAGTTGCCGTCGACGTCACCTCCGAAGACTCGCTCGCGGGCCTCATGCAGACGGCCATCAGTAAGTTCGGCCGGTTGGACGCGATGTACAACCACGTCGGCGGCAGCAACCCGCGGCTAGACCTGGACATCGTGAACATGGACATGGACGAGTTCGACCGGACGATGCTGCTCAACGTACGCAGCACCGTCCTGGGCTGCCGTCTGGCGATTCCGCACCTGATCGAGGCCGGGGGCGGCTCCATCATCAACACCGCATCGGTGGGCGGACTCTCCGGCGACTTCACGCAGACGGCCTACGGCACGGCCAAGGCGGCGGTGATCAGACTGACGCAGTACGTCGCCACTCAATACGGTCAGCACCGGATCCGGTGCAACGCCGTCGCTCCAGGAGCGGTGATGACCCCCGCACTGAGAGACAACCTCCCCGCCGAGATGATCGAAGGGATCCGCAAGCACAACGCCCTGCCCTTCATCGGATCACCGGAGGACGTCGCCAACCTGATGGTTTTCCTGGCGTCGCCGGAGTCCCGATACATCACCGGCCAACTCATGGTGGTGGACGGCGGGATGAGCAGCCACAGCACGATCGCTGAGATCCGTCGACCTGGCTGACGTCCTCGCAGGGACGGATCGACGCTGACCTGGGGACGCGCACAGGGTCCACACAGCGGGGGTGTTGACAGTGCACGCCTTCTGTGGTTCATTAGTCAAGTAATGAACCACAGAACGCAAGGAGGTCCGGATGACCACCCTCGGGCACGAGGTCGCCGAGCCTTTCGACGACCGGACGCCGATCTACCAGCAGATCGCTGACCGCCTGCGCCACGCGATCCTCGCCGGTGACCTCCCGGAGGAGTCGCAGGTGATGTCGACCACGCAGTACGCGACCACCTACCGCATCAACCCCGCCACCGCGGCGAAGGCGATGAGCGCTCTCGTCGACGAGGGGTTGCTGCACAAGCGACGGGGCGTGGGGATGTTCGTCTCGCCAGGAGCGCGGGAAAGTCTGCGCACGAGCCGGCGGGAGACCTTCTGGGACGACTCCGTGCGTCCTCTCATCGAGGCGGCACAAGCGCTCGATATCTCTACTGACCAGCTCATCGCCTACCTCAAGGAGCAGCAGTGACCACTCCGCTCGGCGTCGAGATCGACGCCGTCACCCACCGCTTTCAGTCCACCGACGCACTCTCTGACGTGAGTGTCAGCATCCGCCCAGGCACCATCACCGGGCTCGTCGGGCGCAACGGCGCCGGCAAGACCACTCTTCTGTCCCTCATCGCGGCACTGCGCCCCGTCCAGTCGGGTTCGGTGCGGGTGGGGGGTCGCGACGTCTGGGAGGACCCCGCCGTGACCTCGCGCGTCAGCCTGGCCCGCGATCGCGGCGGCGTCTTCGAGGACCAGCGCATTCGCCATACCCTGCGGGTGCAACGGGTCCTGCGACCGCACTGGGACCAGGGGTATGCGGTGAGCCTCCTCGAGCGCTTCGGGGTGCCCCTGAAGAAAAATCCTGAGCAGCTCTCCAGGGGCCAGCGCTCCATCCTCTCGGGGGTCATCGCCCTCGCGTCGCGGGCCGAAGTGACTCTGCTCGACGAGGTCTACCTCGGGATGGATGCGGTCGCTCGAAGAATGTTCTACGACGAGCTGATGGCCGACTATGTCGCGCACCCGCGCACGATCGTGCTGTCTTCGCATCTGCTCGACGAGGTGGAGGACCTCTTTGAGGATGTCATCGTCCTGGATCGCGGCCAGATCGTCGCCTCCGGAGATTCCGACACCATCCGCCAGCAGCACTCCACCGGCGACTCCCTCGCCTCCCTCACCGACGTGCTCGTGCACGTCAGCACCGGAAGGAACTCGTGATGACTGCTGTCCAGGCACAGAGCCCCCTGACCAGGGACAGCCTCGCTCGCCCGCGCCAGTGGACCTCGATGACCCGCCTGTTGCTGCCTGACGCAGCGCGAAGCCTGCTGATCGCGACTGTCGTCATGCTCGCACTCCTGGCGACCACCACGCTGTTCGCCTGGTGGCGTGGGTGGGAACTGGTGACCATGACCGACACGGACGTGATCGGCGTGGAGGTTGCCGCTGGCAAAGATGGGGTCACCCTCGTGGCCTCCCTCTTCCTGATGCCGGTGGCGGCTGGGGTCGCGGCCGTCGTCATGGCGATCGTGCTGGCGGCACGGACCCGGGTGTTTCTGGCTGCGGGGGCGACGCGACGCTCGCTGGCGACCGCACACCTGGTGACGCTGTTGGTGATGATGCTCTACGTCCTCGCCGTGACCGCGGTGGTGCTCCTCGTCGTCGGCCGGGGGACCGACGGGGCGCTCGATCTCGTCATTGCCGGAGGTGGGGCTGACGCCGTGCTTCTGGTGGCAGCTGCGGCGGGCAGCGTGCTGATGGCTCTCGTGGGCGCCAGCCTGATCACCGCGATCTTCCTGCGGTGGCCGTGGTGGGTCGGGGTCGGCGCCCTCGCCGTGGTGATCGTCCTGCTCCCCGCCGTCGTGGAGGTTGCCTGGCCGGCGCTGGCCGATACGGTCGGGCGGCTCATGGACTGGTGGGGCTTCAACCTGGTCGCAGTCGTCCCCACCGCTGCGATCTACTGGCTGGTGATGCGTCGCATGCCGGTGCGCTGACGCCCGGCCCCCACGCCCTCGCTAGGTAGGCGGCATATCAGCCGCTGACCGTGCTTCGCCTAAGTATCTGCGCAGGGTGACCGCGCCCTCTTCGATGGAGGCGACACCGGCACGACCTGCGTCGCGCAGCATTCGTGTACATCGGGGAGAACTCCGTGGCGGCCATCGATGAGAGCGAGACCACGCCGGCGAGGGCATCATCTTCGGCTGCACGAGGAGGATAGCCCCAGCTCCGGTTGGCGAGGAGCCAGCGCAACGCGGCACGGAGGAGGCTGCGTCGGCGGGGCGGCTGACAGCTTCTCAGCCCCTCCAGGCAGTTTCGGCCTAGGCTGTCGTGGTATGGGCCGATCACGATCCCATCCCGTAGGGCCGGTTGCCGCGACAGCCGGCGAGATCATGTCTGCCCCAGTGCACACCGTGTCGCCCGACGCATTGGTCGGAGATATCGCAAATCTGTTGCGCTCCAAGGGAATCAGCGGGGTCCCGGTCATCGACGCTGCCGGGGCGTTGCTCGGACTTGTCAGTGAGTTCGACCTGCTGGCCAAGAGTGGGGCCACCGCAGCCGACGTGATGACGACGAGCGTTATTAGTGTCAGTGCTGGCACCCCGATCGCTGATGTGCGGCATCTGCTCGTCGATCGGCACTTCCGCCGGGTGCCCGTGGTCGTCCAGGGTGAACTGGTCGGGATCGTCAGCCGAGGTGACGTCGTAGCCCTGCTCGCCACCGAGTGGGTCTGCCGGGCCTGTGGCGAGGCGGTCCGCGGAGACCACCCATCCGAGGTGTGCCCACGCTGCCATGCGGGCAGCGATCGTTTCGTCCTCGAGGAGCAGTCGCCAGGGTTCTGAAAGCAGCAGCTCGCGACACGCAGCACATGCCACGCCGGAGCACGGACAGGAGAGGCGATGCCTGGTAGCACCGAGAACACCACGACGGACCCGGAAGTGGGCGGTGGCGATGTGACTCCGGAGAACCTCACCGACTACTACCGCCAGATGGTCCTGATCCGCTCCTTTGAGTTGCGCGCGAGCGAGATGTATCAACGGGCCAAGATTGGCGGCTACTGTCACCTCAACCTCGGCGAGGAGGCGACGGTGGTCGGGCTCATGGCGGCCCTGCGCCCCAGTGACTACCTCTTCACCACGTACCGAGACCACGGGTACGCCCTGTCGCGGGGCCTCGGAGCGGGGCGGGTCATGGCCGAGCTGTTCGGCAAGGCGACCGGCGTCTCCGGCGGGCGCGGTGGGTCGATGCACATGTTCGACAAGAAGGCGCGGATGCTCGGGGGCTACGGCATCGTCGGCGGGCAGATCCCACCCGCGACCGGTGCCGCTCTGGCGCTGACCTACCGGGGTGGTCCCGGGCCCGATGCGGAGGCGGTGATGTGCCTGATGGGCGACGGCACCACCAACATCGGCGCCTTCCACGAGTCCCTCAATCTGGCGGCGCTGTGGCATCTGCCGATCGTCTACGTCATCATCAACAACCAACTGGGGATGGGCACGCCGGTCGAGAAGGCCGCGGCCGAACCCGAGCTCTACAAGCGCGGCTGCTCCTATCGGATGCCTGGGGTGCGGGTCGATGGTGGCGACGTCATTGCCGTGCGCGAGGCAGCCACTGCGGCGTTGGACATGGCCCGGTGCCAGCGCCAGCCGAGCCTGGTCGAGGCGATGAGTTTTCGACTGCGTGGCCACTCCGTCGTCGATCCAGCGAAGTACCGCTCGCAGGAGGACAACCAGCAGGCGCGCGACGAAGACCCGGTGCCCGCCTTCCGAGCCCAGCTCATCGAGTCCGGGGTCCTCGACGGCGAGTCCGCGAGTGGGATCGAGGCGGAGGCGGAGAAGCAGGTCGCGGCCGCAGTCGCGTTCGCGGACGAGAGCCCCGACCCCGAGGTGGCCGACCTGTTCGTCCATGCCTATGCGACTCCGGTGGCGGGCACCCCTCACCGACTGCCCGGTGACCCGGTGATCCTCGTCCCCAGTGACGAGCCGGACGAAGGTGTCCGGTCATGAGCGAGATGACCTATCGCGAGGCGCTTCGCTCCACGTTGCGAAGCGAGATGCAACGTGACGACGCTGTCGTCCTCCTCGGTGAGGAGATCGGGGTCTTCGAGGGCTCCTACAAGATCACCGCCGGCCTGC
>NZ_JAUNVI010000022.1:29840-44527 GCF_030537745.1 Ornithinimicrobium sp. | reverse complement strand
GCTAGATGACCAGCAGTCGACCGTGCCGAGCCATGCGGGCGATGTCCTGCCAGCGCAGCTTGTGGCGGCTCTCGTGGGGCTCCCACGGGCTGGCGCGCCAGCCCTCCCACCAGCCGGCCAGCCATGACCGGAGGCCGCCCGGCTGCTGGCACCACCGGATCAGTTGCACGCCGGTCCAGTTGGCGACGTAGACCCAGCCCAAGGGCCAGGGCAGGTTGCGGCGGGCCAGCCACACCCTGTTGCGGGCGTTCTTGAAGAAATAGTCGTCGTGCCGGCGGGGGTCAATGATCGGATGGCCGGTCCGTAGCGAGGGCACATAACGCACTCGGTAGCCTGCCGCCCAGACCCGCCAGGCGAGCTCGATCCCCTCGTGGGCGTAGAAGAAGATTCCAGGCCAGCCACCGGACCGGTCATAGGCTTCACGACGCATCGCCACGGTCATCTCGACCACGCTGAAGACGTCCGCCTCATCGTCACGGTGTGTGTTGCCCAGCCGCGGGATCCAGCGGCCCGGCATCTCCCGGTCGGAGGACGGGTCATCGATGCGCGGCTGGATCATCCCCACGTCCGGATGCGCGCGCAGATAGTCCGCGGTCCGGGCCAGGACGTCGTCGTCGAGGAGCCAGGCGTCATCATCGAGGAAGAACAAGAACTCGCCCTGCACGTGGGCGACGCCGGCATTACGGCCAGCAGGGATGCCGACGTTGCGAGGGAGTGCGAGTGTGGCGATCCCCGGTGGGAGGCCCGTGGGCTCCCAGGCGTTGCCCACCACGATGATGTCCAGCACCACGCGGCGCTGGGTCCGCAGCGAATCCATCGCCCGAGCCAGCTCGACCGGACGCTTTCCCTGCGTGAGCACGACCACCCCGAAGGTGGCTGGGTCGCTCACGTGGCACCCTCGGCGCTGCGCAGACGCGGTGAAGCCAGGATGGCGAGCAGGTGGCCCAGGACCACGGGCATGATGACCACGGCCATCACCAGCACCTGCAGCCGGGCCGCGAGGAGGTCGTGACCGAGGACGGCGCCCAGGAGGGCGACCACCAGGGTGAGCATGGTCATCTCGATCGAGTGGAAGATGCGGTGGAAGGGCACCCATCTGGCCGCGCGGCGCAGCTGCCCCAACAGGCTGGTGGGCGGCACGTCGCGAGCGCCCGGAGTGTCCGCCAACCGACCCAGGCCAGCCGCCGCCCGCGAGGAGTGGACCATGTCGTTGAGCGCTTTGTTGAGAAGCAGACCGGCGCTCAGGAAGGCTCCGATGAAGGCAAACTGCCAGATCCGGACGGGGTCGGCCTCCTGATCACCGATGACGCCGGTGGCGCGGACCCCGAGCGCCAGGGCGATGAGTCCCTCGACGGTGTAGTGACCCACCTTGTCCAAGAAGATGCCGGACGGTCCGGACAGCCCACGCCACCGCGCGACCTCACCGTCGGAGCAGTCCAGCAGCATCTGCAGCTGGGCGAGCGCAGCCCCCAGCAGGGCGCCCCACACGCCGGGGAGGAGCAACGCCGGGGCGGCCAGCCAGCCAGCGACCATCATCAGGACGGTGACGCCGTTGGCGGAGATGGAGGTGCGGAGGAGCTGGCGGGTCAGGTGCGGCGAGACGCGGCGCAGATAGCGGTCCCCGGTCCAGTGCTCGGCATTGCTCCGCGCGAGGACCTCGGGCGGCTGCACGACGGCGCGCAGGTCGGCGAGCGAGGGAGCTGCCCCCTTGCGCCGGTCGGCAGGCTGCATGGTCGGGCACCTTTCGGGATCGGGCGCAGACTCGTCGTCGAGTCGCGCCGGGCTCGTCGCAGCGTAGTGCCGCCTCCTGCTCGAGGCGCGCGCTGGGCGAAGTCTAGACGGGCTCCTTGTCGGCGCCGCCATGACTGCCGCGGGTCAGTGCGGTGGGAGGACGTCCTGCTGTGCCGGCAGCTCGTCCTGCCGGACCAGGCCGACGGGGCAGGTGTAGCCGGTCGGGCCGTGGTTGCAGTAGCCGCCGGGGTTCTTGTGCAGATACTGCTGGTGGTAGTCCTCTGCGTAGTAGAACTCTCCGGCCTCCTCAGCGGGCGTCACTTCGGTGCAGATCGGGCCGTGTCCCGCAGCGCTGAGGATCTCCCCGAAGGCCTTACGGGACACGGTGGCCGCCTCAGTCTGGTCCGAGGTCGTCGGGAAGATCGCGGAGCGATACTGCGTGCCGACGTCGTTGCCCTGACGGTTGGCCGTCGTCGGATCGTGGTTCTCCCAGAACGACTTCAGCAGAAGCTCGGGGGAGGTCTGCGTCGGGTCGTAGGCGACCAGCACCGCCTCCGCGTGCCCGGTGCGCCCCGAACACACCTGCTCATAGCTCGGGGCGGGGGTCGAGCCGCCCAGGTAGCCGGCCGCGGTGGACACCACGCCGGGCAGTTTCCAGAAGATCCGCTCGGCGCCCCAGAAGCAACCCATCGCCACATAGATCACCTCAGTGCCCTCGGGCCAGGGTCCGTGGAGAGGGGTCCCCAGCACCGCATGAGTCGTAGCGGGGGGCGCGGTGGTGCGACGGGGGAAGCGCGAGGAGATGTTCATGGCTCAATTGTCCCACGCTCACCGCAGACCTTGCGGTGGCGCGCACCGGGTTGCGTGTGGCAGCGTGCCTCTCATGCTCACGCCGTTCGCTGCTCCGATGCCGCTGGCCGCCACCGAGGCGTGGACCGGCGGGGACTGGACGCTGTATGTCGTCCTCCCCCTGGTCCTGCTCGTCGCCGGGGTCGTGCTCTACCTGCTGGGTCGCCGCGACCACGCCGAAGCCACCAAGCTCCTCGCGGGCTTCGGCGGCCCTCCCGGCTCGCTGGACGTCGGTGCGCAGGTCGGCTTCGGCGTGGAGAACAACCGCGCGACGGTGCTCGCGGCCCAGCGCAAGATGCTCTGGGGCGCCATCCTGGGTGGGGTGGGGCTGATCTGGCTGGTGGTCAGCCTCATCATCGCCCTGGTGTGAGCCTGCTCCTGGTCGACGTCGGGTCGACCTTCACCAAGGCCGCTCTCATCGATGAGGAGGGCGGCCTGCTGGCGCGCGGGGCTGTCCCGACCACGGTCGGTCCCGACCGGGATGTGCTCGATGGCGTGCTTCAGGTCTGCCGTGGGCTCGCCGTCGAGTCAGGCGTGCCGGTCCCCGACCCGCTGGACGGCAACCGCGACCGGATGCTCGTCTGCTCCAGCGCTGGCGGCGGTCTGCGTCTGGCGGTAGTCGGCTACGAACGCGTGGTCACCGCCGAAGCGGGCCACCGGGTAGGCCTGTCGGCCGGGGCCAAGGTCGTGCACGTCGCCGCCGGCCCGCTACGAACTGCTGACGTCGCAGCGTTGCGCGCCGCCCGCCCCGACGTCATCCTGCTGGTCGGCGGCACTGACGGAGGCAACGCCGAGGTGCTGCTCCACAACGCGCGACGTCTCGCCACCTCTCGCGTCGGCGCGCCCGTCGTGGTTGCAGGCAACGTCGAGGCCCAACAGCAGGTGGCCGCCGAGCTCGCCGCCACCGGCCGTCGCACCACGTTGACCGACAACGTCCTGCCTCGCATCGGCGTCGTGCACCCGGGGCCGGCACGGCGCGCTATCCGCGAGGTCTTCCTGGAGCACGTGATCGGCGGCAAGGGATTGTCGCGAGGGCCACGTTTTGCTCAGCTCGTGCGCGCCGCGACCCCGGACGCCGTGCTGGCCGGAGTCGAGGTCCTCGCGGAGGTGGCTGGCGGGGACGTGATGGTCATCGATATCGGCGGCGCGACCACGGACGTCTACTCGGTCCTGACCCCTCAGGGAGAGGACGCCTCGCTGCGCAAGCAGGTCGTCGCCACCCTCTGGCACGCGCGGACGGTCGAGGGTGACCTGGGCATGCGTTGGGGCGCCCCCGGCGTGCTCGAGGCGGCGCTGGCGGAGCGGCTTACCGACCCGACTTCTGCCCTGAGTTCCTGGGTAGAGCGGGTGCATGCCGACCCGGGCCTCCTGCCGACGACTCCGGAGGATGCGGGGCACGACGTGACGCTCGCGGCGTTGGCGGCGAGGGTGGCGGCTCGACGCCACGGTCGCCCGGGTGCGCCTGGCGAAGCGCCCCGACCGCTCGCGGACGTGGGCGTGCTGATCGGCTCCGGTGGAGTGTTGCGTCACGCGACCAGCCAGGACGCGGACCGCATCTTGGCGGGGGTGCTGACCGATCACGGAGGTGGCTGGCGACCCCCTGCGCAGGCACGCACGACGGTCGACACGTCCTACCTTCTGTTCGCGGCCGGTCTGCTCGTCGACCGGCATCCGGACCTGGCTCGAGCCGTCGCTGCGCAGATCCTGGACAGCTGAGTGGCTGCTGGCTGGCAGTGGCTACTGTGGCGGGGTGCCAACGACGCCAACTGTGACCCTCGATGACGTGCTCGCCGCCCAAGAGGTGCTGACCGATGTCCTCACTCCGACGCCGATGGAGTTCAGCCAGGCGCTCACCGACCGCACGGGCGTGCCCATCTATCTCAAGTGCGAGAATCTCCAGCGCGCGGGATCCTTCAAGATGCGTGGCGCCTTCTACCGTATGTCGCGCCTCACCGATGAGGAGAAGCGTCGTGGTGTCGTCGCTGCCAGCGCCGGCAACCATGCTCAGGGCGTCGCGCTCGCGGCCCGTCTGCTGGGGATCGAGGCCACCGTCTACATGCCCAACGGCGCCGCGATGCCCAAGCTCGCTGCGACCAAGGGCTACGGCGCGACGGTGATCCAGGTGGGAGCCACCATCGACGACTGCATCGTGGAGGCTCTGGCCTTTGAGAAGGAACACGGCGCGGTCTTCATCCCGCCGTTCGACCATCACGACATCGTTGCTGGGCAGGGGACCTGCGGGCTGGAGATCATCGACCAGGTCCCCGACGTGCGGACAGTCCTGGTCTGCACGGGTGGCGGAGGCCTGCTGGCGGGCATCGCCACCGCGGTCAAAGGGCTGCGACCCCACGTCAAGGTGGTCGGTGTCCAGGCCGAGGAGGCCGCCGCCTACCCGCGGTCGCTGGCTGTCGGGCACCCCGTGCCCGTCTCTTCGATGAACACGATGGCCGACGGCATCGCGGTCGGCCGTCCCGGCGACGTGCCTTTTGGGATCGTCGCCGAGATCGTCGACGGGATCGAGACGGTGAGCGAGCAGGCGATCGCGCGCGCCGTGCTTTTTCTGGCGGAGCGAGCCAAACAGGTCGTCGAGCCCGCGGGCGCCGCTGCCACGGCTCATCTGATGGACCTGGGGCTCGAGGCCTGCGAACGTTACGAAGGCCCCGTCGTCGCTGTCATCTCCGGCGGCAACATCGACCCATTGCTCTTGTTGCGCATCATCCGGCAGGGGCTGACCGTCGCCGGTCGCTTCCTGCAGTTGCAGGTGAAGGTTCCTGACCGTCCCGGTGAGCTGGTCGGCGTGCTCGCGCTGCTCGCGGGTGAGGGCTGCAACGTGCTCGAGGTGCAGCATCACCGCCGCGTCGTGGGGCTGAAGGTCCAGGAGGTCGCCATCTCGCTCAACCTGGAGACGATGGGCCACGAGCACTCCACTCGGGTCGTGGAGGCACTGCGGGAGCGCGGCTACTCCGTCGACCACGGTTAACCGGGTCGGCGGCCCGCCGCCTCGACTCTGGGTGGGATCCAGGCTAGAATCGAAGGTCAACAATGGTCCGGGCAAGAGGTGCCCGGACCTTGTGTTTGGGCCGGACATCGACAACGACGTCCGGCCTTCGTCCCAGATGAGGAGTTTGACGTGACCGGTACCGCCCACGAAGCCAGTTACCTGACGCAGGAGGCGTACGACCGCCTGAGCGCAGAGCTGTCCCGTCTCACCGGCGAGGGTCGTTCGGACATTTCCAGGCGGATCGAAGATGCTCGTGAGGAGGGGGACCTCAAGGAGAACGGCGGCTATCACGCGGCCAAGGAGGAGCAGGGCAAGATGGAGGCCCGTATCCGTCAGCTCGAGGCGCTGCTGCGCAACGCTGTGGTAGGGACCGCTCCGGCGGACGACGGCGTCGTCGAGCCAGGCATGGTGGTGACCGTGGAGATGTTCGGTGACACCGAGATCTTCCTGCTGGGCTCCCGCGAGATCATCGATGACGGCGACGACCTGGACGTCTTCAGCGAGAAGTCGCCGCTGGGCGCAGCTATCGCCGGCCACCGTCCCGGCGACGTCGTGACGTATGGCGCACCCAACGGCAAGCAGGTCGAGGTCAAGATCATCAAGGCCAAGCCTTACCAGGACTGACCAGACCCGCGCCGACAGGCGCAGGTCCGCACGGGGCGTCGCTCAAGGATCGTCAACGGTCCGGGAGCGGCGCCTCATCTGCATACCAGCACTGCTCCACATAGCCGGTGACGGCGCGCGCGGCCGACTGCACCTGCGCGATGTGCCGGCTCGGCGACTCCGACGACGGGTCGATCGTGACCTCAGTCCGGCCCACCACGCGGTGGCTGAAGTCCTGCGCCTCCAACTGGCAGGTCACCGCACGCGAGGCGTCGCGACGCAGGTCGAAGCGGACCTCGACGGTGGTGTCCGAGGCGATCTGGTGGCCGGTGTTGATCCACTGCACGTTGCCATGTGCGGCCGTCACGCCGAACCAGACCGCGATGGCAGTCATGACCAGGACCGCGATCGTGCCGATCAGCCACCACGTCCTGCGGGTCCGAGCGGGACGACCCGACCCACCGGGTCCGCGCCAGGTGTCATGGCCCTCCTCCTCGGCGTCCCAGTCGGTCCGGTCGGCGCCCACAGCGTGCGGGTCAGCGTCGACGGAGCCAGGCTCGGGTGTGGTCACGTCCGGGAATCCTTGGGGGGATGAGAAGATGGAAGTTGCAGTGCGCCCTAGTGGCGCACACCACCATTGTCCGACACGATCCTGGCCGGCGCGGGGGGAGGCCCCTGCCAGTCGCCGACCGAAGGAGTCCGATGAGCCTGCAGCCGCACGGCCTGCGCCTGATGGCGGTCCACGCCCATCCCGATGACGAGTCGTCCAAGGGAGCCGCGGCGACCGCGTACTACGCCGCTCAAGGAGTCGAGGTCCGCGTTGTCTCGTGCACCGGAGGGGAGCGCGGTGATGTCCTGAACGAGCGCCTCAAGAAGGACCCGGCGATCCAGCGCGACATCACCCATGTCCGCCGCGAAGAGATGGCCCGGGCCGCGCAGATCCTTGGCGTGAGCCATACCTGGCTGGGCTTCACCGACTCGGGGCTTCCCGAGGGCGAC
This sequence comes from Ornithinimicrobium sp., assembly GCF_030537745.1. Taxonomy (GTDB): domain Bacteria; phylum Actinomycetota; class Actinomycetes; order Actinomycetales; family Dermatophilaceae; genus Ornithinicoccus. The sequence continues at coordinate 37,344 of NZ_JAUNVI010000022.1, read as the reverse complement.
CCCCTGCCGCCGCTGCCCGAGGGTTGCTTCGCGCTGGAGCCGCTCGAGGTGACGACCGAAGCGCTGGTGCGGGTCATCCGCGAGTTCCGCCCGCACGTGATCACCACCTATGACGAGAACGGCGGCTACCCCCACCCCGATCATGTGATGACGCACGTCGTGACGATGGCCGCGTTCCAGGCGGCAGGCGACGCGACGGCCTACCCGCACGCGGGCCAGCCTTGGCAGCCACTGAAGGTCTACTACAACGGCTGGACCGTGGAGCGTATGCAGCGCCTCAACGACGCGATGATCCGCTTGGGGCACGAGGCGCCTTACGCCGACTGGCTCAAGAACATCCTGACCCGCCCCCGTCGCGTCCTGACCACGCACGTCAGGTGCGGGGACTATTTCCAGCTCCGCGACGACGCGCTCCGCGCGCACGCCACCCAGGTCGACCCGGACGGTCACTGGTTTGCGGTGCCGCTGGAGATCCAGCGCGCCGAATGGCCGACTGACGACTTCGAGCTCGCGGCCTCTCTCGTGCCGGTCTCGGTGCCAGAAGGCGACCTCTTCGCCGGGGTGCGCGAGTTGGCGGACCGAGATGCCGTCTGCCGTGGAGCCGCTGCCCGGGATGCGGATGGAGAGCTGATGCTGAAATATGAGCCGCACGCGCCAATCCCTCCCGAGCTGGACCACTCGACCGAGCCGCGCGACGGCGATGGCGACGGACGGGACGAGATGCGTGAAGAAGAGGCCCACTCAGCATGAACAACACCGGGGTCGAAATCACCGCTGGTCTGGGCGGCTTTCTGGTCGTCTTTGCACTCGGTCTGACGGTGTGGCTGCTCAGCCGCGACCTGTCCAAGAGACTGCGCCGGATGCGGCTGCGGGAGCAGGAACGTGTGGACGCGGTCCGGCGAGAAGCCGCGCGCGCCGTGGCGGAGGACGAGTCAGCGCCGCCGACGGAGGACCCGCTCAGCTGACAGCTCGGAAGCCCTGACCGCCCGAAGGGGCTGGCGGGCCTGATCGCCGCCGGTGCTCCGATTCAGGCGAGCGCGGCTCGAGTGCCCAGGACCGCGAGGAGGGCCGCGATCCAGTGCGAGGAAAACGCCGCGACGGTGAAGGCGTGGAAGATCTCGTGGAAGCCGAACCAGCGCGGGGACGGGTTGGGCCACTTGAGCCCATAAACCACCGCGCCCAAGGTGTAAAGGAGTCCACCGGCGCCGATGAGCAGCACGATGAGCGGCCCGCCGGAGCGCCAGAAGGGGACGAGGTAGAACACCGCGACCCAGCCGAGGGCGATGTAGACGAAGGTGTAGAGCCAGCGCGGAGCACCGACCCATAGGACCCGGAAAAGGACACCGGCCAGCGCACCGGACCACACGACCCACATCAGGTTGCGCATCTGACCCGCAGGCAGCAGCAGCACCGCGAACGGCGTATGGGTGCCAGCGATGATCAGGAAGATGTTGGCGTGGTCCCAGCGCTTCAGGATCCTGGAGACCTTGGCCGACCAATGCCCACGGTGGTAGATCGCCGAGGTAGCGAAGAGCAGGACGGCGGTGATGCCGAAGACCAGCACGGCGACCCGGGCCCGGGGGGTGGGCGCGAGCGCCACCAGAATCGCGGCCAGGGTGACACTGATCGGGACCATGGCGAGGTGGAGCCAGCCACGCAACCGAGGCTTGACCTGCTCCACGATGGAGTCCACGAACTCTCCTGCGGATTCAGCCATGTCTGCTGCCGCGCTACGCATCTGATCCATGAACCAAGCGTAACTTACGGTGGCGTAGGTTACGCAACCGTAAGTAGGTGGCCGCCGGAGACGCTCAGGCGCCACTTGGCCATGTCGAGGCCGCCGATTCCCCTCGGCGGCCGGTAGGTTGACCGGTATGGCGACGCCTCGAGACCTGGCCTATCGGGCCTACACCGCCTCCCTGCGCCGTCACCTGCCCGCCGACAAGCTGCCACGTCACATCGGCGTGATGCTCGACGGCAACCGGCGCTGGGCCAAGGAGAGGGGTGCCGCGTCGGCGGACGGTCACCGGGCGGGCGCCGAAAACATCGCGCCCTTCCTGGGGTGGTGCGAAGAGGCCGGGATCGAGGTCGTCACGCTCTGGCTCCTGTCCACCGACAACCTGAAGCGACCCAACGTCGAGCTCGAGCCCTTGCTGGAGATCATCGAGCAGGTGGTCTGCGACCTGGCCGACGCCCGACGCTGGCGCGTGCGGCTGGTGGGGGCCCTCGACCTCCTGCCGCCACAGACTGCGGAGCGGCTCACCTCTGACGCAGCGCGCGCGGACGACGTCGAGGGCCTCGTCGTCAACGTCGCCATCGGCTACGGCGGGCGCCGAGAGATCACCGATGCCGTCCGCGCCGTGCTTCGCGACGCGGTCGCCGAGGGCCGGTCGCTGGAAGAGCTGGCCTCCGCGCTGACGGTCGAGGACATCGCCAGCCATCTCTACACCCGCGGTCAGCCTGATCCGGACCTCGTGATCCGCACCTCGGGGGAGCAGCGGTTGGGAGGCTTCCTGCTGTGGCAGAGCACGCACAGCGAGTACTACTTCTGCGAGGCCTACTGGCCCGACTTCCGCAAGGTCGACTTCATGCGGGCGCTGCGCGCCTACGTGGAGCGTGAGCGGCGCTTCGGCGCCTGACCACACACCTGCGAGGACAACGATTTCGTCACGTTCTGCGGGTTGCGTCCGACCCGGGCTGGTGAGCGCATACAGTTCAGCGCATGAACATGCGATCTCTCGTGGCAATCTCCGGGGCCTCCATCCTGGCCTTCTCCCTGTCCGCCTGTGGTGGCTCGAGCGATGACAAGGGGGATGCTGCCGGCCTGGACCTGGTCTCGAGCGGCACCCTGACTGTCTGCTCCGACGTCCCCTACCCCCCCTTCGAGGACTTCGACACGGCTGCCGCGTCGGGCTTCTCAGGTTTTGACATCGATATCGTGCAGGCGGTCGCCGACGGCCTCGATCTCAAGCTCGCGGTCAAGGACTCCTCCTTCGATGGGCTCCAGTCCGGGCTGTCCCTCAACGCCGGCGAGTGCGATGTCGCCGCGTCCGCGATGACGATCACCGAAGACCGGGCCAAGAGCATCGCGTTCTCCGACGGTTACTACGATTCCAAGCAGTCCCTCCTCGTGTCCGCCGACGGTGGCATCTCCTCGATCGCCGACCTCGACGGCAAGAACGTCGGTGTGCAGCAGGGCACCACGGGTGAGTCCTACGCCAAGGAGAACGCCAAGGGCGCCAAGCTCATTGCGTTCCCGAGCAACGCCGAGATGTTCCAGGCGATGAAGGCCGGTCAGGTCGATGCGCTGCTCCAGGACCTGCCGGTCAACGTCGACAACGCCAAGGTGGACGGCTCGTTCAAGGTCGCGGAAGAGTACTCCACGGACGAGACCTACGGACTGGCGATGAAGAAGGGCAACACCGCACTCGTCGAGGCCGTCAACAAGGAGCTGACGGCGCTGCGTGACGGCGGCGACTACCAGTTGCTCTACGACAAGTACTTCACCGCCGGGGACGACGCCGCCAGCACCAGCCGCTGAACCGACGCATCGCCCTACCCGACGAAGGAGACGAGGCCATAGCGATGACCAGACGCCAGCGACAACGGGCCACCAGGGGCGCCCTGTACGTGCTCTTCCTGGCGTTGGTCGTCGTCGTCCTCCTGATGGTGGACTGGCCCCGCGTGAAGGACAACTTCTTCCTCACTGAGGGTTTCACCGGCACGTGGCAGGACATGATCCTGGTCGCTGCCAAGAACACCATCCTCTACACCATCGTGGCCTTCACCGGTGGCTTCCTCCTGGGTCTGATCCTGGTGCTCATGAAGCTGGCTCCGGTCGCGCCGTTTCGGTGGGTGTCCACGGCCTACATCGAGCTGTTTCGCGGGCTACCAGCCCTCGTCGTCATCCTCTTCATGGGCCTGGGTGTCCCGATCGCCGTCGGTTGGCGTCCTCCGGGCGGGACCGTCGGGGCAGGCCTCCTGGCGCTGATGATGGTCTCGGCCGCCTACATGGCCGAGACCCTGAGGGCCGGCATCGAAGCCGTGCCCAAGGGACAGGCTGAAGCAGCCGCTTCCCTTGGCATGAGCAGCGGCTGGACGATGACATCAATCGTGATGCCGCAGGCCCTGCGTATCGTGATCCCACCGCTGACCAATGAATTGGTCATCCTGATCAAGGACACCTCACTCCTGTTCGTGATCGGCCTCGCCGCGAACCAGAAGGAGCTGACCACGATGGCCAGGGACTTCATGAGCAGCGGTCCTTCGGCCGGGACAGCCACCAGCCTGGCTTTCGCGGCCCTGCTCTATCTGGCCATCACGTTGCCGCTCACGCAGCTGGTGGCGTGGATGGAGCGCAAGCAGAAGAGGAGCCGTTGATGACCAAGCCGTTGGCGCCCATCGGTGAGATGGACAGCACTGCCCCCGCCATCGAGGTCCGCGGACTGCACAAGAGTTTTGGCGCGAACGAGGTGCTCAAGGGCATTGACTTCCACGTCGACCGAGGTCAGGTGGTCTGCGTCATCGGTCCCTCGGGCTCCGGCAAGTCCACGCTCCTGCGGTGCGTCAACCGGCTGGAGGAGCCGACTTCGGGACAGATCCTGGTCGAGGGGATCGACATCACGCACCCGGACACCGAGCTGGACCAGGTCCGGTCCCGGATCGGCATGGTCTTCCAGCAGTTCAACCTGTTTCCTCATATGACGGTGCTGCGTAACCTCACGATCGCCCAGCAGCGGGTCAAGCGTCGGGGACGGGCCGAGGCGGAGCAGATCGCGCGCGAGACTCTCGTCACGGTGGGCCTGTCCGACAAGGAGGGCGCCTACCCGGCGCACCTGTCTGGCGGCCAGCAGCAGCGGGTGGCGATCGCCCGCGCGCTGTCGATGAACCCGGACATGATGCTCTTCGACGAGCCGACCTCGGCACTAGACCCCGAGCTGGTCGGTGACGTGCTTGATGTCATGAAGAAGTTGGCCGCTGACGGTATGACGATGATGGTGGTCACCCACGAGATGGGCTTCGCCCGCGAGGTCGGCGACAACCTGGTCTTCATGGATGATGGCGTGATCGTCGAGGAGGGGGATCCCGTCGAAGTGCTGGGCAACCCCCAGCACCGTCGCACCCAGTCCTTCCTGTCCAAGGTCCTCTGACTAGGTCGCCGACACGCCGCCTCGGTGGCGCAGAGTCACGTGGCGACCTCGTAACGTCGGCCTCAGACGCGGGGCATCCCGTCCCGCCTCTCGGGAGGCCGACATGACCGCGCCCATGCGCACGACCTGTGAGAAGGAAAACGAGTCCGGGCTGCCGGTGGCGGGGGGTCCGCAGACCGGCCGCAAGACCTACGTGCTGGACACCTCGGTGTTGTTGTCCGATCCACGGGCGCTGATCCGTTTCATGGAGCACGACGTCGTGCTGCCTGTCGTGGTGATCACCGAGCTGGAAGCCAAGCGGCACCACCCCGAGCTCGGTTACTTCGCCCGCCAGGCGCTGCGGATGCTGGACGATCTGCGGCTCGAGCACGGCACGCTCGCCGAACCGGTGCCGGTCGGGGATGACGGCGGATCGTTGCACGTCGAGCTCAACCACATCGACCCCATGGTGTTGCCCGCAGGATTCCGCCTGGACGACAACGACAGCCGCATCCTGGCGGTCGCGATGAATCTCGCCGGTGAGGGCAGTGACGTCACCGTCGTCAGCAAGGACCTGCCTATGCGGATCAAGGCGTCCGCGATGGGGCTGGATGCCCAGGAGTACCGCGCCGAGCTGGCCGTCGAGTCCGGGTGGACGGGCATGGCCGAGCTCGAGATCGATGACGAGCAGATGCGCCAGCTCTACGAGCACGCGCGGGTGGAGTTGGACCAGGCGCACGAGCTGCCCGTCCACACTGGACTGACCGTGCTCGGCCCCTCCGGCAGTGCGCTGGGTCGCATCGCCACCGATCACAGCGTGCGGCTCGTGCGAGGCGACCGGGACGCCTTCGGGCTGCATGGCCGCTCGGCCGAGCAGCGGGTTGCCCTCGATCTGCTCCTGGACCCCGACATCGGCATCATCAGCCTCGGTGGGCGGGCCGGCACCGGCAAGAGCGCGCTCGCGCTCTGCGCTGGCCTCGAAGCGGTGATGGAGCGCCGCCAGCATCGCAAGGTCATCGTGTTCCGACCCTTGTATGCCGTGGGCGGCCAGGAGCTCGGCTACCTGCCTGGCTCGGAGAACGACAAGATGGGCCCGTGGGCTCAGGCCGTCTTCGACACCCTTGGTGCGGTCGTGTCCACCGAGGTGATGGAGGAAATCCTCGACCGAGACATGCTGGAGGTGCTGCCGCTGACCCATATCCGCGGCCGGTCCCTCCACGACGCCTTCGTCATCGTCGACGAGGCCCAGTCCCTGGAGCGCAACGTCCTGTTGACCGTGCTCTCGCGCATCGGCCAGAGCTCTCGGGTCGTCCTCACCCATGACGTCGCGCAGCGGGACAACCTCCGGGTCGGGCGGCACGACGGGGTCGCTGCCGTGATCGAGAAGCTCAAGGGTCACCCACTGTTCGCGCACATCACGCTGACCCGTAGTGAACGGAGCCCGATCGCGGCACTGGTGACCGAGATGCTCGAGGGCACCGCCGACCTTTGACCTCGACCCGCCGACCCGACCGGCAAGGCTGTCGGTTCGCTACCACCGCGGGGCTCGTGATGCCCCTGTGCAGGATGTGACTGGATCGGCAAAGCCAAGCGGGTGTGACCTTGACCACCTTTCTCGTCGCAGAGTTGACGGAAAGCCTTCTGGCAGGACACCGTTGCAGGGTTAGATCACGAATTGGTAACGCCGCCTGTCCCACCGGGTCTCCCGTGACCTGAGGGCATGCGCTCTCTCCGGAGGCGGCAAACCAACCCCCGAGAGGTAGCCCTGCTTCATGGTTCACACCCCCCTGCGCGATTCCGACCCCGCTCGTCACCGACCCCGCCGCTTTAGCGGTCCGGCGACCGCGATCACTGCGGGCATCGCGGCGGGCTCCCTCGCCCTGGCCACCTACGCAGTGACCACGACGAGCGCGGCCCCCGACACCAGCAAGTTGACGACGGCGATCAGCCGGTTCAACCCCGACGTGGCGTCCACTGCCGTCACGTCCCTGGGCACCACCGCCGGGACCCGGGCGCAGCAGGCCTACGCCGAGACCCGTGAGTTGCGGGCCGAGCAGAGCGCCACCTCCTTCGGCCTGTCGGCAGACCTCCTTGGGTCCAGCCTCGACACGATCCACAGCGAGTCGGACGCTATCTCCGCCAAGAAGGCCGCCGCCGCCAAGAAGGCTGCTGCCGAGGCTGCCGAGAAGGCTGCTGCCCGGGCCGCCGAGAAGGCTGCTGCTGCCGAACGAGCGGCTATTGCGGAAGCCGAGCGGGCGCAGGCCGCTGCGGCCGAGCAGGAGGCTGCCGATCGGGCCAGCCAGGAGGCGGCCTCGCGTTCCCAGCAGCGCTCCGCGCCGGTGCAGACCCAGGCAGCACCCGCTCCGGCACCTGGG
>NZ_JAUNVI010000022.1:0-29830 GCF_030537745.1 Ornithinimicrobium sp. | reverse complement strand
ATCGATGCTTGGTTCCTACGGCTGGGGCGCTGACCAGTGGGGCTGCCTGGACTCGCTCTGGCAGCGTGAGTCGGGATGGAACCACCTCGCGATGAACTCTTCCTCAGGCGCCTACGGCATTCCGCAGTCGCTGCCCGGCAACAAGATGGCGACGGTCGGCTCCGACTGGCAGACCAACCCGGCGACCCAGATCACCTGGGGCCTGGGTTACATCTCCGGTCGCTACGGCTCGCCGTGCGGCGCATGGGCCCACTCCGAGGCCGTCGGCTGGTACTAAACGCTGCCTGGAACGTTCGCGCTGACGCCGACAGCCCCGCGCCGTAGGCTGGCCGGGTGAGCGCGTTCAAGCAGGTCGGCAAGCAGGTCTCGCGCGAGGCCGGACGGATGGGGGATAACCCCTGGCTGCGTAGGTTGGCCCGCCTGGGCTACGTCGGTAGTGGCATCATCCATCTGCTGATCGGGTGGATCGCGGTGCAGGTGGCTCTGGGCGGGGGTGGCGAGGCCGATCAGGGAGGCGCGCTGCAGGCGCTCCGGTCGACCCCGTTCGGCTCAGTGCTGCTGTGGGTGTGTGTGGTGGGCTTCTTTGCGCTGGCCCTGTTTGAGGCCCTGGTGGGTGCGCTGGATGACGGCGAGGTAGCTGACCGGGCCAAGGCTGCCGGCAAGGCGATCCTTTACGCAGTCATGGGCGTAACGGCCACGACGTTCGCGATGGGTGGCAGCAAGGACAGCGGCAAGAGCAGTGCCGACCTAACCGCGACCTTGATGCACGTCCCCCTGGGGCGCGTCCTGGTCGGTCTGCTCGGCGTCGGCGTCATCGGGGCTGGCGCTTACCACGTCTACAAGGGCGTGGCCAAGACCTTCCTCCAGGACGTGACGACGACAGGGGGCGGGGCGGTGGGCAAAGGCGTGGAGCTGAGCGGGCTCATCGGGTATACCGCCAAGGGTGTCGCTCTTGCCGTCGTTGGAGGTCTCTTCATACTGGCGGCCTGGCAGGCGGACCCGGAGGAGGCGACCGGCTTGGACGGGGCCTTAAAGACGCTCGCCGACCAGCCGTTGGGCACCGTGCTCCTGCTCGTCGTGGCACTGGGCCTGGTCGCCTTCGGTGTCTACAGCTTTGCCCGGGCGCGCTACGCCCGGATGCAGGACGTCTAGAGCCGCCGCAGCCGCACGCGGTCTACCGTGTGCTCGGGCCCCTTCAGGAGGACGAGCGTGGCACGGCTGCGTGTCGGGAGGATGTTCTCCACCAGGTTGGGCGCGTTGATGGTGTCCCAGATGTTCTCGGCGATGTCGATGGCCGCATCGTCAGACAGCGTGGCGTAGCGGTGGAAATGTGACTCGGGGTCGGCGAACGCGGTCTGCCGCAGCGAGAGAAATCGCTGGAGGAACCAGTTTTTGATGTTGCCCACATGCGCGTCGACATACACAGAAAAATCGAAAAAATCGCTGACTGCCAGACCTGCGCGACCGTTGCTGTGAGCGGCTGGGGGCTGGAGCACGTTGAGTCCCTCGACGATCAGGACGTCGGGCTCGTGGATCACCACCCGCTCGCCGGGGATGATGTCGTAGACGAGGTGGCTGTAGACCGGCGCGATGACCTCGGACTTGCCGGCCTTGACCTCGGAGATGAAGCGCAGCAGGGCGCGCCGGTCATAGGACTCGGGGAAGCCTTTGCGGGACATCAGGTTGCGCTTGGCCAGCACCTCGTTGGGATAGAGGAACCCGTCGGTGGTGATGAGGTCGACCGTAGGGGCGGAATCCCAGCGGCGGATGAGCTCGGCCAGGATGCGCGCCGTCGTGGACTTGCCGACGGCGACTGAGCCCGCGACGCCGATGATGAAGGGAGTCCGCTTGGGCCGCTCGTCGAGGAAGTCGCTGGTGACTTGGTGCAGGCGGGCAGTGGCCTCCTCGTAGAAGGAGAGGAGACGGCTGATGGGGAGATAGACCTGCTCCACCTCTGCCAGGTCCAAGGGGTCACCCAGCCCGCGCAGTCGTGTGATGTCCGCTTCGTCCAGGTGCATCGGGTGCTCTTCGCGCAGCCGGGCCCAGTCGTCGCGGTCGAGCTCGACGTAGGGGGAGGGGATGCTGCGGCCGTTGCCATGAGAACCCATGCCGCGCATTCTGGCAGAGGCGGTCGCACGGAAGGAGAAGCCGTACCCTTGGCCCATGTGTGGAATCGTGGGATATGTCGGTCCGCGGACCGATGACAAGGCGCTCGAAGTCATCATGGAGGGGCTCGGACGGCTGGAGTATCGGGGGTACGACTCGGCGGGGGTCGCCGTCGTCGCTGGAGCGCTGGTAGAGACCCGCAAGCGCAGCGGCAAGCTGAGCAACCTGCGCTCGGCCCTGCAGGAGGCGCCGCTGCCACAGACCGCGACCGCGATCGGCCACACCCGATGGGCCACCCACGGCGGACCGACCGACGCCAACGCCCACCCTCACCGTGGCGGCGCCGACGGCAAGCTCGCGATCGTCCATAACGGGATCATCGAAAACTTCCACGGGCTGCGGCAGTCCCTCCTGGCGCGTGGGGTGAGGTTTACCTCCGAGACCGACACCGAGGTGGTCGCCCACCTCCTCAGCGAAGCCTTCACCGCGACCGGCGACCTGACGCAGGCCATACGTGAGGTCGTGGCGTCCCTGGACGGCGCGTTCACCGTGCTGGCACTGCACGCGGACCAGCCCCACGTCCTCGTCGGCGCTCGCCGCAACTCACCGCTGGTCGTCGGGCTCGGCGAGGGGGAGAACTTCCTCGGCTCCGACGTGGCCGCGTTCATCGGTTACACCCGCCAGGCGCTCGAGCTTGGCCAGGACCAGATCGTCACGATCACCCCCGAGACCTACGAGATCATCAACTTCGACGGGACGCCGTCGCAGGGCAAGGCCTACGAGGTGACCTGGGACGCGGCCGAGGCGGAGAAGGGCGGATACGCCACCTTCATGGAGAAGGAGATCCACGATCAGCCGCACGCGGTCGCCGACACGCTGCGTGGCCGCACCGATGTCGACGGCAACCTTGCGCTGGACGAGCTGCACATCTCCGAGGACGAGCTCAAAGTTGTGACCAAGGTGGTCATCGTCGCCTGCGGGACCGCCGCCTACGCCGGCATGGTCGCAAAATACGCCATCGAGCGGTGGGCGCGCATCCCGGTCGAGGTCGAGCTGGCGCACGAGTTCCGCTACCGCGACCCAGTGATCGACGCCCACACCCTCGTGGTCTCGATCTCACAGTCCGGGGAGACCATGGACACCCTGATGGCCGTGCGCCACGCCAAGGAGCTCGGCTCGCGCACCATCTCGATCTGCAACACCCACGGGTCGACGATTCCGCGAGAGTCGGACGCCGTGCTCTACACCCACGCCGGGCCGGAGATCGCCGTCGCGTCGACCAAGGCGTTCCTGGCTCAGATCACCGCCAGCTACATCCTTGGGCTCTATCTGGCCAGGTTGCGCGGAGAGCAGACGGACACGGCCGCCGTCATGGGGGAGCTGAAGGAGATCCCCGCGAAGATCGAGAAGCTGCTGGGCACCATGGACCGCGTGCGGGAGATCGCCTACTTCATGGCAGATTCACGCGCCGTCCTGTTCCTGGGCCGCCATGTCGGCTTCCCGGTCGCGATGGAGGGTGCGCTCAAGCTCAAGGAGCTGGCCTACATCCATGCCGAGGGTTTCGCGGCGGGTGAGCTCAAGCACGGCCCCATCGCGCTGATCGAGCCGGGCCAGCCGGTCTTCATCATCGTGCCGTCTCCAGACAGCGAGCACGGACTGCACGGCAAGGTGGTCTCCAACATCCAGGAAATCCGTGCTCGGGGTGCGCGCACGCTGGTCATCGCGGAGGAGGGAGACACTGACGTGGAGCCGTTCGCCGACGAGGTGATCCGCGTCCCCCGGACCCTCCCGCTCCTGGCGCCCCTGCTGACGGTGGTGCCGCTGCAGGTCTTCGCTCTCCACCTGTCCACAGCCAAGGGGCTGGACGTCGACCAGCCGCGCAACTTGGCCAAGTCCGTCACGGTCGAGTGAGGTCGCCATGATCGTCGGGGTCGGGATTGACGTCGTCGAGATCGATCGCTTCACCGACCGCCTGACCGCCAACGCGCGGCTCGGCGAGCGACTCTTTACGCAGGAGGAGCTCGGGTTGCGCCCAGAGTCGATGGCGGCCCGGTTTGCTGCCAAGGAGGCGCTGGCCAAGGCGCTGGGTGCACCGGTCGGGCTGCGCTGGACCGATGCCATCGTCGTGCGGGGCGAGGACGGCCGGCCGCACCTGCGCATCAGCGGCACCGTAGCGGCCCGTGCGGAGGCACTCGGGGTGACCTCCTTGCACGTTTCCCTCTCGCACGACGCTGGCGTCGCCACCGCCATCGTGATCGCCGAGGGCTGATGATTTGCGGGTATGCCGTCTCCGCCGTCCAGTCCGCAGAGGGCCGTGCGCAGGCTGGGCTGCCAGAAGGTGAGCTGATGCGACGCGCGGCCCGTGGCCTCGCGCAGCAGGTCGCGCTGCGGCTGGACGAGGGCGTCGAAGGCAGCACCACCCCTACCCGGGTCCTCGTGCTGGCCGGCCCGGGCCACAACGGCGGCGATGCGCTCCTGGCGGCCGCCCTGCTTCGGCGCGAGCGCCCGCACCTGCGCATCCAGGCGGTGGGGGTGGCCGCCGCGCTGCACGAGCAGGCGCGCGCTGTCGCGGAGGAGGCCGGCGTCCGGATACACCTCGTGAGGCCAAGTCCCCAGCGGGCCGAGTCTCTCCCCGAGGCCGTCCGCGAGGCGGTGGCCGGTGCGGAGGTGGTGATCGACGGACTCTTGGGCATCGGGGGACGACCCGGCCTGCGAGGAGCCATGGCCGAGGTGGTGGGAAAGCTGCCGAGCACCGCCTACACCTTCGCCGTCGACCTCCCTAGCGGCACGGACCCCGCCGGCCTCGCGCCAGCCACCCACCACGTCCAGGCGCAGGAGACAGTGACCTTCGGCGTCGCCAAGCCCGTGCACCTGCTGCCGGTGACCGAGGGCTCCGTGGGGGAGCTCACCGTCGTCGACCTCGGGCTGGTCCTAGACGAGCCTCCTGTCGTCGAGCGACTGGAGGCCAGCGATGTCGCCGCACGCTGGCCGGTGCCGGTGAGGATGGACGACAAATACTCCCGGGGGGTGCTCGGCGTCGTAGCCGGCGGCGAGCAGTACGCAGGCGCCGCCGTGCTGACCTGCACAGCGGCAGTCGAGGCCGGGGCGGGGATGGTCCGTTACGTCGGGACCTCGACACCGAGCACCCTGGTCCTTCAGGCTGTCCCGGAAGCGGTCACGCAGCCCGGACACGTCCAGGCTTGGGTGGTGGGACCGGGGTTGGACATCTCCGATACCTCGGTGGCCGGCCGCGCCCAGGTGCGTGCGGCGCGACGCGCCCTCGGCGAGGCCGTGCCCGCCGTGATCGACGCAGGCGGCCTCGACCTGCTGCCGGACCTGCTGACCGACGGCCCCCGCGCGGCCCCCACCCTGCTGACGCCCCATGCCGGGGAGCTGGCCAGGCTGCTGTCCATGCTGGGGCGCCAGGGCCCAGCGAGCGTGTCGGTCGATGACGTGCTCGCCGACCCAGTCGGGCACGCGCGGCGCGCGGCCACGCTGACCGGCTCGACGGTGCTCCTCAAAGGGACTACGACGCTGATCGTCGACCCGGACGAGACGGTGCCCCTGCGGAGCCAGGCAGACGGGCCACCGTGGCTGGCCACCGCCGGTGCCGGTGACGTCCTCGCCGGGCTGTGCGGCGTCCTGCTCGCGGCCGGGCTGCGCCCACGCGATGCTGGCTCGCTCGCCGCGCTGGTGCACGGGCAGGCGGCCCACCGGGCCAACCCGGGCGGGCCGGTCCGCGCACTCGCCGTCGCCAAGGCGCTGGCGCCGACGATCGCCGCGCTGCTCGCGTGAGCAACACCACCTGTGGCCCGCGGGCAGGAGGTCCTGCAGGGGGTTGCTAGGTTGGCAGCATGGATCAGCGTCTGTCCCTGGTGACCTTGGGTGTGAACGACCTCGACCGTGCCCGTGACTTCTATCGGGCCCTGGGGTGGGAGACCGGACCTTCCCCGGAGCACATCGTGTTCTTCCAGACCGGCGGCATGGTCGTCGCCCTCTGGGAGCGGATGGCGCTCGCCGTCGACTCCGGGATCGAGATCGACGGCGAAGCCGAGGACATGCCTGGCTCCGGTGCTGCCTGGGGTGGCAAGGTGCTCGGGCTCAACGTTGCCAGCGCCGCAGACGTCGACGAGCAGTTAGAGAGCGCGATGGCGGCCGGAGCCACCATCCTCCGACCAGCCGGCTCCCGCTACTGGGGCGGCTACTCCGGCGTCTTCACCGACCTGGACGGGCACGTGTGGGAGATTGCCCACAACCCCTACTGGTCGGTGACGGAGGACGGCCAGACCCTGCTCGGTGACGGTCGCGGCTGACCTCAGCGTCCCCGACGGTTCACCGCGCTGGCCACGGCGCGCAGCGACGCGGTCACCGTGCTCTGGTGGATGCCGACGCCCCAGCGGACCTCACCGTCGATCGCGCACTCGACATACGCCGCGGCGACCGCGTCGGCGCCCGAGCTGAGCGCGTGCTCGGTGTAGTCGAGCACCCGGACATCGATCCCCGCCGTTGAGAGGGCGTCGGTGTAGGCCGCGATCGGTCCGTTGCCCACCCCGCTCACCTGGTGCTCGCCTCCGCCCATCACGATGGTCGCGTCGATCCGGTCGATGTCCAGGATGTCGTCATGGACGACGGTGTACTCCTTGCTGACGAGCGGTCCGCCCTGGTGCAGATACTCTCGCTCGAAGGCCGCCCAGATGTCCGCTGGCAAAATCTCCCCACCGTTGGTATCGGTGTGCTGCTGTATCGCGCCGCTGAACTCGATCTGCAGGCGACGCGGCAGGTCGAGTTTGTGCTCCGTCTTCAGCACATACGCCACGCCGCCCTTGCCCGACTGGCTGTTGACCCTGATGACCGCCTCGTAGGTGCGGCCGATGTCCTTGGGGTCCACCGGCAGGTAGGGAACCTCCCAGCGAAAGTCGCCGATCTGCATCCCGGCCGCTTCAGCGTCGACCTCCAGCGCCTCGAGGCCCTTCTTGATCGCGTCCTGGTGCGAGCCTGAGAAAGCCGTGAAGACCAGGTCGCCGCCGTAAGGGTGGCGCTCGGCGACCGGCAACTGGTTGCAGTGCTCTACGGTGCGGCGGATCTCCTCGATGTCGGAGAAGTCGATCATCGGGTCGATGCCCTGGCTGAACAGGTTCATGCCCAGGGTGACCAGGCACACGTTGCCGGTGCGCTCGCCGTTGCCGAACAGGCACCCTTCGATCCGGTCGGCGCCCGCCAGATAGCCCAGCTCGGCGGCAGCGACGCCGGTGCCCCGGTCGTTGTGCGGATGCAGCGAAAGGATCACGTGCTCGCGGTGGGACAGGTGCCGGTTCATCCACTCGATGGAGTCGGCATACACATTGGGGGTGGCCATCTCCACGGTCGCCGGCAGGTTGATGATCACCGGCTTCTCGGCGGTCGGGACGAAGACCTCCATGACCGCGTTGCACACGCGGGCGGCGAACTCCAGCTCAGTCCCGGTGTAGGACTCGGGGGAGTACTCGTAGTAGATGTCCGTGTCCGGATGACGAGCACGGAGCTGTTCCTCCTGCTTGACGCAGATGCGCGCGCCCTGGACCGCGATATCGACGATCTCGTCTTCGCTCGCCCGGAAGACCACGCGCCGCTGCAGGGTCGAGGTCGAGTTGTAGAGGTGGACGATGGCCTGCCGGCAGCCCGCGATCGACTCATACGTGCGCTCGATCAGGTGCTCGCGTGCCTGGGTCAGCACTTGGATCACCACGTCGTCGGGGATCAGGTCCTCCTCGATGAGCATCCGCACAAAGTCGAAGTCCGTCTGGCTGGCGGCGGGGAAGCCCACCTCGATCTCCTTGTAGCCCATCCGCACGAGCAGCTCGAACATCCGCCGCTTGCGGTCGGGCGTCATCGGGTCGATGAGCGCCTGGTTGCCGTCGCGCAGATCGACGGCGCACCAGCGTGGCGCCGAGGTGATGGCCCGGTCCGGCCAGGTGCGGTCGGGCAGGTCGACGGCTGGGTATGCCGTGTAGCGCTGGACCGGCATCCCGCTGGGCTGCTGGGGGTTGCGCTCGATGATGCCCTCGGTCGGGCTGGTGGTGATGATGCTCATGGCTGGTCTGGATCTTCCTCGCTGGGCTGTGCCGGTTGGTCCGCCGATGGACAACAACGACTCCGCAGCGAGTGCCGGACCTAGGAGGTCTCGCTGCGGCGTCGAAGGAGGAGCAGGTGAGTCATCGAGAGGAACTCTAGCCGAAAAACATGACGTCGCGTCAAGTGGGCTACTCCACGGCCGCGGTCACGACCGGTTTCCACGACGGTCGGGTGGCTTCAAACGCACTGATCTCGTCCTCGTGCGCGAGGGTGAGGGAGATGTCGTCCAGGCCGTTTTCCAGGCGCCAGGCGACGTAGTCGTCGATCTGGAAGGGCGCGACGATATCGCCGCAGGTGACCTGCCGGTTGACCAGATCGACGGTGATCGTGGTGCCGGGCTCGGCCTCTAGCTGCTTCCAGATGAGCTCGATGTCGCCCTGCTCGACCTGTGCCGTGAGCAGGCCACCCTTGCCGGAGTTGCCGCGGAAGATGTCGGCGAACTTAGAGGACAGGACGGCCTTGAAGCCATACTGCTGCAGCGCCCATACCGCGTGCTCCCGGCTCGATCCCGTGCCAAAATCTGGTCCGGCCACGAGCACCGTTCCTTGACCGTAGATCGGGTCGTTGAGGACGAAGTCGGGGTCTTCGCGCCACCGCGCGAACAGGCCGTCCTCGAAGCCTGTGCGGGAGACGCGCTTGAGGAAGTGGGCCGGGATGATCTGGTCGGTGTCCACGTTGGAGCGGCGCAGCGGCAGACCGATGCCCGTGTGGGTGGTGAAAGGTTCCATCAGAGGTTCACCTGCGTGAGCTTGAGATCGGCGGGGGAGGACAGGGTGCCGCGGACCGCGGTCGCGGCCGCGACCGCGGGTGAGACGAGGTGGGTGCGACCGCGAGCTCCCTGGCGCCCTTCGAAGTTGCGGTTGGAGGTCGACGCACAGCGCTCTTCCGGGGCGAGCTGGTCGGGGTTCATCCCGAGGCACATCGAGCACCCCGCGAGCCGCCACTCGCCACCGGCGTCCAGAAATACGTGGTCCAGGCCCTCGTCCTCGGCCTGCAGCCGGACGGCGTGCGAGCCGGGGACGACCAGCAGACGCACCCCCTCGGCGATCTGCTGGCCCCGCAAGATGTCCGCGGCCAGGCGCAGGTCCTCGATCCGGCCGTTGGTGCAGGAGCCCAGAAAGACCGCATCGATCGCGATCTCGCGCATCGGGGTGCCGGCCTCCAGACCCATGTACTCCAGCGCTCGGCGTGCCGTGTCCTTGGCGTCGTCGTCGCCGAACGAGTCAGGGTCGGGGATGGCCTCGCCGAGCTGGACCGACTGGCCGGGGTTGGTGCCCCAGGTGACATACGGCGAGAGTGTGCTGGCGTCGATGACGACCTCGGCGTCGAAGACCGCGCCCTCGTCGGAGGGCAGCGCGCGCCAGGCCTGGACGGCGGCGTCCCAGTCCGCGCCCTTCGGGGCGTGTGGCCGACCCTGAAGGTAGGCGAAGGTGGTCTCGTCCGGCGCGACCATGCCAGCTCGCGCCCCGCCCTCGATCGACATATTGCAGATCGTCATTCGGCCCTCCATCGACAGGGCTCGGATCGCGGACCCGCGATACTCGAGCACGTAGCCCTGTCCGCCGCCGGTCCCGATCTGGTTGATCACCGCCAGGATGATGTCCTTGGCGCCGACCCCGTCAGGCAGCTCCCCCTCGACGGTGATCGCCATGGTCTTGAAGGGTTTGAGCGGCAGCGTCTGGGTGGCCAGCACATGCTCGACCTCGGAGGTGCCGATGCCGAAGGCGAGGGCACCAAAAGCACCGTGGGTCGAGGTGTGGGAGTCGCCGCACACGATCGTCATACCTGGCTGGGTCAGACCGAGCTCGGGGCCGATGACGTGCACGATCCCCTGTCCGAGGTGGCCGCGCTCGTGATGCACGATGCCGAACTGCTCACAGTTTGACTTCAGTGCCTCGAGCTGGGTCCGCGAGACCAGGTCGGTGACCGGACCGAGAGTGGTCGGGACGTTATGATCCTCGGTCGCTACGGTCAGGTCCGGTCGCCGGACCGTGCGCCCTGCCTGACGCACGCCTTCAAAAGCTTGGGGACTGGTGACCTCATGGATGAGGTGGAGATCGATATAGAGCAGGTCGGGCTCGCCGCCGGCCGAGCGGACGACGTGCTGGGACCAGAGCTTCTCGGCCATCGTCAGGGCAGTCATTGCGAGCCCCTTCCTCCGGGTTGCGGTGTGTACGTCACAATGCAGTCACTGTAATGCTCAGCCTTGACGCAACGTCATGGAGGCCCTTGTGCGTCGTCACTCTCTAGCTGTCCTGCCCGGCGATGGTGTCGGTCCCGAAGTCATTGACGCGGCGCTCGCGGTGCTCGACGCGGCGCAGGAGCGGTTCGGCTTCGCCACCGACCGAGTCGAGGTGCCCCTGGGAGCAGACCATTATCTGGCGACCGGCCAACTGCTGACGGACGATGTCACGGCAACGCTGCGGGAGCAGGATGCGATCCTCTTCGGCGCGATCGGCAGCCCCAAGGTCGCTCCGGGGATCCTTGAGCACGGCATCATCCTGGCCCTTCGCGGGGCGATGAAGCAGGCGATCAACCTGCGCCCGGTTCGCCTCTACCCCGGTGTGCCGACGCCGATCGCGGGGCTGACTCCGGAGCGCTGCGACCTCGTCATCGTGCGGGAGAACACCGAAGGCTCGTATGTCGCTCGTGGCTCCACGGTGCACGCGGGCACGCCCGCCCAGGTGGCCGTGCAGGAGTCGATCAACACCTGGTATGCCGTAGAACGCGCCGTGGACTTCGCCTACCGGCTCGCCAGCGCTCGACGCAAGAAGCTGACCCTGTGCCACAAGACCAACGTGCTCGTGGAGGCAGGCAAGCTGTGGCTGGCCGTGATGGAGCAGGTCGGGGAGCGCTATCCCGACGTGGAGCAGGACTACGTGCACGTCGACGCGATGTGCATGCATCTTCCGGTCAGCCCGGAGCGCTTCGACGTCGTCGTCACCGACAACCTCTTCGGTGACATCGTCACCGACCTCGGCGCCGTGCTCCAGGGTGGGCTGGGGGTCGCGGCCAGCGGCAACCTCAACCTCGTCGGGACCCACCCGAGCATGTTCGAGCCGATCCACGGATCGGCACCGGACATCGCTGGCAAGGGCTGGGCCAACCCTGCCGGTGCCTGCCTGTCGATGGCAATGATGCTGGGCCACCTCGGGGAGGGGCAGGCGGCTGCCGCGGTGGAAGCGGCCACCACCGCTGTCCTCGCCGAGCTCCCGGCGCTGGCCGGTGCCGACATGGGCGCCAACACCTCCGAGCTGGGGCAACGGATCGCGAGCCGGCTCCGTGACGACTCCGCGCCGCCCGTGAAGGACAGCTTGATGAGCGATCTGGCGACCGTGATGACGGGCCTGCGCTCATGACCGGTGAGCAGTGGGCCGCGCTGTGGCCGGCTCGCGTGACCGTGGATCTGGACGCCATCACCGCCAATGTCAAGGTGCTGCGTGAGCGGGTAGGCGGCGCTGAGCTCATGGCAGTAGTCAAGGCCGACGCCTACGGGCACGGACTGGTGCCTTCGGCGCGCGCCGCGCTGAAGGGCGGAGCGGTCGCCCTCGGCGTGGCCCAGCCCAGTGAGGCGCTCGCGCTGCGGACCGCGGGGATCGATGCCCCGGTCCTGACCTGGCTGGTCGCGCCGGGCCTCGACCTTGCCCCGCTGGTGGCTGCCGACATCGAAGTGGGGGTCTCTTCGACCCAGGTTCTGGAGGAAGTGGTGGCCGCCGCCGCAGGACTGGGCCGTGCCGCTACCGTCCAGCTCAAGGTCGATACGGGGCTGGGACGCAACGGCGCCTTCGGTCTGCCGGTCGCCGCCAGTGATCTGCGCACCGACTGGACCGACCTCGTCGACCAGGCTGCCCGACGGCAGGCAGAAGGCTCCGTTCGAGTGCGGGGGATCTTCACCCACTTCGCCTATGCAGATGCGCCGGAGCACCCCACCGTCCGTGCCCAGCAGGCAGCTTTTGCCGACGCCGTGACAATCGCCGACCGGGCGGGCCTGGCCGTGGAGGTCCGTCACCTGAGCAATTCAGCGGCGACCCTGACCGCCCCGGACGCGACCTGGGACATGGTCCGTCCCGGCCTCGCCGTCTTCGGACTCACCCCCGTGCCCGACCTGGGAACGGCAGCCGACTTCGGGTTGCGGCCGGCCATGCGGGTCACGGCGACCGTGGCCCTGACCAAGCGGGTGCCTGCAGGACAGGGAGTGTCCTACGGCCACACCTACGTGACGGACAGGGAGACCACCCTGATCGACGTTCCTCTGGGCTACGCCGACGGCATTCCGCGGCACGCTTCCAACGTGGGACCGGTGCAGGTGGGCGGCCGTCGCTTCACCGTCTCCGGACGGGTGTGCATGGACCAGTTCCTCATCGACGTCGGGGATCTGCCGGTCCACGCCGGAGACGAGGTCGTCATCTTTGGGGCCGGCGATGATGGTGAGCCGACCGCGCAGGACTGGGCGGAGGCGGCCGGCACGATCTCCTACGAGATCGTCACCCGGTTCGGCCCCAGGGTGCCGCGTGTCTACCTCGGCGGCGACGGATGAGCGAGCTGGTGCTGGAGTTGCCTACCGACCGTGATACCCGGGCGCTGGGAGAGCGGATCGGCTCGCTCCTGCGGCCCGGTGACCTGGTCGTGCTGACCGGGCAGCTGGGCGCTGGCAAGACCACGTTGACGCAGGGACTGGCCCGGGGCCTGGAGGTCCGTGGGCCGATCACCTCGCCTACCTTTGTGATCGCCAGGGTGCATCCGTCCCTGGTCGGAGGGCCGTCCCTCGTGCACGTCGACGCCTATCGGTTGGGAGGGGAGGCGGAGCTGGATGACCTGGATCTGGACGAGTCTCTCGAAGAGTCCGTCACGGTCGTCGAGTGGGGACACGGGGTGGCTGACCACCTCTCCCCGGAGCTGTTGGAGGTCGAGCTGGTCCGCTCGGGCAGCGAGGACGGCGATCAGCAGGCCCGCACAGGGATCCTGCGCGGAGTGGGTCCGCGGTGGTCGCAGCTGGCCGCCGCCCTGAGCTGAGGCGGGGGATCCCCCGTAGGGTGGTGGCCGTGGAAGCAGCGCAGATCCTGGTGGTGTGCACGGGCAACATCTGCCGATCCCCCTTGGTCGAGCGGCTGATCCAGCCCGCGTTGGACGCGCGGTATGGCGACGGTGCCCTGCTCGTGCGCTCTGCTGGCACCGGAGCCCTGGTCGGAGAAGCGATGGACGAGAGGTCCGCGGCGATTCTGCGGGAGCTCGGAGGCAGCCCCGAGGGTTTCATCGCCCGACGGTTGACCGCCGGGATGGTCCGTGACGCCAGCATCGTGCTGACGGCGACCCGAGCCCATCGTTCACAGGTCGTCAGACTGTGGCCGAAGGCACTGAAGTATGCGTTCACGCTGCGCGAGTTGGCCCACCTGGTCCAGGCCGGAGGGGCCGCCGGTCAGGACCGACTGCAAGCGGACCCGCAGGACCGGGTCAGCGCACTCGCGAGCCGGGCACGGGCGTTGCGGGGGCACCACGCGCCCGCCGATCCGGACGAGCTCGACGTCATCGATCCGTTCAGACGTACCGACGACATCTACGCGCAGATGCGCGATCAGGTGAGCACGGCGCTGCCGCCCGTGCTCCTGGCGTTGGGTGCGGTGGACGGTCCGGGACGGAAATAACGACCCACTGCTGGACGGAACGGTAGAGAGTGGCTACTCTGCAAAGGTAAAGAAAGAGTAAAGTGCCTGGTCGCCTCGGCCAGGCACGCCGGTGGTTGGGCTGATGGGGATCGAGTGACAACGTCCGTAGAGGTAGCACGTGACCCGTTGGGGTTCCGGGCACGTGAGGTGGCGACACCCGCGCCTTTCGCGGTGCCTGCATTCTTGCGGGGAGACGCGGGGCTGAACGGCAATCGACGCGTGGCCACTCGGTCGCGGGCCTATCTCACGCCCTACCTGCGTGGTCTTCGCCTCCTTGACCTGCTCACCGTGATGCTGTCGGTCTTGGGGGCCCAGTTCCTACGGTTCGGCAGCAGCTCGACCTCCCTGGGCACCCACGTCGGGGCACTGAGCTACACGGCCGTGTCCGCTGCACTGATCCTGGGGTGGATGACGGCCCTGCACCTGCAGAACGCCTACGACGGGCGCTTAGTTGGTCATGGCGTCCAGGAGTACCGTCAGGTCTTCCATGCCTCGACCTGGCTCTTCGCCGCGCTAGCCATCACGGCCTTCGCGCTCAAGCTCGACTTCGCCCGCGGCTACGTCATTCTGGCTTTTCCGCTCGGGACTCTCTTCTTGCTTGCCGGCCGGTGGTCGGCGCGTCGGTGGCTGGTCTCCAGGCGTCGTGCCGGCGAACTGTCGGACCGGGTGCTGCTCGTGGGTGACAGAGAGCATGTGGCCAGTCTCGTCGTCGCTTTGCGCCGGGCTCCTGATGCCGGTTACAACGTGCTCGGTGCCTGCGTGGATACCGCCACGAGCGGCTGGATCGAGGGAGTGCCGATCCTCGGACCCGAGACCGATGTGCTGCTCAAGGCGGTCGACCTCGGCGCGGACGTCGTGGCGATCTCCTCCTCCACCGGGCTGGGCCAGACCGGGCTACGCAGACTCGGGTGGGCGCTGGAGGGCACCAAGATCGATCTGGTGGTCGCCCCCGGCATCATGGACGTGGCCGGCCCGCGGGTCCTTACCCGGCCGGTGCAGGGACTGCCTCTCATCCATGTCGAAGCTCCGACCTTTGTGGGTCCAGCTCTGGTGGCCAAGGGACTGTTGGACAGGGTGGGTGCGCTCATCGCGATGATCGTGCTCAGCCCTGTCCTGGTGGCTGTCGCGATCGCAGTGAAGCTCGAGGATGGCGGGCCGGTGCTGTTCCGGCAGGAGCGCGTGGGCCGTGACGGCAACTCGTTCGGGATGCTGAAGTTCCGGACCATGGTGGTCGATGCCGAGGCCAGACTTCCGCAGTTGCTGGCCGCCAACGAGGGCGCAGGTCCTCTCTTCAAGCTGCACCGGGACCCTCGGGTGACCAAGGTGGGTCGCGCCCTGCGCAAGTACTCCCTGGACGAGCTCGCGCAACTGGTCAACGTGCTGGTCGGCGACATGAGCCTGGTCGGACCACGTCCGCCGCTTCCTCGTGAGGTCGCCGAGTATGAGGCGCACGTCCGCCGCCGGCTGCTGGTCAAGCCGGGCATGACGGGTCTGTGGCAGATCAGCGGGCGCAGCAACCTCTCCTGGGAGGAGGCGGTCCGTCTTGATCTCTACTACGTGGAGAACTGGACGCCGGTGCTCGATCTGATGATCATGTGGCGCACCGCCCAGGTGGTGATCCAGCCAGACCCCCACGGCGCCTACTGACGGCACCGTGCACCGCCAGCGGATCAGTGCCCCCAGCGCAGGCGATACTGTGCCCTCGTGACCCGCATCGCTTATCTCGGACCCCCCGGAACGTTCACCGAGCAGGCGGCCCGCCAGTGGAGCGAAGGTCTGGCTGGTGCTGGCGCCGAGACCATCGATGCACCCACCGTCCCCGCGGCGATCGCGGCCCTGCGGGAGGGGCGCGTCGACGTCGCCGTGGTGCCTTTCGAGAATTCCGTCGAGGGCTCCGTGCCAGCCACGCTCCAGGCGCTGTTGGACGGCGGGGTCGACGGGGTCCGCATCGGTGCCGAGGTGCACGTGCAGGTGCAGTTCTCGTTGCTGACCCGACCGGGGACCTCGTTGGAGGACCTGCGGGAGCGAGCGACCCTCGCCACCCACCCGCACGCTGCTGCCCAGACCCGGAACTGGGTGGATCGTTCGCTGCCCCGCGCAAAAGTGGTGCCGGAGTCATCGACGGCACGGGCCGCGCAGGCGGTCTCTGAAGGCCTCTACGACGCCGCCATCGCGGCACCCGGCGCCGCGCAGGCCTATGGCCTGGTGCCGGTGGCCGAGCACATCGCCGACCGGCCCGGAGCAGTGACCCGGTTCGTGGTCCTGCGCGTCGGAGCGCCGGTCCCAGCACCGACCGGGAGCGACTGCACCACGTTGGTGACGTGGATCTGGGCCAACCGTCCGGGCGCGCTCCTGGCGCTACTAGACCAGTTCGCGGTCCGCGGGATCGACCTGTCTCGGCTGGAGTCCCGCCCAACCGGTGAGGGGCTGGGGGAGTACTGCTTCTGGATCGACGCGAACGCGCACCTTGACGAGCCGCGTATGCAGGAGGCGCTGGTCGGGCTCCGTCGCACCTGCCGCGACGTGCGCTTTCTCGGCAGCTATCCCCGAGCGGACGGGCGCCTAGTGTTGGTGCCCGCGCACGCTCGTGACCAGACCTACGTCGAGGCTCGGGAGTGGGTCCAGCGACTCACCACCTGAGTTCGGCTTGCCGCCTCGCTCCGGCAACCTCACTCCTGCAGCCGCAGCCACTGCTGCCAGCCACCGTTGAGCACCAGCCACGCGATGAGGCCGTAGCCAGCCTGGCCGGGGTGGTGGGTGTCGCCGGCTGCGAGGTCTGACTGCCACTGGTCGTGTGTGACCAAAGGCGTGAAGCAGTCCACGAAGGTGACCTCGCGCCGCTGGCAGACGTCAGCCTGGGCGGCCTTGAGGACCAGCAGCTGGTCATTGACCTCGGCGTCCAGCGTGGGCGTCGGGCCGACCACGAAGGTGGCGATCCCGGTGGAACTGGCCTCGTCCAGCACATTGGCCAGGTTGAGCCTGGAGCGTGCTGTAGTGATGCCCTGGGCGACGTCCTCGGCGCCTGTTGCCACGACTAGCCGTCGCTCTGAGCGCCCCGCCCACCGTGGTGGGCACTCCACGCGCCAACGGTTCATGGTGTCCGCCGAGCTGCTGCCGCGCACGCCCAGGTTGTATGACGTGAGCTCCGCGTCAGTGGTGTCGGTCCGACCGACGACGCGGCTCACCCAGCCCAGCGCCTTGGGGTCGCCGTACCCGGCCACGAATCCGTCACCGATGAAGCACAGTCCGATGTCGCGCAGACCATCGCCACCAGTCACGTGGAATTCTGCGCTGGGGGTGTACTCCAGGCCGGCGGGATCGGTTCGTCCTGCGGTGCTCACGTCGTGGTTGCCTCTCGGTCGGTCAGGTGCACCCGATCAGGTTATCCCGCGACCGTCTCAGATCCGGCGAGGCTCAGGTCTCGGTGCCAGGACTGGGTGGTGTAAGCCGTGCTCCACCCCAGCGACAGATACAGGCCGTGCGCTCCCGTCGGGGAGTCCGCATCGACCTCCAGCGCGACCGAGGCCCGGTGGCGAGAAGCCGCGTCCGCGATGACGGTGCGCAGCAGGCCCTTGGCGACGCCACGTCCGCGGGCCCGTCGGTGCACGCCGACATAGTCGATATAGGTCGAGTCCGGCCCGGCCACGTCGTTCTCGTCGAGGGAGCCAGGCACCGTGACCGCGACGAGCGCGCCGGCTGGTTGACCGTCCACCGTCGCGAGCCACCAGTGGTCCCAGCGGTGTCCGGGGTCTTCGCGCAGTCTGCTGACGAACTCCTCGAAGGTCTCCCGGTAGGAGTTGAAGTGGTCCGCGAACGACTCCTCCAGCACCAGGTGCACGTCGTGCAGATCGGTGGCGTCCGGCAGCCCGACGCCGTCATCGCGCCGGACCCGCCGGATCACCACACCGTCCCGGAGCGCAGGCTGCTCCGCCACGCTGTCCCGCGCAGGGTCGACCGGCCGGACCATCTGCCACCAGTCCCGGACGTGCGTGTAGCCCGCTTCCCGAAGCCAACGCTGCTGCCGGGGGTCGTCGGCGAAGGCGCCAGAGTCAAGTTGCGTGCGCTCCATACCTCGCGCCTGGAGCACGTCACGACCCAGGTCTTCCACCCGCGCGAAGGCGTAGCCCGCGAGAGGATCGGCCTCGGAGTCACGCAGGCGAGGGTCGACGGTGACGCCGGCGAGCACACGTCCGGCCGCACGGTCGTGGCAGGAGATCCACAGTCGGGCGGTGCCCTGGGGGTCTCGCACGATTTCGTGCAGATGGGTGTTGGCGCCTCGGCCGGTGACTTCGGCCTCGACGTTCAGACTGTCCGCGCCCGGCCACCCCCTGGCCTCGCGTTGGTGGCGGCTGAGCAAGCGGACCAGGTCGTCGACATCCTCGGGTCCGGGCGCGTAGGCCTGGTATCCGGTGGGCAGGGTAGGTCCGGCTCCGGCGTAGTTCATGGGAAGAGTTTGCCAAGGGTGTCGCTTTGGACACACTCTGGGGTCCCTCCCGCGATGCGCGAGGGACCCCAGAAGGGACTTTCAGAGGTCAGCCTCGCGCGAACGCCTCGTGCAGCAGAGTCTCCTGCTCGAGGGTGTGCACCTTGCCCGAACCCGTCGAAGGGGCGGCTGAGGCGCGGCGGGAGACGAGCCGCAACGGGCGGGTCTCCCCATGCTGCGCCAAGTCCTGTGGCAGGTTGAGCGCCATGAACGGCCAGGCTCCCTGGTTGGCAGGCTCGTTCTGCGCCCACACCAGTTCGGCGTTCGGGTACTCCTTGGTGATCGCAGCCAACTGGGCACCAGGCGCGGGATACAGCTGCTCCATACGGATGATGGCGGTGGCGGTGTCCTCCTTGGCTCGACGCTCCTCCTCAAGGTCGTAGACAAGCTTGCTGGAAGCGATCAGGACCCGATCGACGGCCGACCTGTCCAGGTCGGCGCGATCGGCGAGCACCGGCTCGAAGGTGCCGCTGAGGAAGTCCTCCGGCGCGCTCGCGCCAGCCTTGAGTCGCAGCATGGCCTTTGGCGTGAAGACCACTAACGGCTTGCGCGGGCGGGCCAGAGCCTGCTTGCGGAGCAGGTGGAAGTAGGACGCGGGGGTCGAGGGATAGGCCACGATCATGTTGTCCTCTGCGCACAGGGACAGATAACGCTCGATGCGCGCCGAGGAGTGATCCGGGCCCTGACCCTCATAGCCGTGCGGCAGGAGGAGCACGATCGAGGAACGCTGGTCCCACTTCTGCTCCGAGGAGGAGATGAATTCATCCACGATGGTCTGCGCACCGTTGGCGAAGTCGCCGAACTGGGCCTCCCACAGGACCAAGGTGTCGGGCCGCTCGACGGAGTAGCCGTACTCGAAGCCCATGACGGCATACTCCGACAGGAGCGAGTCGTAGACCTGGAAGTAGGCCTGGTCGGCCGACAGATGCTGCAGCGGGGTCCAGGTGTCGGCCGTCTCGTGGTCGGTCAGGACGGCGTGGCGCTGCACGAAGGTGCCACGCCGTGAGTCCTGTCCGGAGAGTCGGACCGGCGTGCCGTCCATGAGGGAGGAACCGAAGGCGATCAGCTCGCCCATCGCCCAGTCGATGCCGCCCTCGCGGGTCATCTCTTGGCGGTGGGTGAGCAGCTTGGCCAGCTTCGGGTGCACGGTGAAGCCCTCGGGCACATCGACGAAGGCGTCGCCGATGCGTTGGAGCATCTCTGAGGTGATCGCGGTCGGGCGCTGCCGGGTCTGGACGTCGCCCTCGTTCTGGGACTGGGGGCGTTCGAGTCCTCCCGTGCCGTCACCTTCGCCCTTCAGCGCCTTCTTGGTCTGGATGAAGACCTGCTCGAGCTGTTTCTGGTAGTCGCGCAGAGCTTCTTCGGCCTCGTCCACAGTGATGTCACCACGACCGATGAGGGACTCCGTGTAGAGCTTTCGCACCGATCGCTTGGCGTCGATGAGGTCATACATCAGCGGCTGCGTCATCGAGGGATCGTCGCCCTCGTTGTGACCCCGACGCCGATAGCAGACCATGTCGATCACGACGTCCTTGTGGAAAGTCTGGCGGTAGTCGTAGGCGATCTCGGCCACCCTGACCACAGCCTCCGGGTCGTCGCCATTGACGTGGAGGACCGGAGCCTGCACCGCGCGCGCTACGTCGGTGCAGTAGACCGAGGTGCGTGAGTCTTGCGGCGCCGTCGTGAACCCGACCTGGTTGTTGACCACCACGTGGATGGTGCCCCCGACGCGGTAGCCGGGCAACTGCGACATCTGCAGGGTCTCGAGGACGACTCCTTGACCGGCGAAGGCCGCGTCGCCGTGCAGGAGCACGGGCAGGACCGGATACTCGTTGATGCCGGTCTCCAACTCCAGTTTGTCCTGCTTGGCCCGACTGATCCCTTCCAGCACCGGATTGACCGCCTCCAGGTGGGAAGGATTGGCCGCCAGGTAGACACGGGTGGTCTGGCCGTGATCCGTGACGAACTCACCCTCGGTGCCGAGGTGATATTTCACGTCCCCTGAGCCCTGAGCTGAGTGCGCGGGCGCCGCGCCCTCGAACTCCCGGAAGATCTGCCCGTAGGACTTGCCCGCCAGGTTGGCCAAGACGTTGAGGCGGCCACGGTGCGGCATCCCGATCGTCACCTCTGCCAGGCCGTCGTCCGCAGCCTGGTTCAGGACCTTGTCCAAGAGCGCGATGACGGACTCGCCACCCTCTAGGCTGAAACGCTTCTGTCCGACGAACTTGGTCTGCAGGAACGTCTCGAAGGCTTCGGCAGCGTTGAGTCGCCGGAGGATGCGCAGCTGCTCCGAGGGCGCTGGCTTCTCGAACGGTGCCTCAAGCTTGTCCTGGAACCAGGCCCGCTCGGTGGGGTCCTGGATATGCATGTACTCCACGCCCACGGTGCGGCAATAGGAGTCGCGCAGGATGCCGAGGATCTTGCGCAGGGTGAGACGGGGCTGGCCGCCGAAGCCGCCGGTGGCCACGTCTCGGTCGAGGTCCCACAGCGTGAGGCCGTGGCTCTCGATCGCCAGGTCCTCATGCCGGCGCTGGACGTAGGTCAGCGGGTCCGTATCAGCCATCAGGTGACCGCGGACGCGGTAGGCGCGGATGAGCTCCTGGGTCCGGCTGGCTTTGGAGATGTCGTCATCGTGAGTCGCCGTGATGTCCGGCGCCCAGCGGATCGGCTCGTAGGGGATCCGCAGGGACCGGAAGATGTTGTCGTAGAACCCGTCGGCACCGAGCAGCAGTTGATGGATGGTCTGGAGGAACTCGCCGGACTGGGCGCCCTGGATGACGCGGTGGTCGTAGGTCGAGGTCAGGGTGACGATCTTGCTGACGGCGTTGCTGGCGATGCGCTCGGGCGAGGCGCCTTGCCACTCGGCGGGGTAGTCGAGGGCGCCGACGCCGACGATCGTGCCCTGGCCCTTCATCAGCCGAGGCACTGAGTGGAGAGTGCCGATGCCACCGGGGTTCGTCAGGGAGATCGTGGTGCCGACGAAGTCCTCGATCGTCAGTTTTCCGTCCCGAGCCTTCTTGACGACCTCCTCGTAGGCGGCCCAGAAGTCGTAGAACGACATCGCCTCGGCACCCTTGATGTTGGGCACGAGCAGTTGTCGCGTGCCGTCCGGCTTGGGCACGTCGATGGCCAGGCCCAAGTTGATGTGGGCTGGCTGGACCAGGGTGGGCTTGCCCTCCACCAGGTCGAAGGAGTTGTTCATCTCCGGCATCTTCTTGGCAGCCCGGACCATGGCGTAGCCGATGAGATGGGTGAAGGAGACCTTCCCGCCCCGGGAGCGGGCCAGATGGTTGTTGATGACGATGCGGTTGTCGATGAGCAGTTTGGCGGGAAGGTTGCGTGCGCTCGTGGCGGTGGGCACCTCGAGGCTGGACTCCATGTTGGTCACCACCCGCGCAACGGCACCCCGCAACGGGGTCCGCACGCCCTCAGTCTGAGGACCGGCCTTCTTGGCGGTGGGGGTGTCCCGGGACACGTGAGTCTCCTTGGTCGTGCTCGCTTTCTGCGGAGCACCGGCGCTGGGCGTGGTCGCCTTCTGGGCGGTGGCAGGTGGCTTCGCTGGCGCGGCTGAAGGGGCAGCCTTGACCGCGGGAGCAGCCTTGGGGGCGGGAGCAGCCTGGGGTTCCCGGGGCGGCGCAGGCGCGACCTGCGCTCCTGCCCTGGGGGTTGCCGGTGCGACCCGGGGCGCGGGCGCAACCGGCGGTCGCGCAGGAGTGGCGTCGGGCGTCGCGCTCGCAGGGGCAGCGCCGCCGTCATTGCTGCTCAGCGCGTGATCCTCAAAATACGTTCGCCAGGTGGGGTCGACTGAGGTCGGATCCTCATCGAATCTCTCTCGCATTTCTTCGACGAGCCATTCATTGGCTCCGAAGTCGGCGAGGGTCTGGTCGCTGCTCGTGGGGTTGGCCACTGGCCTTGCGCCTCTTTCAGTCCGGGGACCTGTACCTATGCGTGCAGTCGTCGCACACCTATGTGTCAAGCCTAGCCGGTGAGCAGAGGAGTTGTGACCTCGGTCTCAGGGTGTCGGCCAGGTGGGGTGAAGGATCAGCCCACGTCGCGGCGGGTGGTGACGAACCATCCCAGGAGCGTCATGACGGTGGCGTAGGCCAGGAGCGTCAGCGCTGCCACCCACCAGGTGAGCGGGTCGGCCGAACCTAGCTGCTGCGCAGTGTCCTGGTCCACGCCGGCGAACAGGTCGAGGGTGGACATGCTTGCCTGGCTCGGGAAGAACTTCGCAGCATCCTTGATCTGCTCCACGAACGTCAGTCCGTAACCGAGCAGAGGTTCCACCAGGAGGGTGATCCCGACGCCGACGAAGAGGGCGACGACCTGGTTGGGGATCAGCACCCCTAGACCGAAGCCGATCAGCCCCCAGAGCACCAGGACGAGTGCCATCCTGACCAGCGTGCCCAGGAGCAACCCAGGCTCAGGCAAGAGTGCCGCGTCGCCCACCGCGAGCATGGCTCCGCCGCCGAGGAGGCTGCCGCTGATGAAAGCAAGCGCATTGAGAAGGACCACCAGCACCAGGGCGGCGACCTTGGCGCTGATGAGCTGCCCACGTCGGGGGGCGGCCAACAGGGCGGAGGTGATCGTCTTGTGGCGGAACTCGCCGCTCATCGCCAGGATCCCCAGGACCAGCGCCAGCAAGTACCCGATCTGGATGCCGCCGGAGTAGACCATTCGCGCCAGCATCAGGTCGCTGAAGTTCTCGGCAGGCCGGATGACGCTCCCGTCCTGGGTGGGGATCTCTCCGATGACGACCAGGAAGAGACCCTGGAGCGCCGCGAAGATGCCCCCGAGGACGGCCATCGCCAGCGGCATCGACCAGGACAGCCGGGTGCTGGTGTACTTTCGCAGCTCCGCGCGGATCAGGTTGATCATCGGGTGGCCTCGCCCTCGTGGGTCGACAGGTCGGTGGGGGGAGCCTGGCTTGGCGGTGGCGGTGGGTGAGGCCCAGTCGAAAGGCTGGTGGCGCCCCGGTTGCGGTTGGCGTGCTCGGGTGACTCCGTGAGAGTCAGGAAAAGGCGCTCGAGGTCAGTGCGCAGCACCCGCAGCTCATGCACGGGCAGACCAGCGGCGAGGGCGATCTCACCCACCTGGTGAAGGTCTCCGCTGAAGACCCGGAGTGCGTCAGGTCCGTCGCCCGGCTCGCTTGGGAAGCCGGCCCGAGCCAGGGCCTGGGACAAGCGCGCGGTGTCGGAGGTGCGGACCAGTGCGGCCGGGTCGCCGTGCATCTCCTCCATCGTTCCGCGCCGGACGAGATGGCCGTTAGCGATGATGATCACATCCTCGGCGGTCTGCTCCACCTCGCTCAGCAGATGGCTGCTGATCAGCACCGTCTTGCCCTCGTCGCCAGCCAGGTGCTGCAGGAAGCCGCGCATCCAACGGATGCCTTCGGGGTCCAAGCCGTTCGCTGGCTCGTCGAGGATCAGGACGTGCGGGTCACCGAGGAGGGCTGCAGCCAGGTTGAGACGTTGCCGCATGCCCATGGAGTACTCGCCAGCCCGCTTGCGAGCGGCTGCCGGGATGCCGACCAGCTCGAGCAGCTCGTCGACCCGACGGTCCGAGATTCCATGGGTGGCGGCGAGCACGCGCAGGTGGTCACGGCCCGAGCGGCCCGGGTGGAACCCGGTTGCCTCCAACGCCGAGCCGACCGTCTCCAGAGGGCGGTCGAGCTCGACATACCGTTGCCCGCCGATGAGTGCCTCCCCGGCGGTCGGCCGGATCAGCCCCAGCAGCATGCGCAGGGTGGTGGTCTTGCCTGCCCCGTTGGGGCCGAGGAAGCCGGTGACCCTCCCGGGGGAGACCTCGAAGGAGAGGTCGTCAACGGCTTTGAGGTCGGCGAAGGTCTTGGTGAGCCCTCGGATGCTGAGCCCCGTGCCCGGCCCGGGGTCTGTCATGGTCATAGGTGTGAGTCAAGCAAACTGCAGGCCAGAAGACCTCCACCCCTGGCCGGAGATCGGGCTCCGTCCAAAGGGGGAGCGTCGCATCGGTCGGCTATCCCAGATGGATGACGACGGTCTTGGTCTGGGTGAAGGCATCCAGGGCTTCGACGCCCTTCTCCCGCCCGTAGCCGGAGTGCTTGAACCCGCCGAAGGGCAGCTCGACGCCGCCACCCGCTCCATAAGTGTTGACGTATACCTGTCCCGACTGGATCTGGGTCGCCACCCGATGGGCGCGGCTCACGTCCTTGGTCCAGATCGCCGAGATCAGGCCGTAGTCGGTGCCGTTGGCCAGCGCGACGGCCTCGTCGTCGTCGGTGAACGGCAGCGTGATCAGGACGGGACCGAAGACCTCTTCCTGGGCGATCACGGAAGCGGGGTCCACGTCGTCGATGAGGGTCGGTAGCCAGTAGGAGCCCTGGGTCAGCGACTCGTCCTGCGGCGCACCACCTCCGACGACGACCTCGCCGGAGGAGGCTCCCTCGACATACCCACGCACGCGGTCCTGTTGCTTGCGGGAGATGAGCGGCCCCAGGTCGGGGTCCTCCGAGCCTCGGCCCAGGGAGGTCGCCCGGAACCGATCGGCGAGCATCGCGACCAGCTCGGCACGCACGCTCTCGTGGACGATGAGTCGGGATCCGGCCGAGCACGTCTGACCCGCGTTCTGCAGGATGCCCTTGGTGACGAACTCGGCCGCCCGATCCAGGTCGGCGTCGGCGTAGACGACGTGCGCCGACTTTCCGCCGAGCTCCAGCACGGTGGGGACGACACGGTCCGCGGCAGCGTGGGCGACCAACGAGCCGATGGCGGCGGACCCGACGAAGCCCAGGTGCGCGATGCCGGGGTGAGCGGTCAGCGCCGCTCCGGCCTCGACGCCGAGCCCGGGGACCACGTTGACGATCCCCGCCGGGATCCCTGCCTCGATGGCGAGTCGGGCCAGCGCGACGGCGGTGCGTGGGGTCTCGTCCGCGGGCTTGAGCACGATGGCGTTGCCGGTGGCGGTGGCGGCGGCGATGGAGCGGGAGGCGAGTTGGAGCGGATAGTTCCAGGCCACGATGCTGCCGACGACACCGAAGGGCTCGCGGCGCGTATAGACGTGGGTGTCCGGTCCCAGCGGGATGCTCTGCCCGTAGTAGGACTCAATGACGCGGCTGTAGAAGCGGAAGTAGCGCGCGGCGACGGTGGCGTCGGTGACCGCCTGGGCCATCGGTTTGCCAGTGTCCTCGGACTCGGTGCGGGCGAGCTGCTCGCGGTCCCGGTCGATCAGGTCGGCCAGCGCAGCCAGGGCGTCGGCACGCTTCTCGGTCAGGGTGTTGGCCCAGCCCGGCTGTGCGGTGGCTGCAGCTTGCACCGCCTGGTCGACCTCGTCGGCGCCACTGCGGGCGACCGCACCCAGGACGCTGCCGTCCGCCGGGTCGACGTTGTCGTAGGTGTCGGTGACGGCGACGACGGCGCCGCCGATGAAGGGATGGGTCGTCGCGCTCATGTGCCTCACCGTACGCCTGGAGTCAGACGAGCCAGGGACGACGCTAAGCAACCGCGCGCCCTGCTTCGTCAAGCGTTCGAGGCCGACGGGGCGAGGACCGTGTCATCTGCCACCTCGTCGAGTCCACGTGCTGTTGCTCGACCGTCCACGAACTTCTGCGTTGCGCCCCCGGCAGGATTCGAACCTGCGCTCCCGCCTCCGGAGGGCGGTGCTCTATCCCCTGAGCTACGGGGGCAACAGCAAAAACTGTATCAGCCGGACAGGGCAGGTCCTGACCCCAGATCCGTAGGCGCGGGCCGCCGCATTCCACCTCGTCCGGCACGCGATGTCGGCCCGCATAGACTTGTCCGGGTGACTCCCAAAGAACTCGCGCAGGCTCTGCATGCTGTCCTCACCGGCGCCGTTGCCGCCGGCGACCTGGCTCTGGAGGTTCCAGACCTGGAGTCCTTGCGGGTGGAGCGACCCCGGGGGCGAGAGCACGGTGACTGGTCGAGCAATATTGCGCTGCAGCTGGCCAAGAGCGCCGGTATGCCGCCGCGCCAGTTCGCGGAGATCGTGGCCGAGCAGCTTCGCCACGTAGCCGGCGTGAGCAAGGTGGACATCGCCGGCCCTGGCTTCCTCAACATCACCCTCGACGCCGCGAGCGCGGGAGGACTGGCACGCACGATCGTCGAGGAGGGGGCGGCATACGGGCAGGGCACTGCGCTCGCCGGCCAAAACATCAACCTCGAATTCGTCTCCGCCAACCCGACCGGCCCGATCCACCTGGGGGGCACCCGCTGGGCGGCGCTCGGTGACGCGCTGGCCAGGATCCTGCAGGCCAGCGGCGCGCAGGTCACCCGCGAGTACTACTTCAATGACCACGGGGCTCAGATCGATCGCTTCGCCAGGTCCTTGCTGGCCTCGGCGCAGGGTCAACCCGCTCCGGAGGACGGCTACGCGGGGGCCTACATCGATGAGATCGCGGCGCAGGTGCTCCGTCGCCGACCCGACGGCCTCGATCTGCCTGCCGATGAGGCGCAAGAGGTCTTTCGCCAGGTCGGCGTCGACCTCATGTTCGACGAGATCCAGGAGTCGCTGCGCAACTTTGGCGTGAACTTCGACGTCTACTTCCACGAAAACTCGCTGCACGAGTCTGGCGCGGTCCGACGTGCGGTGGATCGGCTCACCGAGCTCGGCGTGATGTTCGAGTCCGACGGTGCCCAGTGGCTGCGGACCACGGACTATGGGGATGACAAGGACCGGGTGGTCATCAAGAGCGACGGGTCGCCGGCCTATATCTCCGGAGACCTGGCCTACTACCTTGACAAGCGAGAGCGCGGATTCGATCGCGCGATCATCATGCTCGGCGCCGATCATCATGGCTACGTCAAGCGGATGATGGCAATGTGCGCGGCTTTCGGTGACGAGCCGGGCGTCAACCTGGAGATCCTCATCGGGCAGTTAGTCAACCTTGTCAAGGACGGCCGCCCGGTGCGGATGTCCAAGCGTGCCGGCACCGTCGTGGTGCTGGAGGACCTCGTGGAAGCGGTCGGCGTGGATGCGGCCCGCTACGCCCTGACGCGCAGCTCGGCCGACTCCAGCATCGACATCGACCTGGACCTCCTGGCCAGCCACACCAACGACAATCCCGTCTACTACGTGCAGTACGCGCACGCCCGCACCTGCAACGTGGCACGCCTCGCCGGAGAGGACGGCGTGCGCCGCGCTGACGGCTTCGAGCCGGCGCTGCTCACGCACGACACCGAGGCGGCGCTGCTGGCGGTCCTGGGTGACTTCCCGCGCGTGGTTGCCCAGGCTGCGGACCTGCGCGAACCGCACCGGGTGGCGCGCTACCTCGAGGAGCTGGCCGGTCGCTTTCACAAGTGGTATGACGAGTGCCGCGTCCGACCGATGACGGTCGAGGAGGAGATCACCGACCTGCACCGCACGCGGCTCTGGCTCAACGATGCCACCCGGCAGGTGTTGGAGAACGGCCTGAGGCTCCTGGGCGTCTCGGCACCGGAGCGGATGTGAACGCCGCTGCGCGACCGGTGCGGGTCGCAGTCCTGGGCGCTGGCACCGTCGGCGCTGCCGTCGCTCGCCTGCTGCTGACGAGAGCAGATCTTTATACCGAACGGCTCGGTAGACCACTAGAACTTGTGGGCGTCGCGGTCCGCGACGTGACCAAGCCCCGAGAAGGCCTGGATCCTGAGCTCCTCACGCAGGACACTGCAGGACTCGTCGCCAGGGCAGACGTGGTCGTCGAGCTGATGGGCGGTCTCCAGCCTGCCCGGGGTCTGATCGAGCAGGCGATGCGCGCCGGCGCTCAGGTCGTGACAGCCAACAAGCAGCTGATCGCCAGGGAGGGCCTCGAGCTGGAGGTGCTGGCCGCGGAGTGCGGCGTCGGCCTGGACTACGAGGCGGCCGTCATGGCAGCCATCCCCGTCATGGCGGTGGTGCGTGAAGCACTGGCCGGGGACGTGATCCGGTCGATCTCGGGCGTCGTCAATGGATCGACCAACTACATCCTCGACCTGGTGGCGCGCAAAGGGGTCTCCTTCGATGAGGCCGTTCGCCGCGCTGGGGACCTGGGCTACCTGGAGGCTGACCCGAGCGAGGACCTAGAGGGCCTGGACTCGGCGGCGAAGATCGTCATCTTGGCGCGCACCGCATGGGGGATCCCGGTGACTCTTGCCGATGTCCGAGTGCAGGGGATCACCGGGCTGACCGACATCGACTTCCATAACGCCACGGGGATGGGCAAGGTCATCAAGCTCGTCGCCTCCGCCTGGCGGTCGGGCACTTCGCAGAGGCCACGCGTGGAGATCGCCGTCCGGCCAGTAGCCCTGCCGCAGGACGACGCGCTGGCGTTGGCGAGGGAAGGCGCCAACGTGGTGATCATCGATGCGGAGTCGGCCGGACCCCTGCGACTGCAGGGGGCGGGTGCCGGCGGCGAGGAGACCGCGTCGGCAGTGCTGGCCGACATCCTCCGTGCTGCACGACGCGTCTGAGGCCTTCACCCTTGACCGGAGTTGAGGCCGGTGCGTGTTATCGTGAAGGCGCTTCGCGACCAGATGGGATCATACGGTCGACTCCGAAGCCAATCCCTACGGACTGACGCTCCTTGACGTCCCCCTGACTCACCATGTCACCTGTGGTCGTCGGCCAGGTCGTAGTCCGTGGATCACCCCCCGTTCTTGCGCAAGATGCGCTAGAACCACACCCAGGCCCCTTGCTCGGACACGTTCGCAGGCAGAGGGGGAAGGACAAGTTCGTGACTGAGATCACCGACGCCGCGACCAAGACCGGTTCGTTGAGCACCCTGCGCCTGGCCGAGCTCCAGCAGCTCGCCTCCGGCATGGGGATCACCGTCGACTCCAAGATGCGCAAGGCCGATCTGGTCTCTGCCATCCGAAGCCAGGGTGCTGGCGGCTCTGCCCCACGCGATAACTCGCGACGTGCCGGGAGCAGTGGTCGCGCCAGCAGCAACATCGGCTCCGCGACTGACCAGCCCTCCGGGCGGCAGCGTTCCGGCTCCCACGCGGGCCCGCCGGAGCCAAGCGGGACGCAACCGACCGCAGCGCCAGCTGACCTGGAGGCTGCGCTCGACCAAGCCCAGGCCGACCGCGACAACAGTGCCCAGCGCTCACGCGGCAGTCGCCGCGCTGGCGCTGGCGCGGGCGCCCCGCGCGCCCGAGAGGCGGGTGCGCAGGACGAGGGTGGCCAGGACGTGAGCGCTGGCCGGACGCAGTCAGGCGAGGCCTCGACCGACCAGTCCCCGCAACGTCAGCAGGGTGGTCACCAGCAGGGCAACCAGCGCCAGAGCCGCCAGGGTCAGCAGCAGGGCGGCCAGCGTGACTCCGCCCAGCAGCAGGGCCAGGGCGGGCAGCGTGACTCTGGTCAGCAGCAGCAGCAGGCTCAGGGTCAGCAGCAGGGCGGTCAGCGTGACTCTGGTCAGCAGCAGGGCCAGGGCGGGCAGCGTCAGCAGCAACAGCAGCAGCAACAACGTGGCGGTGCGGGCTTCGACGACGATGAGGACGGCGGCGGTCGTCGCAGCCGT
>NZ_JAUNVI010000102.1 GCF_030537745.1 Ornithinimicrobium sp. | reverse complement strand
GGGTCGGTGCTGTCGGGGTCGGTGCTGCCGCTGCTGACGTCGCCGCCGGTGCGGTCGCGGCGGGCGCGGCGCCGGCCGCCCCACCGGCGAGGTGGGCATCCACGTCGGCGCGGGTCACGACACCTTCGTCCCTGGTGGCCTGCACCTGGGTCAGGTCGACGCCGCGCTCCTTGGCGTACTTGCGCACCGGAGGGCTGGCCTTGGCGCGACGGGGCGCGGCGGACTCCTCGGTCGCCCCTTCTCCGCGGCGGCGCCGACGGGTGGTCGCGGTCTCGATCGCGCCATAGCCGACCAGGACAGCTTCCCGTTTGGGCTCTGCACCAGCGACCGCATCGGCCGGCACCGGCGCGCTCGGGGCCGCATCAGCCGCATCGGCCGCCTCGCCTGCCGAGCCGTCCCGCCCTGCTCCATCACCGGTGTCGATGACGATGATCGGGGTCCCGACCTCGACCTCGTCGCCCTCGGCGTGCAGGATCTGGGTCACCGTGCCGTCCCAGGGGATGGGCAGCTCGACGAGGGACTTGGCCGTCTCGACCTCCACGACGATGTCGTTGGTCTTGACGCTGTCCCCGACGGCGACCTTCCAGGCGGTGATGGTGGCCTCGACGAGACCCTCACCAGGATCGGGAAGCTTGAACTCAGGCACGAAGGCTCCTTCGGCTGCTGCGCGGGTGGGTGGTCAGTAGGCGAGCACGGTGTCGACAGCGTGCAGGACGCGATCGATGTCGGGCAGGAAGACCTCTTCGTGCCGGCTGGGCGGGTAGGGGATGTTGTAGCCGCCGACCTGCACCACCGGGGCCTCCAGCTCATAGAAGCAGTTGCGCTGCACGTAGGCCGCCAGCTGGGCGGTGATGCTGGCGAAGGTCTGCGCCTCCGACAGCGTGATGCAGCGGCCGGTCTTGCGCACCGACGCCTCGATCGTGTCGGTGTCCAACGGCGAGAGCGAGCGCAGATCGACGACCTCGATCGAGGGCCCGTCCTCCAGCTCGGAGGCTTGGGCCGCGGCGAGCGCGACCTTGACCATCGGGCCGTAGGTCAGGACCGTGACGTCCGTCCCCTCGGCCCGGACCGCGGCCTCGTGCAGGCCTAGCGGAGCATCGGCCAGGTCCGGCACCGAGCCGGTTAGATCGAGCACGCCGCGCTCGTGGTAGCGGCGCTTGGGCTCATAGAAGATGACCGGGTCGTCCGAGGCGATCGCCTGCTGCATCATCCAGTAAGCGTCCTCCGTCGTGGACACGGTGACCACCCGCAGGCCGGGGGTGTGCGCAAAGTAGGACTCGTTGGACTCGCTGTGGTGCTCGACCGCGCCGATGCCGCCGCCGTAGGGGATGCGGATCACGATCGGCATACGGAGCTTGCCCAGGGAGCGGTAGTGCATCTTGGCGACCTGGCTGACGATCTGGTCGAAGGCGGGATAGACGAACCCGTCAAACTGGATCTCCACGATCGGGCGATAGCCGCGCAGGGCCAGGCCGACCGCAGTGCCCACGATCCCGGCCTCGGCGAGCGGGGCGTCGATGACGCGGTCCTCACCGAAGTCTTTCTGCAGGCCCTCGGTGATGCGGAAGACGCCACCGAGCTTGCCGATGTCCTCACCGATGAGGAGGACCTTGGGGTCGCGTTCCATCGCGGCCCGCATGCCAGCGTTGAGCGCCTTGGCGATCGTGGTGCGCTGGGCGGTCGACGTAGGGGTGCTCATCTGTTGCTCCTCAGTCCTCGAAGCCAGCGTGGTAGGCGGCAAACTCCCGCGCCTCACGTTCGACCAACGGGTGCGGATCGACATACACCTGCTCGAACATCTGCTCGTGCGGCGGGTTGGGCATCGTCTGGCAGGCAGTGCGGATCCGCACCGCCAGCTCGTCAGCCTCGGCGTTCAGCGCCTCCAGCCACGCGTCGTCGATGATGCCCTGCGCCAGCAGGTAGGCGGTCATCCGGTCGATCGGGTCCTTGGCCTTCCACAGGTCCACCTCGGCCGAGATCCGGTATTTCGTCGGGTCGTCGGAGGTGGTGTGCGCCCCCATCCGGTAGGTGAACGCCTCGATCAAGGTCGGCCCCTGGCCCGACCGGGCGCGTTCGAGCGCGGCGCGGGTCACGGCGTAGGAGGCCAGCACGTCGTTGCCGTCCACCCGGACGCCGGGAAAGCCGAAGCCCTCGGCGCGGCGGAAGGGCGCGATAGTGAACTGCCGGTCGTTGGGCTGGGAGATCGCCCAGTGGTTGTTCTGGACGAAGAAGACGACCGGCGCGTTGGCGACCGCAGCGAAGACCAGCGCCTCGTTGTAGTCGCCCTGCGAGGTGCCGCCATCACCGGTGAACGCCATGACCGCGGTGTCCCGGTCGAGGTCACCGGTCGCGACATCACCGTCGCGCTGCACCCCCATCGCGTAGCCCACCGCGTGCAGCATCTGGTTGCCGATGACGATCGTGTAGAGGTGAAAGTTGTTTTCGTTGGAGTCCCAGCCGCCATGGTTGACGCCCCTGAACATGCCGAGCAGATTCTCCGGCGCCACCCCCTTGCACCAGGCGACGCCGTGCTCGCGATAACCGGGGAAGGCGTAGTCCTGCGGACGCATCGCCCGGCCGGCTCCGACCTGCGCGGCCTCCTGCCCAAGCAGGCTCGGCCACAGGCCCAGCTCGCCCTGGCGCTGCAGCGCGAAACCCTCGGCGTCCACGCGGCGGACCATGATGAGGTCACGCAGCATGCCCCTGAAGTCGTCGCCGTCCAGATCTTCCAGGTATGAGGCATAGGGGCTGTTCACCTCCGTCACCGGGAGGCGGGTCCCGTCGGCAGCCAGGAACTGCACCATGTGGGGGCCGCCGTCGGTGATATCCCGCTGCGAAGGCTCGTGCGAGGCCGCCGGCTGTTCAGGCCGCTCGGCTGTGGTGGTGCTCGGCGCGGTGGACCGCGCGACGTCCTCGTCGCTCAACGCAGGCTCCTTCAGTTCACGGCCCCGGTGGGCCGCCTCGTGATGGTGACGGCTTTCTGGACGCCAGGCTACTCGCCGATGCGGCTCGGGAGGGCTTCGGCCAGGAAGGCCTCGGTCCGAGACCACGCCGCTGCGCTGGCCGCAGCGTGGTGGAACAACGGGGCCGGGTTGTCAAAGGCGTGGCCCGCACCCTCGTAGACCTCGAAGCGGACCTGCGGGCGGGTGCCGCCGGCGGTCACCGCGTCCCTGATCGCCTCGACGCTCTCCAGTGGGATATAGGCGTCGGCGTCGCCGAAGTGGTGCAGGCTCGGGCACTGGACCTGCTCGGCCAGGGGCAGGAGGCTCGGCAGGGAGGAGCCGTAGAAGCTCACCAGGGCCGCCACCGGCGCCTCCGCCATCGCCGCGGAGGCGGCGACGTCGAAAGCCAGGCCTCCACCGAAGCAGAAGCCCAAGAGTCCTACCCGCTCCTCGTTGACGCCGGCCATGCTGGCCAAGTCGTCGCGTGCGGCGAGCCCATCGCGGGTCGCCTGCGCCCAGTCCAGGCGGCTGGCCAGGCTCATGGCCTCCGCGAGCCCGTCTGCACCCGCTTCTTCCACGACCGGCACCTCGCCGTCGTTGCCGCCGTCGCCATCGCGGAGCCGGGCGAAGAATTGGGGCGCGAGCACGGCATACCCGAGGGCGGCCAGGTCGGCGCACCGGGACTGGATGTAGGAACCCACCCCGAAGATCTCCTGGAAGAGGACGATCCCGGGCACGGGGGCGTCGGCGCAGGCGCCTTCCGGCAGCCACAGGAGACCGGGCAGCGGGCCGTCCGCCGTGGCGATCTCGTGCTGGACGGGGTGCAGGACGGTCACCGGCCCTTGCCGTCAGGCAGCACGAGGTCGGTGACGACGCCGACCGCCGAGATGATCAGGGAGCCGAGGACGGCGTCCCAGAAGAAGGCGTCCACGTGGAACTCGAGGCCGATCACCCCGGCGAACCACGAGGTCAGCGACAGCATGAGCGCGTTGATGACAAAGAGGAAAAGCCCGAGGGAGATCACCACCAGCGGCAGCGAGAGCACCTGCAGGATTGGCTTGACAACGGCGTTGAGGACGCCGAACAGCGCAGCGACCCCCAGCACGGTGAGCACCAGCGAGGTGCCCTCCCCGCCGAAGGAGATGCCGTCGAGCACGGCGCTGGCGACCCAGAGGGCGAGCGCATTGGCCAGGATGGAGAGAATCAACTTCATGGCTCCATGGTGGCATGAACAGGCGCTGACCTAGGCTGACGGACATGACCGGAGATCAGCCCAGCCCCGTCCGTCTGCGCACCACCCTGGCTGGGGTGCCGGCCTACACCCCCGGCAAACCTGCCGCTCCGATCGAGGGCCTAACGACCTACAAGATCTCCTCCAACGAGAATCCCTACCCGCCCCTGCCGTCCGTGCTCGCCGCCGTCAAGGACGCGGCCGAGTCGATGAACCGTTATCCCGACATGGGCGTCGTCGAGCTGACCGCCGCGCTCGCCGAGCGGCTGGGCGTGCCCACGACCGACCTCGCCACCGGCACCGGCAGCGTCGCGGTGCTGGCCCAACTGATCGCGATCACCTGCGACCCCGGCGACGAAGTCCTCTATGCGTGGCGCTCCTTCGAGGCCTACCCGATCGTGGTGGCGCTGGCCGGCGCGGTCTCGGTCCAGGTGCCGCTGGATGGTGACGCCCGCCACGACCTGCCCGCGATGGCCGCGGCGATCACTGACCGGACGCGCCTGGTCCTGGTCTGCACGCCCAACAACCCGACCGGTCCCGCGGTCCGGGAGGACGAACTGCGCGAGTTCATCGCGGCGGTGCCCCAGGACGTGCTCGTGGTGATCGACGAGGCCTACCTGGAGTTCACCTCTGCGGACACGGTCCCCGACGCGTTGGCGCTCTACCGCGAGTTCAGCAATGTCGCCGTGCTGCGGACCTTCTCCAAGGCCTACGGGCTGGCGGGGCTGAGGGTCGGGTATGCGGTGGCGCACGAAGAGGTCGCGACCGCGCTGCGCAAGGCCGCCACCCCGTTCGGTGTCAGCGACCTCGCGCAGCGGGCAGCGGTGGCCAGCCTGGACGCCTACGACGAGCTGGAGGTGCGCGTCAAGGAGCTGGTCAGCGAGCGCGAGCGGGTCGTCGCGACGCTGTGCGAACACGGCTGGGACGTGCCGGACGCACAGGGCAACTTCGTGTGGCTGCCGCTGGGCGAGGACGCCGTGCCGTTCGCGAAGATGGCACAGTCTCGAGGACTGATGGTCCGGCCGTTCGCCGGCGAGGGCGTGCGCTGCACGATCGCAGAAACTCAGGCCAACGACCGTCTGCTCGGCGTGGCAGCAGAATGGTGCAGGCTTCAGGGCTGAGTCTGTCTGGCCTATCCTGCCGACTATGTCCTTGTCTCCGCGCGGCGCCAGCGCCGTCCGCACCGGCCGGCCAGCGAAGGCGTGGTGGGTGATGCTGATCGGCGGCATCCTGGCGTGGGTCTCCGGGCAGTCGTGGAGCGTGCAGCGAGACGCCGGTGAGTTCTTCCAGATCGTGATGGCCTTCGGCACGCTGGCCGCGATGGCCTTCCCGGCTCAGTTGATCGCAGGACGCACCGGGCGCCCAGCGCTCCTCGCGATCGCTGGCGCCATCGGCATCACCGTGCCGTGGTTCATCAACCTGGCGGTCAAGCACCAGGGCGAGGGAGTGCTGCTCCCCACGACCATGGTGCTCATCGCCAGCCTGATCCTCACCTATGTGGTCGCGCGGATCACTCGCGCCGCCGCCGTGCGGTGGGACGAGACCTAGAAGCCGTCCGGTGGGGCGGTTAGAGACCTGCCCGCCGTGGGGCGGGTCGACCCCTCGAAGCCGTGGGGTGGGGAGACACTTAGAAGCTGTGGGGTGGGGCGGGACCTAGAACGGGTAGCCCTGAGCCCGGCCCTCTCGCGAAGATCGCCAAGCCCGCCACGACGGCGACCCCCTTCAGAAGGGTGGGGGGTCATGGTGGGGGCGCTGCGTCCAGGAGGTGGTGGGCGAGGTGCGCTGGTCCTGTGGCCGGGGCGTGGGTCCTTGGCGCGTCAGGCCGAGGACGTCGTGGGCGCTCTGCGGGTCCTGGGGTGGGCCTGCATGGCGGCGCCCAGTGCGGGGGTGGGTGTGGGTGACCCAGATCCAGCCAGCGAGGTTGCCGCCGTGCTCGCCGGCCCCGAGCTGGTCGTCATGGTCGGCGAGCAGTGCGTTGGGGCCCCGGTCGGTGATGGCTGCGTAGAGGGCCTGGTTCGCGAGGTCGCGCCGGTCCTGCAGGTCCTCCCGTCCGCAGGGGTGCTGCCCGCGCCGCTCGGGGTCGACCGGTGCCTGACGATCTAAGGCCCCGGTGAAGAGGCGCGCCAGACCATCGGGGGCCGGATCGGATGGGCGTGCCGGGTCCGAGCGTGCCATCTCTGGACGTGCCAT
>NZ_JAUNVI010000021.1:43119-45986 GCF_030537745.1 Ornithinimicrobium sp. | reverse complement strand
TTCGAGTCCCTTCACGTCCACCTCAGCCTTAGGCGTCTGACCAGCACGGATGCTGTTGCAAGACTCTTGCACCTGACACTTCGCGCAGGAAGGGATCCCATGGGAGCGGCAAGGCGCGCCAGTCCTCGGTGCAGGATGTCCGCAGTGCGGCACACACGGTAAGTCGCAGGTGGAGCTGGATCACCACAGTGCAGCGGTCGAACAATTCGGGTGAGCGATTTCGGGCCAGTCTGTGCCGCGTGCTGAGGTAGGCCGGCGCTCACAATGGGAGGTCGACATCCTGGCACCGGACGTGGCTGGCCCTCCCTCGTCATCGAGTACGACGGCGCGTACTGGCACCGCAACAAAACCGTGCTGGATGCGGAGAAGTCGTGGGACCTACCCGCTTCGGGTCACAGTGTGGCGCGGCTGCGTGAATGTCCTTTGGGGCCACTCGAAATCACTGATCCCCGACACCGAGAGTTCCAGGTGCACGCCCCTGCACCAGACCCAGCGGAGGTGCTGGCGCGCGTAGCAGCCTGGGCGACCCATTCCGGAGGAACGTGACT
This sequence comes from Ornithinimicrobium sp., assembly GCF_030537745.1. GTDB lineage: Bacteria > Actinomycetota > Actinomycetes > Actinomycetales > Dermatophilaceae > Ornithinicoccus. The sequence goes on along the minus strand of NZ_JAUNVI010000021.1, from coordinate 45,438 downwards.
GCTTACGGTGGGGTCAGCTGGGCGTGGGACCTCGGCGCAGGACGAGGAGGTCGTTCGGGCTGCACTCCAGGATCTCGCAGAGGGCTTGCCAACGCTCGGGAGTTGACCGAACAGGTCACTGGAGCGCGGCGGTCAGCCTCAGGGCATTGTCGACGTAGCGCAGCCGCGGCTTGCGCTGTAGCCATTCCTCCAGGAGTAGTTCGCGGGACAGGTCGCGGTAGTGGTCCTCGACGGCCCGCATCCGCGCGACGATTTCCGGTCCGAGCATCATCATCGAGATCTCGTAGTTGAGGGCGAAGGAGCGCATGTCCATGTTGCTCGAGCCGATCAGCGCGACGTCGTCATCGACCGTGAAGTGCTTCGAGTGCAGGATGTATGGCGCGGGGTAGAGGTAGATCCGTACCCCCGCTTCGAGCAACGCACGGTAGTAGGACGCCTGGGCGTGTCCGACCATGAACTGATCAGATGCCTCGCTGACGAACAGCTCAACCTCGATCCCGCGCTGGGCCGCCGTCGTCACGGCATACAGCAGTGACTCGTCCGGGACGAAGTAGGGACTGGTGAGCGAGATCCGCCGGGTCGCGGAGTAGATCAGCGTGGTGAACAGGCGCAGGTTGTTCTCCGCGACGAAGCCCGGACCGCTGGGCACGAGCTGGCACGAGACGTCCTCCACCATGCCTGGATCGTCCACCGGCAGTGCGGGGCGCACCTGGATCGAGAGGATCTCATCGGTCTCCGCATACCAGTCCATGGCAAAGACCGAGTCGAGCGTCGCGACGATCTGCCCGTGCACCCGGACCATGCACTCGACCCATTTCCGGCCGAGCTTGTGGTTCTTGGGTTTGTTGTAACCGCGCTCGGTCAGGTTGAGCGAGCCGGTGTAGCCGACGACCCCGTCAACCACGAGGAGCTTGCGGTGGTTGCGTAGGTCCGGACGGCGGATCCGGCCCTTCAGGGGCATGATCGGCAGCATCGGGTGCCATTGGATCTTGGTCTCCTTCAACTTCGCGATGGTCTCCCGGTAACCGGGGATGCCCCGCGATCCGAGGTGGTCGAAGAGGAAGAGGACGTTGACGCCACGCTCGGCCGCGTCCGCCATCGCGGTGAAGAACGGATCAGTCAACTCGTCCCAGGCCATGATGTAGAACTCGACGTGGACGTAGGAGGTGGCGCTGGTGATGGACTCGGTCATCAGCTCGATGATGCTGTCGTAGTCCTCGAGGACCAGCACCCCGTTGCCGCAGACCAGTGGCAGGGATCCCAAGCGGTTGTTCAGCGACACGACGGAGGGCAGCAAGGGCGAGGAGCCTTCCGGTAGATCCGCCGGCGGCAAGGCCTCGGTCCGCTCCCGGATGCGGGCCTTGGCCCGCATCTGGCGGGCATGGCGATCCTCGCCGAGACTGGTGCGCCCGAACAGCAGGAAGACGATGAAGCCAAAGACCGGCACCACGACGATGAGCAGCAACCACGCCATCCCGGTGGACGGTTTGCGGTTACCGGGGATCACCCCGAGCGCGAGGAGGCGCAGGATCCCCTGGAAGGCGAGGTACGCCCAGCCCAGCACCGCAGCCAGCACTGCCCAGTCAAGTGACGACATGGCGCAACGCTAGGGCATCCGCGGAGGTCAGCTGACCAACGAGTCGACCAGGTTCGCGGCGGAGAGTGCGTCGGCGACGGTGAACGCCGAGTTTGCACCGGCCCGGGCCGCAACCGCCCGCCTGGCCAGATCGGCATACTCCCGTCGGTGGCTGACGACCCACCAACCGGCTTCGGACTTGGTAGGGACCGGGCCGGCATACGCGGCCTGCGGGTCGAGGAACATTGCCAGGCGAGGGGCTCCCAGGACGACCCAGACGAGGGTGCCCGGGTGCTCTAAGGACGTGTTGGGTGGGCGCCCCGCCAGGGCGGCTCGGATCCCGTGCACCACCGACCCCACCCAGTACGACCGCAGGTTGTCGCGGCTGTGGGCCCGGGCGGCCTCGAGGTCGGCCGCGATCTCGACATCCACGGCGCTGGCTCCGATGACCGGGAGCGCATGGGGGAGAGTGAACCACGTCACCGAGTGGAACTCGCCGCCGGGTTGGTCCAGGATCAGCTGCCCGTCGATGCTCTGCGGGACCACCAACCCCGGCTCTGGTGGATGGGCCAGGGAGCCGACGTCGAGATAGGTCGTGTCGTAGCGAACCCCTTGACGTGCGCCTGTCCGTGGGCCGGACCGGGGTGTGCTGGGACAACGCCCAGATCGAGAGCTTCTGGTCCACGCTGAAGACCGAGTTCTACGACGGGCACCACTTCACCACCCACGCCGAGGCGATCACC
>NZ_JAUNVI010000021.1:41836-43019 GCF_030537745.1 Ornithinimicrobium sp. | reverse complement strand
CACCTGGATCGAGACCATCTACAACCGCCGCCGGCGCCACTCCGCGCTCGACCAAATCACACCGGTAGCCTTCGAGGACCGGCTCGCCACAGCGGCAGAGAAAGCCGCTTAACCGATGTCCGCCCAACGGGGTCAACCGCAGTCTTACGCGAGGTTGCGGACATGCGGGTGGAGGTGCTGCGCCCACGGGCACCGTGATGGAGGTAGATGATAGTTCTCAGGATGGAGACCCTCGCGGAGCGGGAGTCGCTCCCAGGAACGGAGATCGAGCGGATGGAGCAAAGGCCATGATCTGGATCTGGACCATGCTTCTCGTCGCGGGCCTGGCACTGCTGGTCGCCACTCTCGTGCGGGTGCTAGCGGGCGGCCTGAGTGACGAGGCCCCCCGATCCGGCGCTGCGGGTCGGCCGGTGTCCTCCCGCGCCCAGATGGTCCTCGAGGAGCGTCACATGGCGGGGGAACTCACCACGCAGGAGTACGAGCGCCGTCGCGCTGCGCTGTCCGAGCGGGAAGAGGCTACGTGAAGCCGATCAGCCGGCGCACGGCACTGACGATGGGTGGTGCAGGACTGGCCGGGGCCCTCATTGGTGGCATCGGTCTGTGGCGCGAGCTGTCGGACCCTGGGGCGGGCGCGTCTGGCGCGTCTGGCGCGGGTGAACTGATCGAGCCTGAGACGCTCACTAGCAGCGACGGCCAGTTGCAGGTGCAACTACAAGCCAGGCGCGACACGCACGACGTCGCCGGACGGCCGACTCGCACCATGGGGTACAACGGCGGCGTCCCAGGCCCAACGCTGCGGCTGCGGCCAGGAGACACGCTGCGGATCGAGCTGGACAACCAGCTGGACCAGGTCACCAACCTGCACGTGCACGGCCTGCACGTGACGCCAGAGGGAGCGGGCGACAACGTCTTCGTCGCCGTGGAGCCCGGGCAGAGGCGCCAGTACGAGTACCGGCTGCCGGCTGACCACCCGACGGGGGTGTACTGGTATCACCCTCACCACCACGGCACCGTGGCCGACCAGTTGTTCGCTGGCCTCTACGGCGCCATCGTCGTCCTAGAAGACGACCCGCCGGCCGTCGACCGTGAGCGGGTGATGGTCGTCTCCGACATCACCCTGGCCGACGACGGGTCTGTCGTATCCCCATCGAGGATGGAGCGCATGATGGGGCGCGAGGGGGAG
>NZ_JAUNVI010000021.1:0-41736 GCF_030537745.1 Ornithinimicrobium sp. | reverse complement strand
CTCGGCATGATGGGGACGATTCTCGTCGAATGACCCAGGGCGCGCGCCCAAGCGTCTCGTGCCTTGGTTACCGGTGCCGCCAGCGGCCGTATCCCCAGAAGTAGCCTCGGGGAGCCAGTGCTGAGCAGGGAGTCGCTGGGCTCGGTCTATCGACATTGCCCACCACGAAGGAGCTCTGGAAGGCCAGCACCGAGGCGTCAGGATGGGCCGATGAGAGCCGCGACCTGGACTCCGTCGAGTTGGCATTTAGCCTGAACCATCTGTGCGCTCAGGTGTTCGACCTGGTGCCGGCGCACTACCTCGACGCGCTCCCGGACCGGCCAGTGGCCTGCCGGACTGACCCGCTAGCTCTGGCCCGGCAGGCCGAAGCGCTGAGCAGGCCGGAGCCCGTCTGCGACTTCCAGCCGGGAATCTCGTCGGTGGTCGTGCGCTTGATCGACACCATCCGGGACAACTCGTGAGGCGGAAATCAGCCACCATCTACCCGCCCAGTGTGGGTGAGTTGATGAACCGAGCCGATGTGCTTGGTCGCGACCGGATGTATGACGCACCCGATCGACCAACTGGGGCGTTCGGCCAGAACGAGGCACTGCGCGGCCGGAGTCCTCGGCCTCGCCCCTCACGAGCCACCTAACGCAGCGTGAAGCCCGGCACCAATGGGTCCCGGGGGTCGACGGTGAACCTGCTCTCACCCGTGCGGTACGCCATACCTGTCACGACCGGCACGACCGCGTCCCGGCCGGCGACCTGCTCCCGGCCCATGACGCGAGCGGTGAAGGTCGACCCGACGATCGAACCGTGGACAAGGGTGTCGTCATCGCCCAGCCGGCCCGCCGCCGACAGGGTGGCCAGCCGGGCGCAGGTGCCCGACCCGCAGGGCGACCGGTCCAGCTCGCCGTCGGCGAAGATCGTCGCGTTGCGCTGCGCCAGCTCCCCGTCGCGACCGGCACCTGGCAGCTCCTCGAAAATGATCGTGCCGTAGATCCCGCTGAGCCGGTCATCGACCGGGTGCTTCGCGACGTCGGCCTCATTGAGCGCCCACTTGATCTCGCGGCCCAGTGCGATGAGCTCGCCGAACTGATCGGGCACGATCGAGAGGCCGACCGTGGAGACGTCGAGCTGGGCGTAGATGGCGCCGCCGTAGGAGACGTCGACGACAAGTGGACCGCGGCTGGTGTTCACCGGCACCGAGGTGGCCAGCAGATAGCTCGGGACGTTCACGAAGTCGACGCTGACCACTCGACCCTGCTCGGTCCGCACGCGGGCGGTGACACGGCCGGAGGGGACGTCGATGACGACGTCGGTCTGTCCCGTGTCCGGCGCGCTGACACGGCCCGAGTCCACGGCCCACACACCGAGGGCAATGGTGCCGTGGCCGCACGCGGTAGAGAAGCCGTCCTTGTGCCAAAACAGCACCCCGAAATGGGCGCCGTCGTCGTTCGGGGGAGTGATGAAGCCGCCGTACATATCAGCGTGTCCACGGGGCTCGAAGCACAGAAGTTGGCGCACCCGCCCCACCGTCTCGCTGCTCATCGCGTGGACCCGCCGCTCGGCGACCGTGGACCCACGCAAGTCCAGGTCGTGATCAGCAACGATGCGGAATGGCTCCCCGCCGGTGTGGTAGTCCTCCACGGTGTAGGACTCCGTATGAGTTGTCATCGAGGTGCGCTCCCTTTCTGTCAGTACCGCCCGCCCGTCTCCCTACGACACGCTACGTCCCCCGGTGCATGCAGCAGACCCGCTGCCCAGTGCTATTGCATTGGCGACTAGCCTCCTGACATGATCAGCCCGATCACTGGTGATTCACTGAGAGGAAACCCATGACCTCATCGACCAACCCGTGGCGCAGGGCCCCGGCCGCGATATCTCTAGCTGCGGTTGCGACGCTGTTGCTCGCCGGCTGCGGCGGCGGCATCGGGGGCTCCGGCACCGAGACCGAGGGTGGCCCGATCAAGCTCGGGATGCTGGCACCCTTCTCCGGCTCCGAGGCAGCCTTCGGCGACTACATGCAAAACGGCGCCGAGCTCGCCATCCAAGAGATCAATGACGACGGTGGTATTGACGGCCGTCAGCTCGAGCTCGTCGTCGAGGACGACGCCTGCGACGCGACCGCGTCCGTCGCCGCGGCGCAGAAGCTGGTCACCGCCGGCATCGACGCCTCCGTCGGCGGCTACTGCTCCGGAGCGACCCTTCCGACCATCCCGGTCTTCAAGGACGCCGGCATCCCCATGGTCATCCCCGCGGCCAACTCCAACGCGATCGTGGGCCAGGGCGCCTTCATGATCAACGGCACCGGGACCCAGCAGGCCGAGGCGGCCATCAAGTTCGCCACCGAGTTGGGGGTCACCAAGGTGGCGGCGGTCAACGACCAGACCGACTACTCCAAGGACCTCGCCGACACCTTCGTCGGCGACGCAGAGGAGGCGGGCAGCTTCAAGGTTGTCCACGACGGAGCCGTGAACCCCGCCGACAAGGATTTCTCGGCCAACGTGAAGGCGGTCATTGACGCCGACCCGGAGTTCGTTTACTGGACCGGTTACTACCAGGCCGGTGGCCTGCTCACTCGTCAGCTGCGTGAGGCTGGCTTTGAGGGCACCATCCTGGTGGGTGACGGCACCGTCGACGCGCAGTTCGCGGAGATCGCCGGTGACGGGTTTACCGACGACGTCTTCGGCACCTTCACCAAGACCCCGGACATGCTCGAGGGCGCCGACGACTGGATCGCCGGTTACAAGAAGATCTCCGGCGGCAAGGAGCCTGGCCCCTACTCCATCCAGAGTTACGACGCCGTCCGCGTCGTCGCCGAGGGCATGAAGGAGGCAGGCAGCACCGAAGGCGACGCCGTCAACACGGCGATCGCCGCCATCGACGGGCTCGAACTGTCCTCCGGCCCGCTGAAGTTCACCGACGACCGCACGCTGTCCGGCGGCGGCTTCGTCATCGTCACGGTCGGTCCGGAGGGCTCCTTCGTCCTCCACGATGACCTGCAGGACTAAGCGCACCTAACCCTGGGGCGCGGCGCCGTCGCCGCGCCCCAGAGAGTGCCCGCTCCGCCTTAGGAGACTCATGAGTCAACTTCTCTGGAACGGCTTGTTTGTCGGGTCGTTCTACGCGCTCATCGCGATCGGCTACAGCATGGTCTACGGCATCATCAAGCTGCTGAACTTCGCCCACGGCGACGTCTACATGCTCGGGGCCTTCTTCTCTTTCGTCATCCTCGGCGGCACGACCAGCCTGCTCGGGATTGGCTCGATCCCGGTGCTGCTCCTGGTCATGCTCATCACGATGCTGCTCACCGGCTTCATGGGTGTCTTCATCGAGCGCGTCGCCTACCGGCCGTTGCGCGGCAGCCCGCGCCTCTCGGTGCTCATCACCGCGGTGGGTGTCTCGTTCACGCTGGAGTACGCCATTCGGCAAATCTTCGGACCCAACCCCGAGGTCTTCCCGATCCGACTCTCCGGCGAACCCCTCATGATCCTCGGCGCCCGCATCACGGTGCCGCAGGTCGTGCTGATGCTCGTCGCCGCACTGCTGATGTTCGTCTTGCAGCGCTACATCATGAAGACCCGTGAAGGCCGGGCCATGCGCGCGATCGCCCTGGACCAGAAGGCGTCTCTCCTCATGGGGGTCAACGTCAACAAGGTCATCTCTCGCACCTTCTTCATCGGCTCGGCGCTCGCGGGGGCGGCGGGGGTCATGGCGGCGGCCTACTACGGCTCGATCGACTTCCTGATGGGCTTCGTCATCGGGTTGAAGGCCTTCACCGCGGCGGTCATCGGGGGGATCGGCAACATTTATGGCGCCATGCTCGGCGGCCTGGTGCTGGGGTTGCTCGAGTCATTCGGCACCCACCTCTTCGGCGGCGAGTGGCGCGACGTCTTCGCCTTCGCCTTCCTCATCCTCTTCCTCACCTTCCGCCCGACGGGCATCCTGGGTGAGCGCGTCATCGAGAGGGTCTAAGTGATGGCCACCGACAGCGCCAGACTCAGCGCACCCGCCCCATTCGTCGAGCGACCGCCGCAGCCCACCGGACTGCTCGCACCGCAGGTCTTCATGCGGGCCCTCGGCGCAGTCTGCTTCGTCACCGCACTGGCCCTGCCCTTCGTCACGGCGACGCCCTATCTCATCTCGATCCTCACCAGCGCCTTCATCTACATCGTGCTCGCGATGGGGCTCAACGTCGTCGTCGGCTATGCGGGTTTGCTGGACCTCGGCTACATCGCCTTCATGGCGGTAGGGGCCTACACCTCCGGCATCCTGACCACGACGTTCGGCTTCTCGATGCTGGAGACGATCCCCTTCGTCATCGTCGCCTGCATCCTCGCCGGCGTCATCATCGGAGGCCCGACGCTGCGGCTGCGCAGCGACTACCTGGCCATCGTCACCCTCGGCTTCGGCGAGATCGTCAGGATTACCGCCAACAACCTGTCGGTGACGGGCGGGCCCACCGGCATTCACGGCATACCGACCTGGTCCTTCTTCGGGTGGTCCTTCGCCGACGGTCTCAACCTCTTCGGGCTGTACTTCAACTCCAAGATCCTGCTCTACTACTTCGTCCTTATCGTCGGCATTGGCGGCGCGGTCATCGCCGCGGCGCGCCTGGGCAAGGGCAAGATGGGGCGGGCGTGGAAGTCGATCCGGGACGACGAGGACGTGTCCGAGGCGATGGGCATCAACGGCTACCGCACCAAGTTGATGGCCTACATCATCGGGGCGATCTGGGGTGGCTTCGCCGGCACGCTGATGGGGGCCCACCTCAGCGCGATCTCGCCCAACAGCTTCCTCTTCCTCTACTCCGCCTTGGTCCTCATGGCGGTCGTGCTCGGGGGTATGGCGTCCACGCCGGGCGTCATCATCGGCGCCCTTTTCGTCTCCCTGGCCCCGGAGTTCCTGCGGGAGTTCTCCGACTGGCGCTTCCTGCTGTTCGGCCTGCTGCTGGTGGTGACGATGATCTTCCGCCCCAAGGGCATCTGGCCGGAGAACGCCGTGCTGCCCTTCCTGAAGAAGCGTTCGGCCGCGCCGGAAGCCACGGACAACGAGAATCTCGAGGCGGTGGAGAGAGGATGACGCTGCTGCAGGTGGAGGACCTGGCGATCAGGTTCGGCGGGATCAAGGCCGTGGACGGTCTGTCGTTCTCGGTGTCCCAGGGCGAAATTGTCTCCGTGATCGGCCCGAACGGCGCCGGCAAGACCTCGGCGTTCAACTGCATCTCTGGGTTCTACCGCCCCAACGAAGGCAAGATCCTCTTCGACGGCGAGTCGATCATCCGCAAGAAGCCGTCCTACATCACCAGGCGAGGCATGGCCCGAACGTTCCAGAACGTCCGGCTCTTCAAGGACATGACGGTCCTGGAGAACGTCAAGACCGGCATGCATTCCCGGCTGGACCAAAACATCTTCGACATCATGCTGCACACCCCGCGCTATCACCGGAGCGAGGCTAACTGCACGCGGGACGCCCGCGGGTGGCTCGACTTTGCCGGCTTCCGCTCCGACGACGAGCTGTTGGTCACCCAACTGCCCTACGGCGAGCAGCGTCGGGTGGAAATCGCCCGGGCGCTCGCGACCCAGCCCAAGCTGCTGCTGCTGGACGAGCCGGGCGCGGGGCTGAACCACTCCGAGAAGAACGAGCTGATGATGCTGGTCCGCAAGGTGCGTGACGCAGGCGTCGGGGTCGTGCTCATCGAGCACGACATGGGTCTGGTCATGCAGGTCTCGGAGAGGATCGTGGTGCTCAACTACGGCAAGGAGATCGCCGACGGCACCCCGGAGCAAGTCAAGAACGACCCGGTCGTCATCGCGGCCTACCTGGGGGAGGAGGAGGTATGAAGCTCACGCTCGACAAGGTCGACCTGTTCTACCACCGCGTCCACGCACTACGGGAGCTGTCCATAGTCGTGGAGGACGGGGAGGTCGTCTCCCTGCTCGGCAACAATGGCGCCGGCAAGACGTCGACGCTCTCGCTCATCTCCGGGCTGGTTCGGGCGCGCTCGGGCGTCGTCACCTGGGGCGAGCACGACCTGACCACGATGCGTCCGTGGGACATGGTGGGAGCGGGTCTCATCCACGTTCCCGAAGGACGGCGGATCTTCTCGACCATGAGCGTCCACGAGAACCTCCTGCTCGGCGGCTACCTGGTCAAGGACCAAAACCTCGTTCGCGAGCGCGCCGACCACGCGTACGAGCTCATGCCGCGGCTAGCCGAGCGCCGCGTCCAGCAGGGCGGCACCCTTTCCGGCGGAGAGCAGCAGATGCTCGCCGTCGGTCGTGCGCTCGTCGGCGGACCCAGGCTGCTGCTTCTCGACGAGCCGTCCATGGGGCTCGCGCCTCTCATCGTCAAGCAGGTCATGGAGGTCATCCAGGCCATCAACGCCGAGGGGACCACGGTCCTGCTCGTGGAGCAGAACGCCCGGGCCGCGCTGAAGATCGCGCACCGGGCCTACGTGCTGGAGTCCGGCAGAGTCACGCTGGAGGGACCGTCCTCTGAGCTGGCGCAGGACCCCAAGGTGATCGAGGCCTACCTCGGAGTGTGACCGGGAGTCAGGCCAGTCATGCGGATGCGCTCGTGGCGGCGTCGCCCTACTCCTACCTGCTGAGTGTCATGTAATATAGCACTGAGCATTGAAGCAACAGAGAGGCTGAACCATGCCACAGAGCATGCAGGGTGTTTTCGCAGTGTCCACCACCCCGTTCGGAGCGGATGGACAGCAGCGGCTGGATATTCTCGCGAAGGGCCTGGAACGTGCGTTGAGTGCCGGGGTCGACGGCATCCTCACCCAGGGAGCGACCGGCGAGGCGCTGGCGATCTCCACGGAGGAGCGCGACGCACAGATCCAGGCCACGATCGAGGTCGTCGCTGGCCGAGTCCCAGTCGTCGTGGGCTGCATGGCCTACCGGCCCGAGGACGCCGCGGCGCTGGTGCGTCAAGCCGCACGGGCAGGAGCCGCTGCGGCCATGATCACCCCGCCGTTCTACGGCGGCGTCGCGCCTGAGGTTGCCGTCGAGGCGCTGGACCTGGTCCTGCAGCGCAGCGAACTGCCGGTCATGATCTACAACAACCCGCACTCCACCGGAGTCGATCTCCTGCCCGAGCACCTGGCGCTACTGGCTGCACGAGACACCTTCTGGAGCGTCAAGGAGACGTCCGGCGCCGCCACTCGCGTCGCCGAGCTCAGGCAGGCGCTAGGCGACGGCGTGGAGGTCTTCGTCGGGGCCGACGGGATCGCCCTCGAGGGAATGCTGCAGGGTGCCAGTGGGTGGGTGGCTGCTTCGGCATACCTCGCCCCCGAGCCGTGCGCCCGCCTCTGGGCGCTGGCCAGGGCCGGCGACTGGAACGGTGCAGCCGCGCTGTGGCGGTCGCTCTCGGTTCCGCTGGGCCTGATCGAGGGCAGCCCCGCCTTCATCTCTCTCATCAAACAGGGCCTCGGATCCCTGGGTCTGGAGCAGGGGCCGGTGCGCCCGCCGTTGCCGACCGCATCCCGGGAGGCCGTGGACGAGGTCGTGGCGGCCATCACCGCGATAGAGCAGGCGGTCTGAGACATGTCCCAGCGTGGTTCTGAGTTCGTCCAGCAGGTCCTCCAGGACCAGCTGAGCGCCTACATCAACAACAAGCCGCAGGCCGGCCAGGCCGAGTCGATCGACCTGATCAACCCGTCGACCGGCGCCCCCATTGGCTCGCTCGCGACCGCCTCCGCGGCCCAGGTCGACGAGGCCGTCGCCGCGGCGCGGGCCGCTTTCGCGGCTCCGGGCTGGGCCGACGACGACGGTGGGCGCGCGGAGACGCTGCGCCGCCTCGCCACCCTCGTGCACGAGCACGGCGACGTGATCGCCTACCTCGATGCGATCGAGGCCGGGAAGGTGCACCGGCTCAGCATCGACGAGGACGTGGCCGACGTCGTCGCCAACCTGCGCTACTTCGCCGACCTCGCCGACCACCACGACGGCCGCCAGGTGCAGACCGCAGGTGGCTGGGGCTGGGTGCGCGGAGTGCCGATCGGTGTCGTCGGCGTCGTGCTTCCCTGGAACTTCCCGATCGCGATGCTCGGCTGGAAGGTCGCCCCGGCACTCGCGGCAGGCAATGCTCTGGTGCTGAAGCCCTCCGAGGACTCGGTGCTCAGCGCCCTGTTCTTCGCCGAGCTGGCGCGGGAGGCGGGAGTGCCCGATGGCATCCTCAACGTCCTCGTCGGCGACGGGGAGCACACCGGCGCTGCCCTCGGCCGGCACGACGACATCGACATGGTCACCTTCACCGGCTCCGGGCAGGTGGGCAGGGAGTTCCTTCGCTACGCCGCGGACTCCAACCTCAAGCGGATCTCACTGGAGCTCGGTGGGCGTGCGGCCTACATCGTTGACGCAGAGCACACCAGGAACCCTGGTGGCATCGCTGAGGACATCGTCGGCGCCGCCTTCGGCAACGCTGGACAGAACTGCACAGCCACGTCGCGCGTGGTGTTCGTGGGCGAGCCGGAGGCCTACGAGAAGTTCGCGGGAGCGCTCGCCGAGCAGGCTCTCCGCTTCCGCGTAGCCGACCCGATGAGCGGCGAAGCCGCGATGGGCCCGGTCATCAATGGCGCGGCCCGGGACCGGATCCTCGCCTGGGTGGACGAGGCGATCGCAGCGGGAGCCAGCGTGCTCGCGCGCCAGGTCGACGTGCCTGAGGGGGACGGCTTCTGGGTCGCGCCCACCCTGCTCCAGAACGTGCCGAACAGCGCCACCTTGGGCACCGGGGAAGTATTCGGCCCGGTGGCTCAGGTGCTGCGAGTCGACACCCGGGAGGAGGCCGTCGAGCTCGTCAACGGAGAGCCCTACGGCTTGGCCTCGACGGTCTGGTGCGAGGACCTAGCCATGGCGAAGTGGTGGTCCGACCAGGTGCGCGTCGGCACCCTTGCTCTTAACGGCTACAGCGAGGGCACCGTGGCCACACCGTTCGGAGGTCTGCGCCAGTCGGGCTTCTGGGGTCGGGACAACGGACCCGAGGCGCTAGACGGCTATCGTGAGTTGATGACCGTCTGGGTCACGACCCCCTGACAACCGGTGGAGCAAGTATGCGCGTCGTCATCGTCGGCGCTGGCATCGTCGGCGCGAGTTGCGCCTTAGCTGCCGCGCGCGCCGGGTGCGAGGTGGTGGTGCTCGACCTCGGTCAGGTCGGCGCCGGCACGACGAGTCGCGGGGAGGGCAACATCCTAGTGTCCGACAAGGCACCAGGACCCGAGTTGGACCTGGCGCTGGCCAGCGGCAGCACGTGGCGCCGATGGGCTGCGGAGCTCGGAGCGGATGCGCTGGAGTACGACGCCAAGGGCGGAGTGGTCGTCGCCACGACCGCGCCGGCGATGGTGCCGCTGCGCGCGTTCGCGGATGCGCAGACACTCGCCGGCGTGGTAGCCGAGGAAGTAGGGATTGCGGACCTGCTGACGCTGGAACCCCACCTGGCGCCGAACGCCCCCGGCGGTTTCCACTACCCGCAAGACGCCCAGGTGCAGCCGGTGCTGGCCGCCGTCGCCATCCTGGCGGAGGCGCGGCGTCTGGGCGCCGCATACCACCCCGGCACCGAGGTGGTCGGAGCCCGCAGGTCCCCCGACGGGGTGCTGCACGCGGTGCTCTGCGCCGATGGACGCTCCATACCGTGCGACGCCGTCGTCAACGCCTCTGGCACTTGGGGCGGGCAGGTGGGAGCGGCGCTGGGCGCCCCGATCCCGGTCCTGCCCAGGAAGGGCTTTGTGCTGGTCACCGAGCCGACACCACCGCTGGTGCACCACAAGGTCTACTCTGCCGACTACGTCGCCAACGTCTCGGCCTCCACCGAGGGACTGGAGACCTCGTGCGTGGTGGAGTACACCCGCGGCGGAACGATCCTCATCGGGGCTAGCCGCGAGCGTGTCGGCTTCGACCGGTCCATGGACGCGGGGACCGTGGCCGCGCTGGCGGCGCAGGCGGTGCGGCTGTTCCCGGTGCTGCGGCAGGTCCAGTTGATGCGCGTCTACCGCGGGTTCCGTCCGTACTGCCCCGACCATCTGCCCGTCATCGGACCAGACCCTCGGGTGCCGGGGGTCCTGCACGCCTGCGGCCACGAGGGCGCCGGGATCGGCCTGGCGCCGGCCACCGGCGAGCTCGTCGCTGCGCACCTGACCGGTGCTGACCCGCTTGCGACGCTGGGTATCAACCCCGCGCCCTTCTTACCCGACCGGCTGCTGACCGCCGCCGGCGCCGACCTGGAGGACCCGCCATGAGCGGCAGCAGCTTCGACCTCGACGGACGCCCCGTCCCCTTCGTGCCCGGCCAGACCGTCGGCGCCGCCCTCGTGGCGCACGGCCGGGCCGCGTGGCGAAGCACCCGTCGCGAGGGCCGGCCAAGGGGGATCTTCTGCGGGATCGGAGTCTGCTACGACTGCCTGGTCACCGTGAACGGCGTGCCGAACCAGCGGGCCTGCCAGGTGTTGGCCATCGAGCGGCTGGGTGTCCGCACCCAGGAGGGCACCGGTCATGACCTCTGACACCACGCCTGGAACGGCCTACGACCTGGCGGTGGTAGGCGCGGGCCCGGCCGGGCTGGCCGCGACCGCGGTCGCGCTGCTGGGCGGTCTGACCGTCGCGCTCGTCGACTCGGGCCAGGAGCTCGGCGGACAATACTGGAGGCACCCCCCACGTGGGTCGGCCGTAGATCGTGGCGAGGACCTCCACCACGACCTGACGACCTACGAGCGACTGACCAAGACAGTCCAGGACGGCGTCCAGCAGGGACGCTGCAGGCTGCTCCCGCTCCACCAGGCTTGGACGGTGAGCCGGCTGGGAGGACCGACCGCCGGACCGGACGTCCCCGAGGAGTTGAGCCTGCACCTCGTGGACCGGGCAGCCGGCCCCGGCCGGGAGCGGACGCTGCGCGTCACCGCTTCCCGGATGCTGCTGGCGACCGGCGCTTACGACCGGCCCCTGCCGTTTCCGGGGTGGGACCTGCCGGGGGTCTACACCGCAGGAGGGATCCAAGCGCTGCTCAAGGGCAGCGGGGTCCTGGCTGGTAACCGCGTGGTGGTCGGGGGCACCGGCCCCTTCCTGCTGCCGGTGGCGACCGGACTGGCCGTCCGCGGCGCCAGCGTGGTGGTGTGCGAGGCCAATGACCCGCGCCGTTGGGCATCCGGGGCCGCGGCGGCGCTGGCCCTGCCGGGCAAGCTCGCCGAGGGTCTTGGCTACGCCGCCGCCCTGGCCCGGCGCCGCGTGCCGGTTTACCTACGCCACGCGGTCACCGCTGCCCACGGCACCGACAGGGTGGAGGCGGTGACGTTGTCTCGGCTGGACGCCCGCGGTGTGGTCGTGCCCGGGACTCAGCGCCTGGTCGAGGCGGACGCCGTCGGCACCGGCTGGGGCTTCGTGCCGCAGCTGGACCTGGCGGTCACGCTGGGCGCCGAGCTGATCAGGTCTTGGGACGGCAACCAGGTGGTGGCTGTCGACGCGTGGCAGCGGACCTCTGTGCCGGGCCTGTCGGCTGCCGGAGAGGTCTGCGGCATCGGTGGAGCCGAGTTGGCGCTGCGCGAGGGGCAGCTGGCGGCCGAGGGCGTCCTGCGTGGCCTTGGTCGTCCTGCGGTCACCGACGGGCGAGCGCTCGACCGGATGCGTCGTCGCATCGCGCGACACCGGCGCTTCGCTGCGGCGATGGCGCACGCCCACCCGGTCCCGGAGGGCTGGACCAGCTGGCTGGACGACTCAGTCCTCGTCTGCCGATGTGAAGAGGTTTCTGCCGGCCAGGTGCGTCAGGCCGTGCGGGACGGCGCAACCGGCGTGCGCCAGGTCAAGCAGCTGACCCGGGCAGGGATGGGGTGGTGCCAGGGGCGGATGTGCGCCCCTGCGGTCGGCGCCCTGGCGGGCGGCGACGACAACGAGGTGCCGGAGCGGCTGGTCGTCGCGCCGCTGCCCCGCGGCGCCCACGCAGCCCCCCACGCCGCCGGGCCGAGCTTGGCACGCCACACCTGAGACCCGAGCAACCACCACCGAAACCCCGCAGCAAAGGACCGAATCATGCGATCCTCCGTCGTCTACCACGCCGTCGACTCCCACACCGAGGGCATGCCCACTCGGGTGATCACCGGAGGCGTCGGGGTGCTTCCTGGCGCCACGATGTTCGAGCGGCGCCAGCGCTTCGTGGCCGAGCGGGACGACCTTCGCACGCTTCTGATGACCGAGCCCCGCGGGCACGCCTCGATGAGCGGCGCAATCCTGCAGCCGCCCACGCGGCCCGACGCCGACTACGGAGTGCTCTACATCGAGGTCTCCGGTTGCCTGCCGATGTGCGGCCACGGCACCATGGGCGTCGCGACCGTACTCGTCGAGACCGGCATGGTGCAGGTCACCGAACCGGAGACGGTCATCCGTCTCGACACCCCCGCCGGACTGGTGACGACCCGGGTCAAGGTCGAGGACGGCCGCGCGGTCTCCGTCACGCTGGACAACGTCGCCTCCTACAGCCACGCACTTGACCAGGTGGTCGACGTGCGGGGTCTAGGGCAAGTCCGTTACGACATCGCCTACGGCGGCAACTTCTATGCGTTCGTGCGGCTGGATGACCTCGGGATCGCATTCGAGCGCTCAGAAAAGGCGCGGATGCTGGATGCGGGGTTGTCGATTATGGCCGCCATCAACGAGCAGAATCCCGTGACGCACCCGGAGAACCCGGACATCAACGTGTGCCACCACGTCTACCTCGAGGCGCCCGGGTCGACGGCCCAGCACTCGCGGCACGCCATGGCGATCTATCCCGGCTGGTTCGACCGCTCTCCTTGTGGCACCGGGACGAGCGCGCGCATGGCGCAGTTGCACGCGCGCGGGCAGCTCGATCTCGGTGCGGAGTTCGTCAACGAATCCTTCATCGGCTCGCGCTTCCTCGGACGGCTGGCCGGCGAGACCATGGTGGGTGACCGGCCCGGCGTGCTCCCGCAGGTGACCGGGCGCGCGTGGATCACCGGTACGGCGCAGTACATGTTGGATCCGACCGACCCGTTCCCGGCCGGCTTCTTGCTGTGACGAGCCCGACGATGGTCCCGGTGGTAGCGAGCACGGCGTATCTTGTGGTCACCAGCGAGTTCACGGTCGACCCACGGACCCTCGCGGCGGGCAGTGGGCACCCGATGTCCCAGGACTTTGTGCTGCGACGAGGATGGAGGATGGTGTGACCAGGGATGAGCTGAGCGCCTTGGAGCTGCCGAGCTACGGAGGCCGGACGAGCCTGCGTGAACAGGTTGCCGCGGCCCTGCGAGCGCTCTTGATCAGCGGCAAGATGCGGCCTGGGACCGTCTACTCCGCGCCGTCCCTGGCCGTGGGGTTTGGGGTCTCAGCGACGCCGGTGCGGGAGGCCATGCTCGACCTGGTGGGGGAGGGTCTCGTCGAGATCGTCCGCAACAAGGGCTTCCGGGTCACTGAACTGGACGAGCACGAGCTAGACGCGATGGCCGAGCTGCGGATGCTCATTGAGCCGCCGGTCATGGGGATGGTGGCCGTGGCCTGCGAGGGGCAGGTGGCCGAGGCCGTCGAAGCGCTGCGACCCCTGGCGCAGGACATTACGGACGCGGCCAGGCGGGGCGATCTCGTGACCTACATCCAGGCCGACACCGAGTTTCATGTGCGCTTCTTGGCGCTGCACGGCAACCGGTACGTGGTGGAGGAAGTGCAGCGCCTGCGCAGCCGTTCGCGGCTCTACGGGCTGCAGGACATGCTCGGCACGGGACTGATGCTCACGCTCTGCGCCGAGCACGAGGAGATGGTCAATGTGGCTCTCGAACAGGATGCGGATCGGATGGCCGCGCTGGTGGGACAGCACATCGGTCACGTCCGCGCTGCTTGGGCTGGAGGGTCCACACTGTAGGTCTGGAGCGGCTGGACCCAGGTCGGCAAAGTCTCCGGGTTCTACCCCAACTCCTCACGGACCCGACGCGACGCACCCGAACTCGAGCATCGCTGCCAAAGGCCCGACTGGCCGCATGCAACCAGTTGCCGTGACGGGACGTCATACGGGTATGGAATTCCTCCGAACCCTGCGCCTCGCCCCCTTCATCATGTGTGCCGCCGCCGTAGTCCTGACCGCGTGCGGTGGTCAAGTCGATCCTGGCGGCTCGACCGAACCCGCCGGGTCAAGCACTGCCTCTGCCGACGACAAAGCCGACTCCTCACCCCACGCTTCGGATGCGGTCGACGGGCGGACCTTCTTGTCGACCTCCGTCACCGGCCACCAACTGGTCGACGGCACGCAGGTGCGGTTGAGTTTCAGGGATGGCTCACTCAACGCCAACGCCGGCTGCAACTCCATGTTCGGCGCCTATACCGTGGAGCAGGACGCCCTACGCGTCTCCGACCTGGCGGGCACCCAGATGGGTTGTGACCCGGAGTTGATGGCCCAGGACGAGTGGCTCGCGATCTTCTTGACCGCTGGTCCAGAGCTCGCGGTGCAGGCAGATGAGCTCCGTTTGACCTCAGGTGACACCGAGTTGGTCCTGACCGACCGCGAGGTGGCTGACCCGGACCGTCCCCTCCAGGGAACGACCTGGCAGCTGGATTCGCACCGCACCAGCGACACGGTCGCGCACTCGACCGGGATGGAGCAGGCAACGCTGCTCTTCGACGGGAACGGCAGGCTCCAGGTGCAGACGGGGTGTAATACCGGTAGCGCCACCTACGAGGTGTCCGGCGACACCCTTGAGATCGGTGCGCTCGCACTCACGAAGATGTCGTGCCCCCAGCCAGCCAGGGAGATCGAACAACTCATCGTGGCCGCGATAGACCAGCAAACCCTCCACTTCACGGTCGAGGCGAATCGGCTAAGCCTCGAAGGCGACCATGAGGGGATCGACCTTCTCGCGGTGGCGACCTCGTAGATCATGGCCTGAGGAGCCTGGCTCCTGCGACGCTGCTGGGATAGTGCTGGGGCGACCACTCGCGCAGGAGGGTGCCGACGACGGTGCCGGTCAGGCCGCTTCCTTGACTGCCCGCAGGAGGGTAGCGGCGCCTGCCCGGCACTGGTAGCGTCCGTTGCATCATCGGGTCCCGTCACCAGTTCGCACACAGGCGATGGGCCGGCGCCAGGACCCGGGCAGAGTTCGCGAGCCAGTCGGCAAGGCTGACGGGAAGCCGGTCTGTATGAGCGTGACGATGAACAGCAAATTGACGGACACGCTGATCGGCATGCGCCGGTTCTTGACCCCGAAGCAGGAGGTTTCCCCGGACGGTCGAACACTGCTTAAAGTCGGCGGCCGGTCTGGCGACGCGTTCTGGCGCGATCGTTGGAGTCACGAGAAGGTCGTGCGGTCCACGCACGGCGTGAACTGCACAGGCTCCTGCTCGTGGAACGTCTATGTCAAGGACGGGATCATCACCTGGGAGACCCAGGCCGTGGACTATCCGACGACGGGCCCGGACAAGCCGGAGTACGAGCCAAGGGGCTGTCCCCGGGGGGCTTCCTTCTCCTGGTACACGTACTCACCGACCCGCACCAGATACCCCTACATCCGCGGTGTGCTGCTGGAGATGTACCGCGAGGCCAAGGCGCGGTTGAGCGATCCCGTCCTCGCGTGGGCCGACGTCACCGAGGACCCGGTGCGGGCGGCTCGTTACAAGAGCGCCCGCGGCAAAGGCGGGCTGGTTCGTGCGTCGTGGGACGAGGCCATCGAGATCGTCGCGGCCGCTCACGTGCACACGATCCGCAAATGGGGCCCTGACCGGGTCGCTGGCTTCTCGCCCATTCCGGCGATGTCGATGGTCTCCCACGCCTCGGGCGCTCGCTTCGTCAACCTCATCGGTGGGTCGATGCTGAGTTTCTACGACTGGTATGCCGACATGCCGGTGGCCTCGCCACAGGTATTCGGTGACCAGACCGATGTCCCAGAGTCCGGCGACTGGTGGGACGCGGGTTACCTGATCCTCTGGGGTAGCAACGTTCCGGTGACCAGGACCCCCGACGCGCACTTCATGACCGAGGCCCGTTACCGGGGGCAGAAGGTCATCGTGGTCTCACCGGACTACGCCGACAGCACGAAGTTCGCGGACGAGTGGCTCCCGGCGGAGCCGGGCACCGATGGCGCGTTGGCGATGGCGATGGGACACGTCATCCTCAAGGAGTTTTACGTCGACCGCCAGACGCCGTACTTCACGCAGTACGTCAAGAAGTTCAGCGACTTGCCGTTCCTCGTCACGCTCGACGTCGCACAGGCTGCCGACGGCCAGACCACCCACACGGCCGGCAAGTTCCTTACCGCCGCGGACCTGTCCGACGAGATCGAGCCCGAAGTCGAGAACGCGGCGTTCAAACCCGTTCTCATCGACGCGACCACCGACGAATTGGTAGCCCCTCCCGGCACCCTCGGACACCGCTTCGGGGAGACGGGGGAGGGGAAGTGGAACTTGGACCTGGGTGACATCGATCCGGTGTTGTCGCTCCTCGACGGCGCCGAGCTCACCGTCCCGGTCGACATGCCCCGGTTCGACGCCGGGCAGGGCAACGTGGGCGCCATCCGGCGTGGGGTGCCAGCCCGCCGCGTGGCAGGACGCCTGGTCACCACCGTCTTCGATCTATTGCTGGCGCAGTATGGCGTGGGGCGCCCTGGCCTGCCGGGCGAGTGGCCCACCGGTTATGACGATGCCACCAGCCCGTACACCCCGGCCTGGCAAGCGACGATCACCGGAGTCAGCGCGGAGCGAGCAGAGCGCATCGGCCGCGAGTTTGCGCAGAACGCCGTGGACTCAACGGGCCGGTCGATGATCATCATGGGTGCCGGGACCAACCACTGGTTCCATTCCGACACCATCTACCGCACCTTCCTTGCGCTGACCACCATCACCGGTTGCCAAGGCGTCAACGGAGGCGGGTGGGCGCACTACGTGGGACAAGAGAAGGTCCGGCCGCTGACCGGCTACACCCAGTTGGCGAACGCACTGGACTGGATGCGCCCACCGCGCAACATGATCCAGACCGCCTACTGGTACTTGCACACCGACCAGTTCCGCTATGACCAGTTCGGGGCCGACACGCTGTCGGCACAGACCGGCAAGGGTCAGCTGGCCGGGAAGACGACCGCTGACGTCATTGCCCAGTCCGCGCGACTGGGCTGGATGCCTTCCTACCCCACGTTCGACCGCAATCCGCTCATCATCAGCACCCAGGCGCGCGAGGCCGGAAAGAGCACGAAAGACTACGTGGTCGACGAGCTGAAAGCGGGCCGGCTCAACTTTGCTGCCGAGGACCCGGACGCACCGGAGAACTTCCCCCGCGTGCTGTCCCTGTGGCGGTCCAACCTGTTCGGTTCGTCGGCCAAGGGCAACGAGTACTTCCTGAACCATCTCCTCGGGGCGTCGCACGCCATCAGCGCGCAGGAGACTCCCGAAAGGCATCGGCCGAAGGAAGTCACCTGGCACGACGAAGCGCCGACCGGCAAGCTGGACCTGCTCACCACCCTCGACTTCCGTATGACCAGCTCCACTCTGTTGTCCGATGTCGTGCTTCCCGCCGCTACCTGGTATGAAAAATATGACCTGTCGACGACCGACATGCACCCGTTCGTCAACTCCTTCAACCCGGCGATCTCCCCGCCATGGCAGTCTCGGACCGACTGGGACGCCTGGCAAGAGATCTCCCGCGTCTTCAGCCGGCTGGCGGTCCGGCACCTGGGCAAGCAGACGGATGTCGTCGCTGCGCCGCTGACCCACGACACACCCGACGCGATGGCTCTGCCACACGGCAAGGTGCTGGACTGGAAATACGGTGAGTGCGAGCCCGTCCCTGGCGTGACCATGCCGAAGATCATCGAGGTCGAACGCGACTACACCGCGGTGGGCGACATGATGCGCGCTGTCGGACCGCTGCTGGACACCCTCGGTGCGACGACCAAGGGGATCACCTACGACCTACGCCAAGAGATCGCAGATCTGCGCGAGAAAAACGGTCACGTGCGAGGAGGCGTCGCCGACGGACGGCCGGACATCCTGCACGACATCCAGGCCTGCGAGATGATCCTGGCCTTCTCCGGCACGACCAACGGACGCCTGGCCACGCAGGGATTTAAGACCCTGGAGAAGCGCACTGGGCGCCTGTTGCACGATCTGTCGGAGGAAAACGAAGGCCACCGGGTCACTTTTGCCGACACGCAGCGCGGGCCGGCGCCGGTGATCACCTCACCCGAGTGGTCCGGATCGGAGACCGGGGGACGACGCTACTCCCCGTTCACAGTCAACGTCGAGCGGCTCAAGCCGTGGCATACCCTCACGGGCCGTATGCACTTCTATCTCGATCACGACTGGATGACCGAGCTCGGCGAGGGTCTCCCGACCTTCCGGCCGCCGCTTGACATGACGGCGCTGTTCGACGAGCCAGCCATCGGCGACACCCCTGCGCAGGGCATCTCGGTGCGCTATCTGACCCCGCACCACAAGTGGTCGATCCATTCTGAGTACCAAGACAACCTGCTCATGCTTTCACTGTTCCGTGGAGGTCCCGGGATCTGGATGAGCCCACAGGACGCAGAGAAAATCGGGGTCCGAGACAACGAGTGGATCGAGGCGGTCAACCGCAACGGGGTGGTGACCGCTCGAGCGATCATCTCCCACCGGATGCCCGAAGGCACCGTTTACATGTACCACTCCCAGGATCGGCTCATCGACATGCCGCTGTCCGAGACGACGGGCCGACGGGGCGGAAACCATAACTCGTTGACCCGACTGATGATCAAGCCCACCCACATGGTCGGGGGTTACGCGCAACAATCGTATGCGTTCAACTACATGGGTCCGACCGGGAACCAACGCGATGAGGTCACTGTGATTCGTCGCCGTAACCAGGAGGTGACCTACTAATGCGGGTCATGGCTCAGATGGCGATGGTGATGAACCTCGACAAGTGCATCGGCTGCCACACGTGTTCGGTCACCTGCAAACAGGTATGGACGAACCGCTCCGGCGCCGAGCATGTCTGGTTCAACAATGTGGAGACCCGGCCCGGACAGGGGTATCCGCGCACCTATGAGGACCAGGAGAGATGGAAGGGCGGATGGGTCCTGAACAAGCGTGGCCGCCTCAAGCTCAAGGCGGGCGGACGCCTGAAGAACCTCGCGACCATCTTCGCGGCCCCCTACCTGCCCGGTATCAAGGACTACTACGAGCCCTGGACCTACGACTACGAGAACCTCACGACGGCTCCTGCTCAGGACCACATGCCAGTAGCGCGGCCGAAGTCGCTGCTTACTGGTGAGGACACCAAGATCACGTGGTCTTCCAACTGGGATGACGACCTGGCTGGCTCCGTCGAGCAGGGGCACAACGACCCGGTGCTGACAAAAATCAGCGAGAAGATCAAGTTCGAGTACGAACAGACCTTTATGTTTTACCTGCCGCGGATCTGTGAGCACTGCCTCAACCCGTCCTGCGTCGCCTCCTGCCCGACAGGTGCGATCTACAAGCGCGAAGAGGATGGCATCGTCCTGGTCGACCAGGACCGGTGCCGTGGCTGGCGGCAGTGCGTCACGGGGTGTCCTTACAAGAAGATGTACTTCAACCACAAGACCGGCAAGGTCGAGAAGTGCACCTTCTGCTTCCCGCGGATCGAGCTTGGGCAGCCAACCATCTGCTCCGAGACGTGCGTGGGGCGTCTGCGCTACCTCGGTCTCATGTTGTACGACGCCGACCGCGTCCTGGAAGCCGCATCGACGCCGGACGAGCACGGTCTTTATGAGGCCCAGCGGGACGTCTTCCTCGACCCTCACGACCCTGAGGTCATCCGAGAGGCTCGAGCGGCCGGCATCCCCGAGGACTGGCTGGACGCCGCTCGCCGATCACCCATCCGGGCGTTGATCAATGACTACAAGGTCGCGCTGCCGCTGCACCCTGAGTACCGAACGATGCCGATGGTCTGGTACATCCCGCCGCTGTCTCCGGTTGTCGACGCCGTGAGCGAGACGGGAGAGGACGGGGAGAGCCGGGACAACCTGTTCGCTGCCATCGATCGTCTCCGGATCCCGATCGAATACCTCGCCGAGTTGTTTACCGCTGGAGACACCGCCCCGGTCGACGGGGTGCTACGCAAACTCGCCGCGATGCGCTCTTACATGCGTGACATCAACATGGGCTGGGAAGCGAACGAGTCGATCGCCGAGTCGGTGGGGATGACCGGCCAGCAGATGAAGGATATGTACCGTCTGCTGGCCATCGCCAAGTATGACGAGCGCTATGTCATTCCGCCAGCGCACTACGAGGATGCCCACAAGCTGGAGAACGTCGCCACCGAGTGCTCCCTCAACGTCGATGGCGGGCCTGGGATGGGCGGGATGGGTGGGATGGATGCCTCGTTCGGTAATAGCCCCGCCAGGGGTGGTGGCCCGTCGGTCCCACCGCGCCCGGAGGGGGTGCGCATCAACCTGTTGAACTGGGACGGTCAAGGCGTCCCCGACGGACTGTTCCCGGACTCGAGCGGCCAGACCACCCCGCGTGCGGGCACGGAGTAGCCGTGGCACCGCGGGTCCCGACCCTGAAGTACTCCGAAGATGTGCTTACCCGGACGTGGCAGTCGGCCTCGATCCTGTTGGAGTATCCGGACGAGCAACTTCTGGGCCAGATGGAGCTGCTCACGCAGGTCCCCGACACCCTGCCGCCCGAACTCGGTTCCGGACTGCGCGCCACCATCGACCACCTGCAAAGACAACCGCTGCGGGTCTCAGAGAGCGACTATGTCGACACCTTCGACAACCGTCGACGGGGTTGCCTGTTTCTCACCTACTTCTCCAACGGGGAGACGCGCAAGCGCGGTCTGGCGCTGCTGCGGATCAAGCAGGTGTATACCCGGGCAGGTCTGGTGCTCACCGAGGACCAACTGCCCGACCATCTGTGCGTCGTGCTCGAGTTCGCGGCCACCTATGACCAGCAGGCTGGGCTGAAAATCCTGTTGGACAACCGTGCTGGTCTGGAGTTGCTGCGCCTGCACTTGATCGATATCGACTCACCGTGGAGCGGTGCGCTGAAAGCGGTCTGCGCCACCCTGCCGCCCCTCAAGGGTAAGGATCGCGAAGCCGTCCAACGGCTGATCGCCGAAGGACCCGCCGAGGAGCAAGTCGGCCTGAGCCCCTATGGAGTACCAGAGATGCCGCCCACCGCCGGAGGTGCGTGATGAGTGTTCTTGACCTGTTCTTGTGGTTGATCTTTCCTTACATCTGCTTGACCATTTTCGTCCTTGGGCATATCGCGCGATATCGGTATGACAAGTTCGGTTGGACGTCGCGATCGAGCCAAATGTATGAGCGGGGCATCCTGCGGTGGGCCAACCCGATGTTCCACTTCGGGATCCTGGCCGTCTTCTTGGGCCACGTTATGGGCCTGGGCGTGCCGAAGTCCTGGACCGATGCAGTAGGGATCTCGGAGGGGATGTACCACTTCATGGCGATCTCCATCGGAGCGATCGCCGGCGTGCTCACGATCGTCGGTTTCATCGGTCTCGTCTACCGACGCCGGTTCACCAAAGCCGTCTTCGGCGCGACGACCCCAATGGACAAACTGATGTATCTCGTCCTCGGCGTGGTGATCCTTGCCGGGTTGGTCAACACGGGCTCCCAGGTGGTGGGGGACTACAACTATCGAGAGGGCGTCTCGATCTGGTTCCGCAGCATCTTCTACTTCAATCCCCAGCCCGAGCTGATGGTTGCCGCACCCCTGAGCTTCCAATTCCACGCGCTCATCGCTTTCGCGCTGTTCGCGTTGTGGCCGTTCACCCGCCTCGTGCATGTCTTCACCGCGCCGCTTGGCTACATGTTCCGCCCGTACATCCTCTACCGGACTCGTGACGCGCACGACGCGTCCAGGGCGCACCGGCGCGGCTGGGACAAGGTCGACACTATTCCCCGCCGCCGCTAACACCCGCGGCAGGAGCGGGACGGGATGATCAGCCGATGTAGCCGCCGAGCCAAGCCAAGTCATCGGCAGTGTCGATGCGGTAGACCCCACTCGTGCCGGCGCACGTCGAGTTGACGCCGAAGGAGGTCACGGCCACGACGGTGGTGGTGTCCTCGATGAAGGTGGGGCCACCGGAGTCACCGGAGCAGGTGCCGCCGGTGTTGGCGTTGTTCGTCAGGACGACGTAGGCGTCGTTTGCCTTGCCCGCGTTGAACTGTCGGTTGCCGATGAGCTCACCGCCAGCCTTGAGCTTGGTCCACTCGGACTGATCCATCCGGCCCTGCCCGTTGCTTGGCGGCATCGCCCACTGCAGGCCGTAGCCGACCGTGGTGTAGGAGTCGCGGTCCTTTTTGCGGGTGTCCAGTTGCACGTCCCAGTAGCTCTCCTCGGGCAGCGCCCCAAACTGCGTGAAGGTGATGCCGTCCGCGAGCGTGATCTTGTCGACGATGCCCACGTCGTTCAGGTAGAAGGATTCGTACTCAAAGTCGGGGTGCGTCAACACCGTCGTGCTCCAGGCATCGGCAGCGAAGGGACTCTCCTGGTCGATGGCTTGGTCGTAGCTCAAGAACTCGCGTGCCGACTGCACGTCTCGCAGGTCGTCGCCGTACCAGATCGCGACGGCGTCGGCGCCGTCGGTGCAGTGGCCGGCCGTGAGGAAGGTGTCCGCGTCCATTTGGGTGCCCGTGCAGCGCCAGCCCGCGACGAGCTCGCCGGCATCGTCCTTGACGTAGGCAAGCATGAGTCCGACAGAGGGGTGCTCTCCGTTGTCCGGCTCTCCATACTTGATAGCGGACGCTGGGCCAGCCGTGGCGGCGACCATCACCAGTCCTGTCATGCCCGCGAGGATCGTGGTCTTACGCATCGTTGCGTTTCCTTCGGTAAAGAGGCAGACGGTCAGCCTGCACCGCGCTCCACGATACCCGTGACGGAGGTCACAGAGGGACGCTGCACGACGGCACCGTGATCGGGGGCCGGTGGGTGGACCTAGGGTGGCTGGTTCGCGAAACCGCTCAGCCCAGCGTAGGGTGGTCGGCTGAAGGGCCAGGGGGGCCACTTACAGCAATAACTTGCGGGCACCGTCGCCGGTTGCCTCCGTGGTCGACGCACCGACCCCGAGGATTGTTGTGCCGAAAGACGGATGCCCGCACCAGGGCATGACCAGGACTGGCTTGCTGAACGGCTGAACCACCCCGAGCCGGAGACCGAGCGAGAGCGCGTCTGGCGCGAGCAGGTCTCCGGGCTGGGCGTGGTCCACCGCGACCTGCAGTCGCCCTCACTCACCATGCTCGTGCTGCTCGCGACCCTCGGCGTCCTGCTCTACGCCTCGTTCCTAGCGCGGCCTGGCAACGTCGGCGACCTCCTACCGTGGTCCATCGTCATCCTCTGCGAGGGGATCATGATGTTCCAGGTCCTGGTCTCGCTGTGGACCCAGCTCTCCAGCGCGCACGACCCCCGCGACTTCGCCTATCACGCTGCCCGGCGGGACCTTTTCATGCCCACGGTGTTCGACCTCGACATGCCCCTGGTCCCGAGCGAGCAGCTGCAGTTGGACGGCCGACCGGTGAACGTGGACATTTTCGTGACCACGTATGGCGAACCGGTGGCGACGATCCGTCGCACGGTCGCCGCGGCCCGGCAGGTGCGGGGCGAGACAAAGGTGTGGGTGCTGGACGATGGCCGTTCGCCCGAGGTCGAAAAGATGGCACGCGAAGAGGGGGCGCACTACCTCACTCGCCCGGACAACACGGGCGCCAAGGCGGGAAACATCAACCACGCCCTGACCCGCACCGAAGGTGAGTTCTTCGTCATCCTCGATGCTGACTTCGTCCCGAGCCCGGACCTGCTCGTGGAGACCGTGCCGTTCTTCGCCCGCGACGCGGTGGCTTTCGTGCAGACCCCGCAGGTCTACGGCAACATCAAGAACTTCATCTCCCGTGGCTCGGGTTTCATGCAGACCGTCTTCTACTCCCTGATCCAACCGGGCAAGAACCGCTTCAACTCAGCCTTCTGCGTGGGCACCAACGTGGTCTTTCGCCGCAGCGCGGTCCTCGACGTCGGCGGCATCTACGCCGAGTCGAAGTCTGAAGACATCTGGACCTCGATCCGCCTGCACCAGAAGGGCTACGAGTCGGTCTACATCCCCACCATCCTGGCCATCGGCGACACCCCGGAGACGATCGAGGCCTACACCAAGCAGCAGGTCCGGTGGGCCACGGGTGCCTTCGAGGTGCTCTTCCGCAACAACCCGTTGCTGGACAAGAGGCTCTCCGTCGACCAGCGGCTGCAGTACTTCGGGACCTCGACCTTCTATCTCAGCGGCCTGGTGACCTTCCTGCTGCTGATCCTGCCCGCCCTGCAGATCTTCCTCGGGCTCACGCCTATCAACCCCTCGATTCCGCTGTGGCAATGGGCGTTGTTCTACTCCGGCTTCTACGTCATGCAGATCGTGGTGGCGATCTACACGATCGGGTCCTTCCGATGGGAGACCTTGCTGTTGTCCACCGTCTCCTTCCCGCTCTACCTACGGGCCCTGTGGAACGGCCTGCTGGGCAGGGACCTGGCCTGGCACGTCACCGGTAGCGAAGGCCGCGCCAACTCGCCCTTCAACTACGTCGTTCCTCAGGCGCTGATGTGGTTCTTCCTCATCCTGACCAGCATCGTGGGGATCTGGGTGGCCGATTGGACCGGCGTCCTGTCGATCGCGCTGGCCTGGAACCTGTTCAACATGGTCGTCCTCACGGTGTTCATGGGGATCGCCGTGGGCGAGGCTCGCCGTCTGCGGCGCAAGCCCCGCGACGGCAGCGAGCCGAGCGCGGCATCGTCCGCCCCCACAGCGACCCGGCCCGTCACCCCCATCGACCCCATACCTGACTCCCCCCGGCTCGGTGAGCGCAGCGCGCACCGCCGTGCGTCCGCCGGCCGTCGCACCCTGAACCTTCAGTAGGAGATCCGCCATGCGTACCCGTTCCGTCCTCACCCTCATCGTCGGCCTGGTCGTCGTCGCGGCCGCTGCCGTCTTCGGCCTGCTGCACGCCTACGACCGAGCCCACACCCTGCGTCCGCAGACCGCCGTCATCGAGACCGACGAGTCTGTGGTCGGCACCTCCTTCTCCGGCTCCATCTCCAAGGTGTCCGTCAAGCCGGGCGACAAGGTGACATCCGGGCAGGAGCTTTTTCGCCTGCAGTCGCCGACCCTGCAGCAGGCCCGCGAGACCTCACGCTTCAACGATGCCGGCGTCGGCTACCGTATGGTCGGCGACGACGTGCTCGTCTTCGAGGCCACTGCCAACGGCGTGGTGGGCGAGATGCCCTACGGTGTCGGCTCGTTCGTACCCGCCAACACAGAGATCACCAGCATCGCGATCGGCGACAGCCTGCGCGTGCGAGCCTCGCTGGTCATGGACACCGAGCAGTTCGGGCGGATGGCGCCTGGGGCCGTCATGCGCCTGACCCTGCCCAGCGGCGAGAAGGTCGACACCCAGGTGTACGAGGTGGCCTTCGAGGAAGGCGAGACCGCCCCTATCGCCGTGGTCCGCGCCCGCGGTGGTGAGCTCACCTCGGCCGGCAACTTCTTCAACGGGTCCCCGGTCGCCGCTGAGCCCGAGCGCCGCGGCGACGACGGGCTGGGGGCATGGACGGCCGCCAAAATTGGAGAGTTCTTCAGCCCGCGCGGCTACTAGCCGCGTCCGAGCCCTCTCCGCACCGGGCAAGCCCCCCGTGGGGCCGTCCGTGAACCCCTCGCAAACCATGATTCACCCGACCCAGGAGGTCGACATGATCCGCCGCGCTACCACCCTGACCGCAGTTTTGCTCACTCTCACCCTCGTCACCGCGTGTGATGGCACCGCCAGCTCGTCCGAGGCTCAGCCGTCGGCGTCCGGGGTCGCCCCGGCCACGACCTCGGAGCCCGCCCCGGAGGTCGATCTCGGGCAGATCCCCTCGTGGACGGGTCCCTTCACCGGCACCATTGCCACCGCGGAGGGGATCAACCCGCCGACCAACACCTGGATCGCCCCGGCCGTCTTTGCCCCGGAGGACCGTCCCGTTTTCACCGGAGTGCTGAGCGCCAGGTTGGCGGCCGACACCGTGACGCTCGGCCTGCCGCGGGTCACCACGACCGAGAAGGTGGTCATGGGCGCGCATCCGGACGACCTGCCACTGGAGCTGGAGGCGGACGGATACACCCTGACGTCCCGCGGCGCCGTGTCTGCCACCTTCGGCTACAGCAGCCAGGGGGAGCCGGTTGGCGACCTGGTCTTAGCGGAAGGCTGGCCCTACGCCTCCTACCGGGCGACGACCGACCAGCAAGTCGGTCTGCCGGCCGGCGTGCGCGCGGAGGGAGGGGACCTGGTGATCGAGGTGGGCGGCACCAACTACCGGCTGGTGGGCGACGGCGAGGTGGAGGGAGATCAACTGAGCCTGGGCGCCGGACAGACGCTGGTCGTCTA
Organism: Ornithinimicrobium sp.; assembly: GCF_030537745.1. GTDB lineage: Bacteria > Actinomycetota > Actinomycetes > Actinomycetales > Dermatophilaceae > Ornithinicoccus. The sequence continues at coordinate 15,390 of NZ_JAUNVI010000021.1, read as the reverse complement.
CGCCGAGCCCGAGGACGCGGGCCCCGAGGCGCTCGAGGTGCTGCGCGCCGGAGCGGTGCCCTTGGTCGGCAGCGAGCTGGTGGCCGACGTCGACGGCGACGGCGACGAGGTCAGCACTACGCTGCGCTACCTCACCGAGGGCGGGGTTCCTACGGTGATGGCGGTGGCGCCGGCCAAAGAATGGTCCGGCGCCGAGGGGCTCGAGGCTTCCTACGCCACCGTTCTTGGTGACGCTCCCCTCGTCACCGGCACTGAAGTCATGATGACGGCACCGGTCCAAGAGCCCGTCACGGAGCTCGACCTGTCCGGCCTCACCGGTAAGGAGCGGGACACGGTCGAGGTACTGCTCGAGGAGGATGTCGAGTCCCTCGCGTTCGCCTCGCCCGACAGCTACCACGGCGGCAAGGAGCTGCAGCGCGCCGCCAACCTCTATTTGCTCGCCCGCCAGCTGGAGCGGACCGACCTGGCAGCCACCGTTCAAGAGGGGATGGTCGAGCAGCTGGACCTCTGGTTCGACCCCATGGGTTGCGCCCAAGGGGCAGAGCGCTGCTTCCGCTACGACGCCCATCTGGGAGGCATGGTCGGCGAGGCCCCTGCCTACGGCTCCGACGAGTTCAACGACCACCACTTCCACTACGGCCATCTTCTCTATGCCGCCGGTGTCCTGGCGGAGGACGACCAGGAACTGGCGGCCCGATGGGCTCCCGTCGCGGACCTCGTGGCCCTCGACTACGGCGCGCCGACCGCCTCCGCGCAGTTCCCCCAGCACCGTGCCTTCGATGCCTGGCGCGGGCACTCCTTCGCCAGCGGCACGGCGCCCTTTGCCGACGGCAACAACCAGGAGTCATCCTCTGAGGCGGTCAACGGCTATGCCGGACTGCTGCTGTGGGCGCGAGCCCGAGGCGATGAGGAGATGGTGAGCCACGCCAGCTGGTTGCTCAGCAACGAGACGGAGAGCACCTTGACGTACTGGCTGGACCCCGAACTGGACCCAGCGTTTGGCCGGCCCATCGTGAGTCTGAACTGGCAGGGCAAGAGGGACTTCGCCACGTTTTTCTCGGCCGAACCGTCGGCCGTCACGGGCATCCAGCTGATCCCGATGAACCCCACCCAGCTCGACTACCTGGCTCGCCGCGCGGAGGCGGTGCAGGAGCTCGTGGCGATGGCCGGCGAGCCATCCCCTGAGGCGCCCCTGTCCGACTACGTCCTGATGGCCTCCGCGGTGACCGATCCCGAGGGTGCGGCCGCACTGGTGGACGTCTTCGACGCGGGGACAGTCGATAACGGGACGTCGATCTCCTACCTCACCGCTCTCGTCCTCAGTCGCTGACAGGCACCGCAGTTCCCCGCGTGGGAAGGAGAGGTGAGGGTCCGCGGTTGGCCCCTGAACGGGACTGGTGGCTAGAGCAGCCAAGCAATGGCGGCGCTCACCAGCAGGACAGCCCCGGTCGTCAGAGCGACCCGCCCAGCGCCTGTGGAGCCGGCCCGCTCGCTGCCCTGGTCCGGCTCACCGGTCGAGCGGGCCGTCGCGATGACGGCGCCGACCGACACAGCGGCTCCCATCACGAGGTAGAGCGGGGTGCCGTAGAGCCATGAGTAGGGCGCGAAGTGGACCACGAGCACGATCACCATGGCCAGGGGGACGGTGGTGTAGCGCTTGCTGGCCACCAGATAGATGACGACCGGCAGCGCCAGCAACTGCCCGCTGGACAGCAGGATGGTCAGGCTCTCCATGCCGTCCAGCACGGGGCGTGGTGGGCCTGGTGTCAGCGCGGTCAGACCCAGGGCCAGCGGCAGGGCCACCATTCCCTGGAACAGAGTCGCATAGGCAGCGACCCGCGGGCTGGAGCGCCACCACAACACCCCACAGAGCGCCCAGGTCAACCCATAGGCAGCGAGAAATCCCCACCCGTGGCCCGTGGCTTCACCAAGCGCATCGACATACTCCGAGATGGTCATCAGCCCTCCTTCGCGTCAGCGTCCACCGCGGGCAGACCCAGCATGAGGGCGCAGGCCTACGGGGTCGGGACCGGGTGGGAACTCACCCGACCCTCTCATGGCTCGGGCCTGGAGCTTCGGAGAGTTCGCTGGCCCGCACCAGCCGAAGGGCGGTGACGAAGACCAGCCCGCCGACCGCGTTGAGCACCGCGACGTACCAGAACCAGGCGAGCCACTGCGCATACGTGACGGAGCCCGGCCCCAGGATGGCACCGAAGATGATGATCGAGTCGAGGATCGAGTGGAACAGGCTGAGCCCAGCGAGCAGGAAGCCGGCCGCGAGCGCCGCAAAGACCTTGACTCCGTCAGAGTCCGTGCCGTGCTGCATCCGCGTCAGCACCGTGATCACGATCCCGCCGAGCAACGCCAGGCACACCGAGCGCAGGTCCAGCGGGGCGTCGACGAAGTGCCGGGCGGTCTGCGTGAGCACCTCGTCATACTCCGGGAAGGCCCGGGTGACCAACCACATGAAGATCCAGCCGCCGATCAGGTTGGTCACCATCGTCACCCCCCACAATCGCAGCAGCTTCGTCACGCTCCCGCGGCCAGCGAAGACCGCCATGATCGGCAGGAGGAAGCCCTCGGTGAACAGGTCACTGTGGGCCAGGTAAAGCGCAACCAGGCCGATGCCGAAGGCGAGGCCGGCCAACAGGTGGTCGCCGGTCTGGTGCAGCACCGCCAGAAAGGCCAGCACCCCGAGACCGACTTCCAGGCCACCGAACATGCCGGTGGTGATCAGCGCACGCCAACTCCGGTGCAGTCGTTCGGCCCCTTCCTCTACCGTGGCGTGGAAGGCGTCCTCGACCTCGTCTTCGACCTGCGCCACCTGCGGGTCGTCGTCAGGGTCACTGGTCGTGCCCGGCTGCGCATGGTCATTCCCGCTCATGGGTGGCTCCTGCCGTTGCAATCCGTCGGAGCGTAACCCCATACTCAGCGCACCGCACGCCATGACCGCCAAGGAGGAACACGATGTCCGCAGCGAAGGAACCCGACCTGCCCGACGCAGGAGTGGAGATCGAGCACGTCGAGATCCCCCTGCGCGACGGCACGGTCTTGGCGGCCCGCGTCTGGTTGCCGAAGGACGCGCTGGAGACGCCGGTCCCGGCGATCCTGGAGTACCTTCCCTATCGCAAACGCGACGGCACCCTGGCACGTGACGAGCTCACCTACCCCTACTTCGCTGCCCACGGGTATGCCGGAGTGCGCGTCGACCTCCGTGGCAACGGCGAGTCCACTGGGCTGATGGCCGATGAGTACCTGCCCCAGGAGCAGGCCGATGCTCTAGAAGTGATCGACTGGATCGCAGCGCAGCCCTGGTGCGACGGTTCGCTCGGGATGATGGGCATTTCCTGGGGCGGCTTCAACTCTCTGCAGGTCGCTGGGCTGCGGCCGGCTCCGCTGAAGGCGATCATCACCCTCTGCTCGACCGACGACCGCTACGCAGACGACGTCCACTACAAGGGTGGCGTGCTGATGAATGAAAACCTGGGCTGGGCCGCGACAATGCTGAGTTTTAGCGCAGCCGTCCCGGACCCAGCGCTGGTGCCCGAGTGGAAGGATCGATGGCTGGAGCGGCTGGATCAGATGCCGCTGCTGGCAAAGAACTGGATGCAGCACCAACTTCGGGACGATTACTGGCGGCACGGTTCGGTCTGCGAGGACTACGGCGCGATCACCATCCCGGTCTTCGCGGTGGGCGGTTGGGGTGATGCCTACAAGAACACCGTGCCCCGCCTGCTGGAACACCTGAGCTCTCCGTGCCAAGTGATGATCGGTCCGTGGATCCACAAGTATCCGCACTTCGCGGTGCCGCAGCCGACCGTCGGCTTCCTGCAGGAGGCGCTGAGGTGGTGGGATCGCTGGCTCCACGATCGGTCTCCCACCGCCGACCCGGCACAGAACCTGCCGGACGCGGTGCCCTCCGGACGCTTCTACGTCCAGGACTCTGTCCCCCCTGCGCCGATGCACGCCTTCCGTCCAGGGCGCTGGGTGCGCACGGCAGGCTGGCCCGATCCGTGTGTCACTTCCCGCGTGCTCTCGCTCACCGACGGAGGCTCTCTGTCCGCTGATCTGGAGGACCTGTCCACGGAGGTGGCGGTGCGGACCCCCTTGACCGCAGGGACGGGGCAGGGAGAGTACTGCGCCATCTGGACCGGCCCCGACCTGCCGACCGACCAACGCGCCGACGATGCGTATGCCGCGACCTGGGACAGTGACCCGTTGACCCAGCCGATGGACCTCTTGGGGCGTCCGCAGGTCAGTCTGCGCTTGGCCAGCAGCACGGACGCAGGACAGGTGACGGTGCGGCTCAACGACGTGCGACCAGATGGCGGGGTGGCCCTGATCACCTACGGCGTGCTCAACCTGCGGCTGCGCGAAACGCCGGACCTAGTGACTCCGGTGCGCGCGGGGGAGGCGATGGAGGTCACGGTGGCACTGGACATGGTCGGTTACCGCATACCTGCCGGCCACCAGCTGCGCGTCTCGGTCTCCTCCGCCAACTTCCCGCTGCTGATGCCGCCGCCCGTGCGCTCGGACCTCACCGTGCTGCCGGGCAGGTCCCTCCTGACCCTGCCCATCTTCAGCGGGGACGACCTGGAGGTGCTGCCACCACCTGCGGTCTCCGCGCCCGGAGCACGACTGCGCATCCACCGAGCAGCGAAGCCGCGGCGGACCGTGTCCACCGACGTCGCCAGCGGCGAGACCACCGTGGTCGTCGAAGACGATCTAGGCGACATCACCTACGTCGACCACGGGCTACGGGTGGACCAACGATGCAGGGAAGAGTACGTCGCGCACCCGGAGTTGGCCGACCGTTACCGGGCTGCGATCAGCTGGGAGTACGAAGCGAGCAGGGAAGGGCACTTCCGGGTGCGGGTGGTAAGCACCTATGTGCTGACGTGCGACGAGAGCACCATCTACCTTCAGGCCCAGCAGGTGGCGCACTGCGACGGCCAACAGGTGCACCAGCGGTCGTGGCGTGAGGAGATCGCCCGGGTGGCGTCCTAACGGCTAGGAGAGCCACTGGTGGAACCCGTGAGAACAGCTCAGTGGGCGTGACCTGGGCGTTGCGTCAGTTCCAACTGGTTGCCCCACGGATCAGCGAAGTAGCGGTTGAGCATCGCTCCGCTGGGGGCCTCCGGGGGGACGTCGATCGGACCACTGAGGACGCGGACGCCCTGGTCGAGCAGATAGGCGGTGGCAGCCGCAATGTCGTCGACTGCGAAGCCGATGTGTCCATGCCCCGGCGCAGCGTCGCCAAGTCCTGCAGCGCTCAACTCTGCGGGACGCTGGTAGGAGAAGAGTTCGAGCACGACACTGCCCAACTGCACTACTCGGAAGGACAAGAGGGCATCTGCCACGTCGAGGTGAGCCTCGGTCCAGTCGAGGCCGTCATCCGACGGGGGCATCTGTCGCGCATCGAAAGGGCCAAGCTCGTAAAGCAGTGTGCCGCCAATGACGTCGCAGTAGAACCGGGTTGCCTCATCGAGATCGGGCACGGTCAACGCGACGTGATCAATGCCTTGAAGCCCTGGGATTCCGCTCACGGAAGAACCACGGTGGCCTCGATCTCGATCATCAGCCCGGGGATCGCCAGCCCGGTGATGCCGATGATGGTCTGAGCGGGGTGCTCCTGCGACCCTTGCACTTCCTCGATCCCGGAGGTGATGGCGGCATACTGTTCTGGCTGCGTCGTGTAGATCGTCCGGCGGACGACGTGCTCCCAGGTGGCGCCGATCGCTTGCAGAGCGATCTCCAGGTTTCTGGTGGCGGCGACGGTCTGTGCGCGCAAGTCATTTTCACCGATGATCGAGAAATCCGGCGCCAACGCAATCTGTCCTGCGATGTAGGCGGTCCGGCTGCCGGTGCCGATCGCGACGTGGCTGAACCCAGGCGCAGGATGAAGTGCTGGTGGGTTGTGAAGCTCTCGGGTGCCAGACGGGTCAGTCACGTCATTCTCCAGTTCTGCCTGCCCAGAATGGACAGGCAATGTCGGTTCCTGTGCTGCACGGACGCCGCCAGTATGACAGAAGATGTATAGTCTGACTACACGCACGTTTGCTGTGAACCCACGTGTGGCTGGTTGGGCGCATCTCACGGATGATGGCACGCAACGTCAGGGCCGACCACGCTGCCGAACGAGGAGTTGCATGGACCGCACTGACGTCACCTGGTACGGCTACATCCCCGCCATCACTACGCCGTTCGGGCAGGACGGCGCCATTGCGTGGGCCGATTTTGCGGCCCAACTGGAGTGGCTGATTGACCAGAGGATGGATGGAATCATCCTGGCGGGCACCACCGGAGAATGGTCGAGCCTGCTGCCAGAAGAGCGCATCAGACTGTTTCATGAAGGCGCACGTCACGTGCGCGGACGCATCCCGGTCCTGGGTGGTTGCAATGCCTTCACCGCGCGTGAAGCAATCATTTATGCCCGCGAAGCAGAAAAGGCGGGGCTCGACGGCATCTTGCTGGCGCCGCCGCCATACATCGTCCCGTCGGCACGCGAAATCGTGCAGTTCTACACTGATGTCTCGGACGGGTCGAATATACCGCTGTGCATCTACAACTGGCCGCGCGGCTGCAGCGTCGATATCGATAGCTCAACACTCGATGAGCTAGCAGACGTAGAGAACATCGTTGCTCTAAAAAATTCGACGCAGAATACGGCTGGTTTTCTTTCCTCCCTCTATGGGGTCAGCGACCGCCTGCGGGTATTTGGACTACCCACTAGTGCGCTGGGCGTAGATCTGGCGCTGGCCGGACGGGGGAGTGGTCTGATGGGGTCCGGCGGGGTTCTGGGAAGTGACCATTCCGACTTTTGGCGGGCCATCACTGCTGGCGACAGGGAGCAAGCCCTGCGGTTGGGGGACCGCGACCGGGTGCTGATGGAGAGTTGGTTCACGCCCGACTACGGGACAAAGTTCGGCAACACAGCCGCGATCATGAAGACCGCCCTGCGTTATCGAGGCGTCCCTGCCGGCGTCGTTCGACGACCCCTGCTGGATCTGACACCCAGCGAAGTCAGCCTGGTTCACGACACCCTCCAACGACTACAGATCAAGGCTGAGCCCGCGCGATGGTAGAGCGCACCGATGTCCTCGTGATCGGTGGTGGGCTTCTCGGCACTGCCATCGCGTGGAGCGTGGTCTCCAGTGGCGCTGACACTGTCGTCTTAGAAAAGGATCAGGTCAACCGACACGCTTCTGGCCAGAACGCCGGAAGCCTGCACTTCCAGCTGGAATATCGAATGATCGCGAATGGCCTGAAAGAGGCGCAGCGCGCAGCCGAAGCAATGCCCTTGCACCTCGATGCCGCGCAACAGTGGGCGACGCTGAGTGGATCGATAGGGGAAGACCTGCACGTCTCTGCGGCCGGGGGGTTGATGCTCGCGGAGAATTCGGAGCAAGCGCTGAGGTTGGAAGAAAAAATCGAGCTCGAGCGGTCATGGGGGCTTGACGTCGAGCTTGTCACCGGGTCCGAACTCCACCGGCGGTTCCCCTATCTGGCACCCCACGTCGTTGCTGCGGCCTTCTGCCCGATCGAAGGCAAGGCAAACAGTCGTCTGGTGGCGCCAGCGCTGGCGCGAGCCGCCGCACGACGCGGCGCCAGCATCCGCACGAGAACGACCGTCACCTCGATCGCGAGGCAGGGCAACCGTTGGCGGGTGGGCTATCACCGCGACACCTCCGAGACTGTGTATATAGAAGCCGACTCGGTGGTCCTCGCCGGCGGCATCTGGACTGACCAACTCCTCGCCATGCTGGGAGTGTCGCTGCCCGTCTATCCCGTCGCGTTGACCATGGTGGCTACTGTTCGCGCCCGCCGCGCCCTCCCGCAGTTGATCCAGCATGTGGGTGCCAGGCTCTCGCTGAAGCAGACAGGGGAGGGGAACTTCTTGATCGGAGGGGGATGGCCAGCGACGTTCCGCAGCACCGTCGCCGGCTCACCGAGGCTCGATGTGGCCCCCTCGTTGGTCGCTTCTTCGGTGCAGCGCAGCGTGCTGGTGGCGCAGCGAGTCCTGCCGGAACTGCGCTCCGCAGCGGTGCTGCGGATGTGGACCGGTGCCACGACGCTGACTCCTGACCAACTCCCACTCCTCGGTGCGGTGCCCGGACGAAGTGGGATCTTCGTCGCCACCGGCGGATCGGCGTTTACGCTCGGCCCCACCTTCGCCCGGTTGCTCGCCCTGCTGATCATGGGTGTCACACCAGACCTCGACATCACGCCCTACGACCCACGACGATTCGAGAGTTGACGCCATGCCCTCTTCATCGCGACTGCCAGCGCAACGGCAGCGCCCCATCGAGTTCACATTCGACGGGCACGTCATCGGTGCGTTCGAGGGGGAGACGCTTGCGACCGCCCTGCTGGCGGCCCAGGTGGGAGCCTTCGTGCTGACTCGGGACGGAGACCCTCGTCTCCCGCTGTGCAATATGGGCAGTTGCTTTGACTGCGTCGTGACCGTGGACGGGACCCCGTGGACGCGCGCCTGCCTGACCCCAGCGCGACAGGGCATGAGCGTCAGTCACACGGAGTTGTTCTGATGATCTACGACGTGCTTGTCGTCGGCGCAGGGCCAGCCGGACTCGCGGCTGCGCTGACGGCCGCGAAGCGTGGTCTGCACGTCCTCGTTGTCGACGAGCAGCGACAAGCAGGTGGGCAGATCTTCAGGCAACTCCCCGTGGAGTGGGGAGGGACTGGACACGACGCACCCAAGGATTATCCCTGGGCGAAGGACCTGCTTGCCGAAAGTGGGCGATCGAAGCAGATCGACTGGCGCTGGGAGACGACGGCGTGGGGCCTGCTCATGGAGGACGAAGCCTCGCACACGGTCAGCGTCGGACTCTCGGGCCCACAAGGTGGTGAGTATGTGCAGGCCAGGCGCGTCCTCATCGCCACCGGCGCCTACGACCTGCCGGTCCCCTTCCCTGGGTGGACCCTGCCAGGGGTGATGATGGCTGGCGCTGCGCAGACGTTGGTCAAGAGTCAGCGCTTGCTGCCGGCCAAAAGGCTCGTCCTCGCTGGTGCACATCCCCTTTTGCTCGTGGCTGCTGGCCAACTGCTCGACGCCGGTGCGGACCTGGCAGCCCTGGTGTTAGCGCGCGGTCTGCCCAGCCCCATGGAGGGCGCGCGCAGTCTTGCGGCGGTCCCTGGCCACCTCGGCCTGCTCGGCGGGACAGCCAAAATACTGCTGCGACTCAAGGCGGCGCGGGTGCCCATCCTCACCCGTGCCCTGGTCACCCAAGCCGAGGGTGAGCAGCACCTCACGTCGGTGCAGATCGCGTCCATCGACTCCGACTGGAATCTGCGCGGACCGACCCGCTCGGTGGAGTGCGACGGCCTCGTGCTGGGCTACGGCTTCGTCCCCTCTACGGAGCTGGCCAGGCAAGCAGGGTGCGCAGTGCGTTGGGATAGTCCGGCCGGAGGCTGGGTCGTCGCGCACGACGAAAAAATGAGATCCAGTCAGGAACTCATCTACGTCGCAGGTGAGCCCGGCGGCGTCGCTGGTGCCGAGCAGGCGTATGCCGAGGGGCGCCTTGCTGGTCTTGCCATCTGGGCAGATCTGAAGAAGGTCGGCACCCCCCCAGATCTTTTGCGAGCCCAGCGGGACCTGCGGACGGCGCGCCGATTCTCCAAGGTGGTCCAGACGCTGTTCGAGCCTCGCCGCGAAAGCTTGGCGAGATTGAGCACCGAAAGCACCGTCGTGTGCCGGTGTGAGCTCGTCACTGCCGGCCAGATCGGCAGCGTTCTGGACGACAATCCCTTCCTGAGCGACGTCAATGCGGTCAAGTTGGAATGCCGAGCCGGCATGGGGCTGTGCCAGGGGCGGCATTGCGCTCTCACGGTTGCCGCGCTGACCGCCGAACAGCGGGGGATCGACCTTGCGGACGTCGGCACGTTCACTGCGCGGGCACCAGTCAAACCCATTCCTGTCTCAGCGCTTTCACCGGCGCACGGGGGGTCCGACCTCGAGCTCCCAGGCGACCTCGACGTGAGTGTCGATGGGACTCAGGACTCCGTCACGTCCCAGGTCCGGTACGACAACGGAGAGCCGGTAAACTGCACGCACGGCTAGCGTAGGTAAACGGCCGTGCGCTGGGGGCTTCCTGCCGGCGTCGCCCGACGGACAGGAGTTTGTGTGCTGCCAGAGAAACTGCGACAACTGCGTCAGGAGCGGGGCTTCTCTCTGCGCCAGCTAGCAGAGGCCGCCGATGTCTCGCCGGGGCTGCTGAGTCAGGTCGAGCGGGGCAAGACCGACCCCAGCCTCGCCACGATCCGCAAACTTGCCGCAGTCTACGGAGCGGATCTCGCGACGCTCTTCGCAGAGCCCGAGGCGCCCCAGGTGCACATCAGCAGGCCTAACGAACGGCCAACGCTCTCCGTCGTTCCCGGCGCCATCACGTATGAGCGGCTGACCCCCGGCAGGACGGATCTGGAGGTCCTCCTCGGCCGTCTGCTGCCAGGGGAACAGACTGCCGCCGAACCGTGGGCCCATGCCTCGACCGAGTGTGCTTATGTGACGCGGGGGACCCTCGTGGTCGTGGTGAACGAAGCGCGGCACCCGCTGAACAGTGGCGAGAGCATTACCTTTGACGCGCGGATGCCCCACCACTACGTGAACGAGGCAACGAAGGAAGCTGAGTTTCTCGTTGCGGTGACGCCGCCTATGCCCTAGGGGCAGATCCGCCGTTGTCCGCAAACCCTTGCACTTGCGGTCGCACTCACATCGTCCAAGCGATGAGTTCGTGGCGGTCGTCGCGGACCGCCCGGCCTCCTTGCACGACGGCACGCAGCGACCGGAGCGCGGAGATGCCGTCACGCGGGTCGTCGGTGAGAAGGAGCAGGTCGCCCCACGATCCTGGACTTAGGGTGCCCAGGTCGGGCGCGCCTAACCATTCGGCGGCCCTGCTGGTGCCAGCGGCGAGCACGTCAGTGGCGCTCATGCCGGCCTCTTCCATGAACTCCATCTCACGCACCGTCGCTGTCGTCCCGTCGAACGGTGCGTAGGGGGGCATGTCGGACCCCATGACGATCCGCACGCCCGCCGCGATGGCCCGTTGCAGGCTGGCCCAGTGCTCCGGCCCGGCGTCCAACGCACGCTGCATCATCCAGTCGGGCACCTGGTGCAGCTCGAAGAACTCTCGGCATCTGCTGACCGTGATCGTCGGGACGTACCAGGTGCCCTGCTGCGCCATCAGGTCCACGGTCTCGGTGTCGAGGCTGTAGCCGTGCTCGACACCGTCCAGGCCAAGTCGCAGAGCGGGCAGGACTGTCGCGGAAGAGGCGGCATGCGCGGTGACCTGCTTGCCCCAGGCGTGGGCGGTCTCGATGACGGCGCGAACCTCGTCCAGGGTCAACTGCGGAGTGTCGATGCTTTCATGCTCGCCCGCGATCCCACCGGAGACGCAGACCTTGATCAGGTCCGCCCCGGCGCGCAACTGCTGGCGGGTAGCGCGGGCGAAACCGTCGGCACCATCGGCCTGAAGGGCGTCGGACTCCCAGCCGTGGCCGCCGGTGCAGGCCAGCGCGTGACAGGCGGTGTAGATGCGCGGCCCGGGCACCGCGCCCCGTCTGATCGCGGCACGCAGGGTGATGTCGAGGTAGCGACTCTCACCGATCAGCCGGGTGGTCGTCACCCCGGCGGAGAGGGTGCGAGCCGCCGCATCGGCCATCAGCAGCACGGTCTGCGCGTCGTTGTCACCGTCGACGGCCTCCGACATCGCCCCCGGCAGTGCCAGGCCCAGGTGCACATGCATGTTGATCAGTCCAGGCACGACATAGCCGCTGGTCCTCACCTCGCGCGCGGTGTTGGCCCCGGCAGCGCGCAGCACCTCTTCGCGCGGACCGGTCGCGTGGACCCGCCCGTCGACACCGATGAGGACAGCGGCGTTCTCGTGGTCTCCTGCTGCCGGGTCGACGACCGTCACCCCGCTCAGCAAGACCGGGTCCGCCAGGGGGGTCATGAGAGTTCCTCGAGCAAGACTGCTTCGAGCAGTGCGACCGGCGGCGAACCGTGCGACAGGAGAAGGTCGTGCAGGCGGCCCTCGCCGCCGGGGACGCGACCTGCAAGAAGAGCATGGAGTCGTTGGAAGATGTCGCGGCCCAGGACGTAGGTTGAGGGGTAGGTGGGGTTGTCGTGCCGCGTATAGCGATCCACCTCGCCACGGGCCATGTGCGGGTCCATGCCGGTCCTGTCCATCAGCAGGTCCACGGCCTGCTCGTAGGTCAACCGCCCCGTGTGCATCCCCGTGTCGATCACCAGGCGCAGCGAGCGCCAAAGGCGATTGCGGCGGGCGAAGAGGGCCTGGTTGCTCGCGCCGAAAACCCTCTCCTCGAGGATGTCCTCGACATACAGTCCCCATCCTTCGACGAAGAGGGGGGTGCGGAAGAAGCGCAGGAAGGATTCCTCGGGGGTGCCGAGCACATGGTGCACCGACTGGAGGTGATGACCTGGGTAGGTTTCATGACCCACGATGGAACGGATGAACGCAGGGCAGTTGTCCCGCTCGTGCCCTGCGACCTGCTCTGGGGGTGCGTCCGGATCGGCCGACGTGATCAGGAACTGGCTCTCCAGCTCGGTCGCATAAGGAGGCACCGTGCGCATCTCACCCAGGGGCAGGCCGGCACGCCGAAACTCCGGCAGCGGCAGCACCACGCAGCTCTGGTCGTCAGGAACAGTCAGCAGATCGTGCCCGAGGGTGAGCTGAAGGCTCGTGTCTACTTCCGCGCGGTAGGCCGCCAGGAACTGGTCGGCGGGGGTGCGCTCGGCCTTGAGCGACTCGATCTGCTCTTGCCAACTGCGGTCGGGGTCGAGGACGGCGGCGAGCTTGACCAAGTCCACCTGCGCCGCGTCCACGCTGGCCCAGCCGTGCTCCCAGACCTGCTCTGCGGTCAGGTCCAGGCAGTGATAGTCGCGCAGCAGCCCCGAGAACGTTTCCTCGCCGACAACCCACTCGCCGACACCGTCCGTGATGAGTCCTTGACAATGCGTGGTGAAGTCGTCGATCGCGATCAGGAGCACCTCACGTCGGCGGTCCGCCTCCGCGACAAGGAATGCCGGAAGACGTTCGGAGAGGAGGCTGAGATCGCCAGCGACCAGGCCGCGAAGCCCTCGCAGCGCCGACTCAGCGATTTCCGCCCACCGGCTGGGGACGTGCGCTGCCACCAGGTTGCGCTGGCCTTGAGCCAGAAAACCCACGGACTGCTCCAGCAGGTCGAGGTAGAGCTGAGCATGGTCTTCCTCGTGCAGCCGGTCCTGGTTGACGGAGGTGAGGGCATCGCCGAGCACCTCGGCGTACCAGTAGGGAGCCCGTTCCCACGGGCGTGCGACGCGCAGCTCATGCAGCCGCACCGCGACCTCGGCCTGAATGCAGCGCTCCTCCAGCCAGGTCAGGGAGCCCGGGCTGCTTTCGACTCGGGCGCACCGGGCCAACAGGGCGGCCTCGAGGGCGGCAAAGTGCTCGGCGTCGGTCGCCGGCAGCTGAAGCGATGGGCTGCCCGTCACCGGGTCCAGCACCCCGACCGCTCGGGCCGCGACCGGGTCGAGGGCCACCAGCTCGGCTGCGAATTCATGCATGAGTGAGTCCGTCCAGGGCGTCTTGCAATGGGCCCATCCCCATCGGGCCGAGGGCGAGCGCTTGCATGTGGAAGGTCCGTTCGTCGAAGCGGCCGGTGGCAAGGGCGGAGGCGCGAGCCTGCTCCCAGAGACGGGCGCCCAGCCCGAAGGCGAGGGCCTGACCTGGCCATCCGAGGTAGCGGACCACTTCGAAGCCGGCCGTCTCAGCGTCGCAACCAGCGGCCTGCGTCAGCACTTCGACACCGACCTCCGGTGACCAGGTGGTGGCTTCGGTGAAGCCGTTGTGGGTGGGTATGGGGTAGCCGACGTGGAGTCCGAGGTCGATGACGATGCGGGCGGCACGCCAGCGCTGCGCCAACAGGACCCCGAGCTGTTCGCCGGGGTGCTGGAGTAGACCCCAGTCCTGGGCGCGGCCCTCGGTGTAGTGCGCCCATCCTTCGGCGTAGCCGTGCACATGGCAGAGGTGGCGTTGCCAGGGGTGGAGGGCGTCGGTGGCCATCGTGACCGCATACTGCAGGTGGTGGCCCGGGAGCCCTTCGTGGTGGACGGTGCTGACCTCGCGCCACACTGGCAGTTGGGACATCCCCGTCGGGGTGGACCACACCACCCGGCCGGGGCGGCTCCCGTCCGGGTCGGGCGGGGAGTAGTAGATCGAGCCGGAGCCGGGGGCGGCAAGCACCGCGGCGACGCGCGAGTTGGCTGGGATATCGAAGACGGTGGCGTCCAGCAGCGCGTGGGCTGCGGTCATCCGGCCGTCTACCCACTGCAGGAGGTCAGGGCCGACCTCGACCTGTCCCGAGACGTCTGCGTCGAGCATGGCTGCCGCCTCGTCCAGGCTCGAGCAACCAAGCTTGCGGGCCAGATCCTCAGCTTGGGCGGTCAGCTCTGCGAGCCGTTCCCAACCGAAGGAGTAGGCGTCGTCGAGGTCGACGCGAGTCCCGAGGAAGGCGGTGGAGGTAGTGCCATACAGCTCTGGACCAACCGCGTCCGTCTCTGACCCACGCGCGGCGTGGACTGAATCGAGCCACCCGGCCAGGTCGAGGCATGCTGTCCGGGCCGCCTGGAGCTGTGACTGTGCGCGCGCGGCCGTGTCAGCGTCGACCACCTTGCCCAGACGGTCGTCAGCGGCGGGATCGGCCCAGCGGCGCAGCTGGGACGCCAGCGTGCGGGACTGCCGTGCGGGCACGACATACCCGTCGGCGGCGGCAGCCTCGAGCCGAGCGGCGTAGTCACGCAGCGCGGAGGGCACCTCGGCGAGTCCCTGGACGAGCGCGTCGGCATCCCCCGCCACGGACTCCAGACCCATCAGCACCTCGTGGGCGGGGGATGCCAAAGGGGCGACGAGCCCTGGGATGAAGCCGCTGTCGTGCAGGGCCCGGTCGCTGCGTAACCGCTCGGACAGGGCGCTTCGCAGCACCGCAGCTTCGGTCGACTCGCCGCTCGCGGGCACTGCAGAGTCGAGGGCAGCCAACGCTGTGCGGGAGAGCCTGTCCTGCTGCTCAATACCCTCGGGCCCGAGGGCCGCCCAGAGCTGGTCGGTCGAATGACCGACTGCCTGGGCGGCTCCCGGGTTGAGGTGGGCCAGCCCGCTCACGTAGGAGTCTGCAACCCGTCCGGGTTGGCCCAGGTCCGGCGTCACTGCGCGCGAACCCACTGCTCGGCGTTCCACGAAACACCGGTCTGAACCGCCGTCTGGCGGACATTGCTGAGGGTCAGGTCGTAGCCGACGATGCCTGGGTGGGCGAACACCGGGAGCCCGTACAGGTTGTCCCAGAGCAGCTTCTCGATGATCTTGACCTGCTCCAGGTGGA
>NZ_JAUNVI010000101.1 GCF_030537745.1 Ornithinimicrobium sp. | reverse complement strand
ACAAGGTCTGCCTCTCCGGCCTGGACGCGATCGCGCTCGCCGACCAGCTGATCCGCGCAGGCGAGGTCGAGGTCGTCGTCGCCGGGGGGCAGGAGTCGATGAGCAACGCGCCGCACCTGCTGGAGAAGTCGCGCAGCGGCTACAAGTACGGCGATGTCACGGTCCGTGACCACATGGCCTACGACGGGCTGTGGGATGTCTTCACCGACCAGGCGATGGGCAACCTCACCGAGGACGCCAACGACGCTGACAGCCAGCACGCGTTCACCCGACAAGAGCAGGACGCCTTCTCGGCCAGCAGCCACCAGCGTGCCGCCGCAGCCTGGGAGAAGGGGCTCTTTGACGACGAGGTCGTCGCCGTCCAGATCCCGCAGCGCAAGGGCGAGCCGATCAGCTTCAAGACCGACGAGGGCATCCGCGCCGACACCACGACCGAGAGCCTGGGCAGGCTGCGACCCGCCTTCTCCGCCGACGGCACGATCACGGCCGGCTCGGCCTCGCAGATCTCCGACGGGGCCGCCGCGGTCGTCGTGATGAGCAAGGCCAAGGCGCAGGAGCTGGGTCTGACCTGGCTGGCCGAGATCGGGGCGCACGGCATGGTCGCCGGCCCCGACTCCTCGCTGCAGAGCCAGCCGGCCAACGCCATCCTGGCCGCCTGCAAGAAGGACGGCATCGAGCCGGCCGATCTGGACCTCGTCGAGATCAACGAGGCGTTCGCGGCGGTCGGTCTGGCTTCCACCAAGGAGCTCGGCCTGGACCCTGAGCGGGTCAACGTCCACGGTGGCGCGATCGCGTTGGGCCACCCGATCGGGATGTCGGGCGCTCGCCTCGTGCTGACGATGGCGCTGGAGCTGCAGCGTCGCGGCGGAGGTGTGGGAGCCGCTGCGCTGTGCGGTGGCGGCGGTCAGGGTGATGCGCTCATCGTCCGGGTCCCGGCACCTCAGGCCTGAGGGCCAGACTCCAGGGCGAGGTATGGCGCGCACCCGCTGGCCGGCGCACGACATACCTCTGCCACTCTGAACCCCATGCGTGCCCGCCGCGAGATCGACGTCCCCGCCCTGGTCGAAAAGGCCCGGGCGGGTAGTCCGCGGGCGCTGGGCCGGCTCATCACCCTCGTGGAGAACGCCGACCCGGCGCTGCGGGAGGTGATGGCGACGCTGGCACCACTCACCGGGTCAGCGCACATCATCGGGCTGACCGGCAGCCCCGGGGTCGGCAAGTCCACGAGCACCAGCATGCTCGTCACTGGACTGCGCCGACGGGGCCTGCGCGTCGGGGTGCTCGCCGTGGACCCGTCCAGCCCGTTCTCCGGAGGCGCTCTCCTCGGCGACCGGATCCGGCTCTCCGACCATGTGCTGGACGACGGCGTCTACATCCGCTCGATGGCCTCGCGCGGCCACCTTGGTGGTCTGGCCTGGGCCACGCCGCAGGCCCTGCGGGTCATGGAAGCGGCCGGCTGCGACGTCATCCTGGTCGAGACGGTCGGAGTCGGGCAGAGCGAGGTCGAGGTCGCCGGATTGGCCGACACGACGATCGTCCTGCTGGCTCCCGGCATGGGCGACGGAGTGCAGGCGGCCAAGGCAGGCATCCTTGAGGTCGGCGACATCTTCGTCGTCAACAAGGCCGACCGGGATGGCGCCGACGCCACCGCGCGCGAGATCCGGCACATGATCTCCCTCGGTGACCGGACGGAGCCAGGTCTGTGGCGTCCCCCGGTCATCAAGACGATCGCCGACCAGAATCAGGGTGGGGACGAGGTGATCGAGGCCATCGACAAGCACTGGGTCTGGATGAGCGAGCGTGGCGAACTGACCCGTCGGCGGCGAGTGCGCGCGACCAGGGAGGTCGAGGCGATCGCGCTGGCTCAGCTGCGCTCGCGGATGGGCGGGCTGAGCGGTGACGGCGTGCTGGCCGAGGCGGTGGGGGAGGTCCTCGAGGGCCGGCTGGACCCCTATGCCGCAGCCGACCGGGTCGTCGAGGTGCTGACCTGACACCACGGCGTAGGCTGGGCGCCGCACACCAACGAGGGACCGTCGACCGACAGGGGGAACGGATGCAAGAGCCGAACGACGCGACAAGAGCCGGAGTGCCTGACGGCAGACCGCAACCTTTGACAGCGAGCCCGTCCATCGCGTCAAGGCCATCTCGCCCCCCGGTCAGCGCCGGGGGGCCACCACCACGCCTGCTGCCCCCCGAGCCTCCCACGTCGCTTCAGTCGGCGGGGAAAGCGTGGCGGATGGTCGCCCTCGGACTGGGGCTGGCGCTGGGGCTAGTCTTCCTCGCGCTGGGAAAAGGGAAGGCCCGCCTGCGGGAGCTTGTCCTGTCTCAAGCGCCAGATGCCGCAGCCGCGGACATCGACCTGGCAACCAACATCGTGCTCTTCGGGGGGCTGCTGGTCTGGGCGATCCTCGCGATCGCAGCCGTGTGGCTGGGCAAAGGGATCCAGCGCCCACGAGCGGCGGCGCGGCTTGTAGCTGTCCTCGCGTGGATGGTCCTGCTCATCACCCTCTCCTTCACCGCGGTTCCGCTGACCAGCGACCGCGGGATTGGCCTAGTGGCGCGCCTCCTGCTCGCGGGCGCGGCGCTCGCGTCGACGTATGCGGCCATGGTGGGAATCTTGCCCTCTTCCTGGCGCTGGATCAGGGAGGTCAAAGACCGATCAGGGCACCGTCCAGAGTCCGGATCACCGCCCGGGCCAGCGATGCCACCGCCGGCTCGCTGAGCGGATCGCTGCCGACCCGGCGCCACGTCGAGCGAGCGGAGAGTGCCGCGGTGCTCTGCTGATCCCGACTTGCGTCAGGTGGGTGTGCCAGGCGCTGGGCCAGCCCCGGCCCGGCCGCGCCCAGAAGCCGTTCTGCCTCATCGCGAAGCGCCGGGTCGAGCCCGGGAGCCTCTCCCCGACGAAGACGCACGAGCCACTCCAGTTCCACCGCGGAGTGGTCACCCGAACGAAGCGCCTCAGCGCGTTCGACCAGCTCGGCTGCCTCCTCACGTGGGTGTGCGGCGAGCACCTGTTCAAGACCGACGAGCGCCGACCTGGTCTTGAGCAGGTCAGCGCGGTGCCCGAGTTGCGTGGTGAGCGAGTCCGTCAGCCGGCTCAGCCCACTTCTGCGCGTCAACTCGCGAGACAGCGCAGTCGCGTCCACGATCGGGCCGCGCAGCAGCGCCGCCCCCATGCGCACCCCATAGAAGCCGAGGCGGTCGAGCAGGTCGGCGCGCAGCTGTGGCGTCGCGACCGTCAGGTGAGCCAGCTCGAGGTGCGCGAAGCGGTCGGCAGAGATGAAGAGATCCTCACGCTCGGCCGGACGCAGGCGGGCGATCTCTCGCAGCGCGTCAAAGTCGACCTGACGCAGCGTCCGTGCGCCCTGGGCCAGCAGGCCCGCGACCGGGATGACGTCCAGCGCCATGGCTCTGACCCTCGTGTCCCGGCCATATCTAGCCGCGACCTCCGAGGCGGAGACCATGGCCTCGATGCGTCCTCCACCGATCTCATCGGCGCGGGACAGCACCGCCAGTGTCCCTACGGGACTCGCGTCCCCGACCGTCGCCTCACGGAAGGCTTCCATCAGCTCCGCGTCGCTGGAGTGCAGGTGTCGCATCAGGTAGAGGACAGCGTCGACCTCTGACCCACCGCCCCCCGGGGTGAGGGTGTCGGTCGTGCGCTCACTGATCTCCACCGAGAGAGACGCCAACCCTGGGGTGTCGATCACGGTCGCGGTGGCCAGCGCAGGGCTGGGCCACGTCACCTCGATCCTGGCGACGTCCTCCAGCGGGTGGCCGCCGGTGTCCAGCTGAAGTCGGCCACCGGTCCGTCGCACCGGCCGCCGCTCCCGCCGTCCGTCACGCAGCACGACGGTGACGCCGGGAATGTCTCCGTGGCGATACCACGTGACCACGCGCGTGCACTCGCCGGTGTCGGTCGGGGCCAGCTCCTCCCCAACGATGGCGTTGAGGAGGGTCGACTTGCCCGCCTTGATTCGGCCCGCGAGCGCCACCCGCAGCGGCTCCTCCAAGCGGGTCCGCAAGCGAGCGAGACCCGCGGATGCGCTCTCGTCGTCGGCGTAGAGCCCTGCAGCCTCGGCGAGGAGGTCGCGGGTCGAGGTGATGATGTTGGAGCCGTCAGTCACTACCCGCCACCGTCTCTACGGCCCAGTTTCTCCACATCCGAGCGGAGGGCAGCGACCGCGGCGCGGTCCTCCTTGAGCGCGGCCAGACGAAGAGAGCGTTGCCGCTCGTTCGAGGTCGCGGCCAGCTGCGCGTTCTTGACGGACTCCCCGATGCTTCGCGAGAGTTCATCGGCTACCTCGGCGAAGTGGTCCCGGACGAGTCGCTGGACCTGGCGCAGCCGATCTCGCAGAATCTTCGCGGTCTGAAAGATCACGTCGTCATGATGCTTGCGCACCAGGGAGCGGGCCTCCATGCGCCGTCTCGCCAGCCGGTTCTCAGCATCCTCTTTGAAGGCGCGACCACCCAGGAGGATTCCAGCCCCCAGAGAGATCGGGTTGATCAGCGACAACCCGACCAGGCTGGTGAGAATGCCGAACATCAGCACCCCGCCGTAGGAGCCCTTCATGCCAAGGATCACCTTCGATCCGAGACCAGGCGTGGTGGTGTCGAGGTCGCCCATCGGCCGCACCCGTTCGCCGATGCTGCTGGTATCGGCGACCCTGATGCTTGGGCGCGTCTGGGCGCTGCCCTCCTCGAAGTGCTCGGCGACCCTGTCCGCGAGCCACTGCGCATTCTGCTCGGCCCAGGTGAAGGTGTCGGCGAGCGCACCTGCCGTCGCGTCCTCAAGCCACTGCACGAACTCCGGCCAGGCATGGCCTGGATCACCTTCATCAATGATGCGCTCGGCCTCTGCCTGTACCACCCTGATCCGGTCGCGCAAGTCATGGTCGAGGTCGGCGTTGAGGTCGGCGACGCCATCGCTCAGCGTCTGCTGCCACTTGCTGCTGCGCTTCTTGAGCTCTTCGGCCTGCGTCTTGGCGGCAGTCAGCTCGGCGATCACCGAGGGCAAATGTTCGGGGCTGGTCAGGACCCGCAACTCCGAGTCGAGGCTCCTGGACAGGGCGGTGAGCGTAGCGCCGAGGTCATGGCGCACCGATCGTGCTGCCAGCTCCTCGCGGCGAGCCATCACGGAGGTGCGGAGGAAGGCCACCAACTGCGGGAAGCCGGACTCCTCATTGAGCGCAGCGTCCCGGCTGCGGGCCGCGGCCAGTCGCACCTGTGAGGACACCGCCAACTGGGGCAGCGACAGGCCAGCCGTCTCCAGGCGCTTGGCATTGAGCTCCATGACCTTGCGCCACTGCCCGTGCAGGTCCGTTTTGGAAAGCACGAGCGCGACGTGCGGGCAAGCTGCCAGCGCTTGCCGGATGAAGTCCACCTCTGGAGCGGTGAGCTCCTGGGAGGCGTCGGTGACGACCAGCACCGCGTGCGCGGAGGGAAGCACAGCGCGAGTGGCGGCGCCGTGCGCGGTGCCCAGACCCCCGATTCCTGGAGTGTCGACAAGGGTGAGCCCGTCCTTGAGCAGCTGTCGCGGCAGTCCGGCTTCTCCCGCGATCACGCGGCTGCCATCGGCGGAGGGCTCCTCCTGATCGCGCCCCAGTGACGACAGGCGATCCGCCAACGCGGAGATCTCGACCGGCTCGCGGCGAGGCGCTTCTTCGCTGATGCCGGCCGAGGACGACCAGAGCAGCGCTCCTTTGGGTGCGTCCGCATACCTGACACTCAGCGGGACGCTGGTGACGATGTCGTCGTGGACGGGGCCGACCGGGGCGCCGACGAGCGCGTTGACGAGCTGGCTCTTGCCCTGCTTGAACTCTCCGACCACGAGCACCCGGATGTCGGTCGCGTTCCAGCGATCGCGCGTGCTCGCTAACCGTTCGAGCAGGTCGGACCGCTCGCGGCGCCGACATATCTGCTCACAACGGTCGATAAGTGCGGTCGGCTCGATCACCGATTCCTCCCCAAGAAGTGCGCTGTAATGGCATGATCCCACAGCCAGGGGTAGTGGTGGGTGACGGGCAACGGCCCCGCCACCCTCGAGGGGTGACGGGGCCGCTGCCCGTGCGCGGCTGCTACGCCGATGTAGTGCGGGAATCAACCGCCCATCGGCACCTCCACGGTCAGGTCGTTCAACACGTCCTGAGCGGCGATGGAGTCGACCGCGATGTTGTTGTCATCGAAGGAGTTGTCCGAGTTGTCGTTGAAGGAATCCTCCACTTCCACCTCGACGTCCAGGTTGGTGGAGTAATCCGTGTAGGACTCGTCCGTGTAGGAGCTGTCCGTCGTGGAGTTGTCGTTGAAGGAGTCCTCGATCTCGACCTCCAGGTTCGCGGAGTTGTCCGTGTAGGAGGAGGAGTTGTCGTTGAAGGAATCCTCGACCTCGACGTCCATGTTCATGGACGCGTCCGTGTAGGAGTTGTCCGAGCTGTCGTTGAACGAGTCCGCGACCGAGTTGTCCGTCTCTGAGTTGTCGTTGTACGAGTCGTTGGTCGAGTTGTCCGTCCAGGCCAGGTCAACCGAGCTGTCGTTGTAGGAGTCCTCGATCTCGGTCTCCGAGTTGTCGGTCCAAGAGTTGTCGACCGAGTTGTCGGAGTTGTCGGA
>NZ_JAUNVI010000020.1 GCF_030537745.1 Ornithinimicrobium sp. | reverse complement strand
CATCCGTGTCGAAGGCCGCTTCCCGGCGGGGGCGACGGTGGACCTGTGCGACGAATTGGGCAACATCGTGGCCCGGGGACTGGTCGGCTACGACGCGGACGAGTTGCGCCCACTGGTCGGCCACCGACTCGGAGGCCGCATCCGCCTCCGCACCGAGCGGCCCGCGCCGCGTCCCGTCGTCCGCCGTGACGATCTCGTCGTCCTCTGACAGAGCCCAACCAGGAGAGCAGCCAGCATGACCGCATCCAGCCTCACGCCCATCGCCCCCGAGACCGTCGACTACGTCCACGGGATCGCCCGGAGGGCGCGCGTCGCCGCCCGAGAGCTGGCCCTGCTCACCCGGGCCCGTAAAGATGCCGCCCTGCTCGCCCTGGCCGATGCCGTGGACGCTGCTAGTGACGTCGTCATCTCCGCCAACCGCGAGGACCTGCAGCGCGGTCGTGACAACGGCCTGACGACCAACCTGCTGGACCGGTTGGCACTCGATGAGGAGCGGGTCCATGCCGTCGCGGACGCGCTGCGCCAGGTCGCCACCCTGCCTGACCCTGTGGGGGAGGTGGTCCGCGGCTCGACCTTGGCCAACGGTCTGGCGATCCGGCAGATCCGGGTCCCGATGGGTGTGGTCGGCATGATCTACGAGGCGCGCCCCAATGTCACGGTCGACGCTGCCGGGCTCGGCCTCAAGAGTGGCAACGCGGTCCTGCTCCGGGGGGGCTCTGCAGCGGCCTCCACCAATGCCGCGCTCGTCGATGTCCTGCGGACCGCGTTGGAGCAACAGGGCCTCAACCCGGACGCGATCAACCTCCTGGTGGAGGGCGGCCACGACGCAGCGCGGGCGCTGATGACGGCACGCGGTCTGGTCGACCTGCTCATCCCGCGCGGCGGCGCCAGCCTCATCCAGACCGTCGTCCTGGAGTCCACCGTCCCTGTCATCGAGACCGGCGTCGGCAATTGTCACGTGTATGTCGATGCGAGCGCAGACACCGACATGGCGGTTCAGATCGTGACTAACTCCAAGACCCACCGCCCCTCGGTCTGCAACGCCGCCGAGTCTCTCCTGGTCCACCGGGACGCCGCCGAGCGGATCATGCCCGCCCTCATGGCTTCGCTCGGCGGGGCTGGGGTCACCGTGCACGGTGACGCTCTCTCGGAGGGTTATGCCGCCGCCGCGGGCGCCGCGCACCTGCCGATCACGCCGCAGGACGATGACACGGAGTTTCTTTCCCTCGACATCTCCGCCCGAGTCGTCGACAGCCTCGACGAGGCGATCGCGCACATCCAGGAGCACACCAGCGGCCACACCGAGGCGATCGTCACCGCCGACCGAGCGGCCGCACGCCGCTTCACCACCGAGATTGATGCAGCTGCCGTGCTCATCAACGCCTCGACCAGGTTCACCGACGGTGGCGAGTTCGGCTTCGGGGCGGAGATCGGCATCTCTACCCAGAAACTGCACGCACGCGGGCCGATGGCCCTGCCCGAGCTGACCACCACGAAGTGGATCGTGGACGGCGATGGTCAGGTGCGGTGAGGGTCTCGTTCGGGCGAGCGTTCACCCGACGGCGGTGACTGCGGCTGCTGGACGCAGTCACGATCTGAGTCGCGCGCGCTGTCGTGCGCCACGTAGTACGTCGGCCGCCGCTGCAGCGCAGCGTAGGTCCGTCCGACGTATTCGCCCATGATCCCCAGGCACAGCAGCTGCACGGCACCGAAGGCGGCCACGATGACGACCGTCGAGGTCCAGCCGGCGACGGTGTGTCCGTTGGCTTTAGCGACCAAGGCATAGCCGAGCAGCGCAAGCGCCACCAGGAAGCCACTGAGCCCGAACCACGTCGCCAGCTTCAGCGGCGCGCTCGAGAAGCCGGTGACGGAGTCGAGCGTCAGCCTCACCATCCGCGCCAATGGGTACTTGCTCGACCCTGCTGCGCGCCGCTCGCGCGCGTAGGACACGCTCGTCGAGGGAAAACCTAGCGCCGGCACGACGAGTCGCAGCACCCGGTGGTCTTCGGGCAGGGCATTGACGGCATCCACGGTGGCGCGCGACATCAGCCGGTAGTCACCGGCGTTGTCGGGGGCCCCGGTGGCTCCCATGGCGCGCATCAACGCGTAGTAGCCGTGGGCAGTCCAGCGCTTGAAGGAGGAGTCGGTCGAACGGTCGGCGCGCACCCCATACACGACGTCTGCCTGCTCCTGACGTGCGGCCGCGAGCATCTCCGGGATCACCTCAGGTGGGTCCTGGAGGTCCGCGTCGAGGGTGATGATCCATTGCCCGAGTGCCCGCGCGAGTCCGGCCGAGATCGCGGCCTGGTGGCCGGCGTTGGCGCGCAGGCGGATGATCCGAAGCTGCGGCCAGCTGCGTCGATGCGCCTGCAGCAGGACAGGAGTCTGGTCCGAGCTGCCGTCGTCGACGGCGACTAACTCGTAGGGCTCGCCGAGCCCGTCCAGGACCGGCCGCAGCCGCCCCACGAGCAGCGGGAGCACCTCCTGTTCGTTGAACATCGGCACGACGACCGACAGCACGGGGGAGGGTGCGGAAGGCATGGCGCCACTGTAGGCGGTGCCGCAGGTAGGATGAATCCATGACGTCTGCGCTGCACCACTTTGTCGTGACTGCCGCCGAAGGTGGACACCACCCGGTGGTCAACGAGTTGCCCTTCGCCCCCATCTGGTTCGGTGTGATCGCGCTGGGGAGCCTCTTGGCCCTGCTCGGCCTGCTCTGGTCCTTCCGCAACACCCTGGCCCTTGAGCCGCACGCCACCGCCGACCCGCACGGCGCTGGCGCCCACGGTCACGGGACGACCACGCACTGATGCGTCTGGGAGTGATGGGTGGCACCTTCGACCCCATCCACCACGGCCACCTCGTCGCAGCCAGCGAGGCCGCCAACCTGCTCAACCTGGACGAGGTCGTCTTTGTCCCGACCGGCCAGCCCTACCGCAAGGACGCCAGCGAGGTCTCGCCCGCCGAGCACCGTTATTTGATGACGGTCATCGCGACCGCGTCCAACCCCCGGTTCACCGTGAGCCGTGTCGACATCGACCGCGACGGCCCGACCTACACCCGCGACACCCTCGGGGACCTGCACGCCCAGCGCCCCGAGGACGAGCTCTTCTTCATCACCGGCGCGGATGCGCTGGCCCAGATCCTGTCGTGGCGGGGAGTCGACGAGCTCTGGGACCTCGCGCACTTCGTCGGGGTGACCCGTCCCGGTCACGTCCTTTCCGACGACGGCCTGCCCGAAGACAAAGTGACGCTCCTGGAGGTGCCCGCCATGGCCATCTCCTCCACCGAGTGTCGCCATCGCACCGCGAAGGGCGACCCCGTCTGGTATCTCGTGCCCGACGGCGTCGTCCAGTACATCGGCAAGTACCACCTCTACCGGGAGGACCCCGCGTGACCGCAACACCCCGTGCCACCGAACTCGCCCAGGCTGCTGCCGCGGCGGCCCACGACAAGCTCGCGGACGACGTCGTCGGCCTCGACGTGTCCTCGCAGCTGGTGCTCACCGACGTCTTCGTCATCGCCTCAGCTCCCAACGAGCGACAGGTCCACGCAATCGTCGACGCGGTGCAGGAGCGTCTCCAGACCCTCGGCGTCAAGCCGCTGCGACGCGAGGGTCAGCGTGAGGGCAGATGGGTGCTGCTCGACTTCGGCGAGATCGTGGTGCACGTGATGCATGCGGAGGACCGAGAGTTCTACGACCTCGAGCGCCTGTGGAAGGACTGTCCAGCGGTCGTCCTGCCCTCGTCTGAGGCACCTTCGGGCCACTGAGGCGGGGGACTGCGCGGTATGCGGAAGGTCATCGTCTGGAGGCACGGCGAGACGGAGCACAACGCCGGAGGCATCTATCAGGGGCAGCTCGACAGCCACCTGTCCGTTCGAGGACGTGCGCAGGCGTCCACAGCTGCCGCCGCGCTGGCTGACAGGGGCCCGGTGCGGCTGCTGGCCAGCGATCTGGCGCGCGCCGCTGACACGGCCGCAGCCCTCGCGCAGCGGACCGGCCTGGTGGTGGAGCACGATCCGCGTTTGAGGGAGATCCACGTCGGGCAGTGGCAGGGGTTGTCGCACCCTGAGGTCGTCGAACGGTTTCCGGACATCGTCGCAGCGCTGGACCAGGGCGAAGATGCCCGGCGGGGTGTCACGGGGGAGCGCGTCCAGGACGTGCGGGTCCGGATGCGGGCCGCCTTCGATGAGTTGATCGCCCGGATGGAGAAAGACGAGACCGCTGTCGTGACGACGCACGGGATGGCCAGCAGAGCACTTGTGGCCGACGTGATCGGGCTGAGCTATCAGCAGGCGTGGCTCTCCCTCGTGGGCCTGCGCAACTGCCACTGGGCCGAGCTGGTGCAGCACCGCACCGGGTGGCGTCTGGCGTCCTGGAACGTCGGCGTCACCACCAGCGTAGGCAGCGTGACCGATCGTTAAGTCGCGTGGGCGCAGCGTGCTGACCTGCGATTTGGAGAATCTCTCGCGCCCTGGATAGAGTATTCCAGTCCCCCACGGGGCTGTGGCGCAGTTGGTAGCGCACCTCCATGGCATGGAGGGGGTCAGGGGTTCGAATCCCCTCAGCTCCACCGATATCGGGCCGGCCACCGCAAGGTGGTCGGCCCGATATCATCTGGCGATGGGCCTGAGTAAAGTGCTGCCTTGCAGCGGCGCGGCCGCTCTTTAGCCCTGGGGAAAGTAGCGCCGCACCTGGGCGAGCACCTGCTCGAACAGCGCCTCGTCCAGGCGGTCCCCGGAGCGCCGCACCGACGAGCGGTCCAGCCGCAGCAGACGGTTGACTCGGGCCTCGCTCGGGCGGCGCTCACGGTCCCAGCCGCCGGTGCCGACATCCATCCAGTAGCGACCCGCAGCGGCCTCTTGGGCGCTGTCGCGGTCGTGGTCCTTGCTGGTCAGTTGCAGGGCCAGGAGCTGGTCGTCGTCGCGGCCGATGACGAGCACCGGGCGGTCCTTGCCCTTGCTGGCGTCCTCCTCGAAAGGCACCCACGCCCAGACGACCTCGCCTGGGTCCGCGTGCTCGTCGTCGACGGGCGCATAGCTGTAGGTCCCCGAGGAGGTGGCTGACCTGGCCGGTGCGGGTGCGGGTGCGCGTGACGTCCTGCGACCGTCCGGACGCAGGACGTCGGCCACCGCCGAGGCCACCCGGCGCAGGCTGCGGAGCCAGCGTGCGCGTGCTCGTCGACTGTCGCTGTCGTCATGGATCATGCTCTCCACCCTAACCAGGGCGGGCCGACGTGCCGGGGCACACGCCGGGCTCAGACCAAGTGCACGCCGCGGATCGAGGCGTCCAGGACGACGGCTGTGTGCACGAACGGGATCGGTCGTCCGGCCCGCTCGAGGGCCTGGCTGATCTGCATGAGGCAGCCCGGGTTGGCCGTGACCAGCAGCTCGGCACCGGTCAGCAAGATGTTGGCGGCCTTGAGGTCGCCGAGCTCTCGCGCCGGGACAGGATTGAGGATGTTGTAGACCCCGGCCGAGCCGCAGCAGACCTCGGCGTCGCCAATCTCCCGCAGGCGCAAACCCGGAATGCCGTTCAGGAGCGCGCGCGGCTGACTCACCACCTGCTGGGCGTGCCGCAGGTGGCACGCGTCGTGATAAGCGAGGCTCACCTCACGATCGTCCGCGGTGATCCGGTGGCGCGGCGCGACCGGGCCGAGCTCGACGAGGATCTCAGAAAGGTCACGCACCTTGTCGCTGAAGACGCGAGCGCGTTCGGCATACTCCGGGTCATCGGCCAGGAGCAGGGCATACTCCTTCATCGACGACCCGCAGCCGGCAGAGTTCACCACGACCCAGTCGACCCCGCTCTCCTCGAAGATGTCGATGAGCCGGCGCGCAAAGTTTGCGCCTTCCTCCTCTCGACCCACGTGGATCGACAGTGCCCCGCAGCAGCCCTGCTTCTTGGGGGCGATGATGTCGCATCCCTCGGCGGCGAGCACGCGGACGGTGGCGGCGTTGACGTCGCCGAAGAACTCGCGCTGCACGCAGCCGGTCAGCATCCCCACGACGGCTCGGCGCGTGCCGACGGCGGGGGTGCGCTCCGGGACGGTGTAGCGCGGGCCCAGCGGCGGAGCCAGGGTCGACATGACCTCCAGCTCCGGGCTGAGTTTGCCGACCACGCCGGTCTTGCCCACGAGCTTGAGGGCACCGGTGCGTTGGGCCAGCCGGAGCGGAGCGCGCAGCAGCCGTAGCCGTTCCGGATAGGGGAAGAGGCTGAAGATGACGCTGCGTAGGGCTTCGTCCTTGGCGGCGCGGTCCACCTGGCGGTCGACCTGGGCTCGGGTGGCCTCGATCAGCCGGTCATATTGCACGCCTGACGGGCAGGCGGTCACGCACGCCATACAACCCAGGCAGGCATCGAAGTGGCTGAGCATCGAGGCCGTGAGCGGAGCACCCGCGTTGGCCGAGTTCATCAGGGCGATCCGTCCGCGCGGGCTGTCCATCTCCTCGCCCCAGAGCACATAGGTCGGGCAGGTGGGCAGGCAGAAGCCGCAGTGGACGCAGTCGTCGATCAGCTCCTGGCTGGGCGGGTGGTGGTCGTCGAAGGCCGGGCTGGCCAGGACCGTGTCGCCGGGCACGCGCAGGGTGGGTATGCCGAGCTCGGTGACCGTCCGCGAGCCGGTGGCGGCGTGGTCCCCACTGTGGTCAGCGTTCGCGATGGGGTGTGCCATGTCAGAGTCCTCCTACGAAGCGTCCTGGAGCCAGCACGCGCTGGGGGTCGAATTCAGCCTTGACCCTGCGCATGAGGTCCAGCGCAGCGATGGGCCCCCAGGTGTCCAGGCCCGGCTTGAGCGCGGCCGGGGCGTCCAGCACGATCGTGGAGCCACCGAGGGCGCTGCTGGTCCGCCGGATTGAGGCGAGTGCTGACGCGAGTGAACTCGCGTCGGCACTGCCGGCATCAACGGGGAGGGCGGCATAGAGCACGCCGGTGCCGGCCGATCCGATGACGGTTGCGCCGTGGCTGGTGAGCTCGGCGACCAGCTCAGGTATGCCGCTCAGCCGCGCCGTGGTCTTCAGCAGCGCGCCACTGCTGCCCTGCGCGTGCTCGGCCGGCGAGGGCATCGTGGCCCACCAGGTCGGTGCCTCCTGGTGGACCCAGGCGTCCGCACCCAGCTGATCGGCCAGTTGCTCGGCCCGGGCCAGCGCGCCCGCCTCGGTGCCCTCTATCAGCGCGACGACCGTCGGGTCGAGGCCGGGGGCGGCGTGCACCTCCACAGCGTTGGGCACGAGCTGGCTGGCGATCATCGTGGCCAGGACCTCACCCAGGCGGTCGGCCGCCAGGGTCAGGCCGACCCAGTGGCTGGCAGCCGGAAGCGGGTGCAGCCGGAGGGTCACCTCGGTGATGACCGCGAGGGTGCCGAACGAGCCGGTGAAGAGCTTGGAAAGGTCATAACCCGCAACGTTCTTGACCACTTTGCCGCCTGCTTTGGCGGCGGTCCCGTCGGCGCGCACAAACTTCACGCCGATGACCAGGTCGCGGAGGGTGCCCACCCACATCCGCCGCGGCCCGGAGACGTTGGTCATCATCGCGCCACCGACAGTGCTGCCGGCTGCGATGTCAGGAGCACCGGTGCCGCTGACGGTGCCCACCCGTGGGCGTGGCGCGAGCACATCGTCCAGCGCGACCTGGTGGCCCGCGTCGGCGAGCAACCCTTGCAACCGGGCGAGCGGCATACCTGCGCCGACGGTGGCGATGAGGTCTCCGCGCGCGTGCTCGACGAGGCCGTTCATCGCGGTCGTGTCGAGAAGGAGGTCGACCCGCTCGGGCGGGCGGCCCCACGTCAGCTTGGTGCCGTGGCCGCGGACGACGACCGCGAGCTCTCGCTGGTGGCAAGCCCGCAGGAGATCTGCGGTCTGGGCCGCCGACTCGGGGCGAGCCACCATCTGGGCGGCGACACCGTCGACGTGGTCGTCATCGGTGGCAGCGCTCACGTGACCGGGCAGGTCGGAGACAAGGGCCATCAGAACAGCTCCGCCAGACCGGCCTGCTGCAGGGGGTGGGACCCTGACACGATGCGCGGACGTTCACCGCACAGACGCGGGGTCGGGTAGATCTTGCCAGGGTTGGCGATGCCACCGGGGTCGAAGGCGCACCGGATGAGCTGCATGGTGTCCAGGTCGTCGCCGGTAAACATCCGGGGCATGAACTTGGCCTTGTCGGCCCCCACACCGTGCTCGCCGGTGATCGACCCGCCATGCTCGATGCACAGATCCAGGATCTTCCCGGAGACCTCTTCGGCCCGCTCGGTCGCGCCTTCGACGTCGGCGTCGAAGAGGACGAGCGGGTGCAGGTTGCCGTCTCCGGCATGGAAGACGTTGGCCACCCGCAACCCGTACTCCGCCCCGATCTGCCCGATCCTGCGCAACACCTCCGGCAGGGCGGTGCGGGGGACGACGCCGTCCTGGACGAGGTAGTCAGGAGAGATGCGGCCGACAGCGGCGAAGGCTGACTTGCGGCCCTTCCAGATCTCGGCGCGCTCGCCCGCGTCCGTGGCCATCCGAAACTCGAACGCGCCCGCCGCCATGCAGTGGCGTTCGACCTCGGCATACTCGTGCGCGACCTCCAGCGCCGGCCCGTCGAGCTCGACGACCAGCACCGCACCCGCGCCCGCGGGGTAGCCGCAGGCGACCGCAGCCTCTGCTGCCTCGATCGCGAGCGCGTCCATGATCTCGATCGCCGCCGGCACGATGCCGGCGGCGATGATCGCACTGGTCGCCTCACCGGCCTGGCCTATCGTCTCGAAGCCAGCCAGGATGGTGCGGACCTCCTCTGGCAGGCGCACCAGCCGCACCGTCGCGCTCGTGGCGATGCCCAAAGTGCCCTCCGACCCGACGAAGGCTCCGACCAGGTCGTAGCCCGGTGCGTCGGGTGCGTCGGTGCCGAGGGTGACCTCCTCGCCCGTCGGCGTCACGATCTGCAGAGACAGGACGTGGTTGCTGGTGAAGCCGTATTTGAGACAGTGCGCGCCGCCGGAGTTCTCGGCGACATTGCCGCCGATCGAGCAGATCTGCTGACTGCTCGGATCCGGTGCGAAATAGTAGCCGTGCGGGGTGGCGGCCTTGCTCACCTGCAGGTTGATGACGCCGGAGTCCACGACCGCGCGTTGGTCCTGCGGCCGCAGCTCGTGCAGGGTGCGCAGGCGGCTGGTGACCAGCAGCACGCCCTCGGCGTGGGGGAGGGCGCCGCCGGACAGTCCGGTGCCGGAGCCACGGGCCACGAAAGGCACCCCGTGCTTCGCGCACGAGCGGACGGTGGCGCTGACCTGGTCGGGGGTGTCCGCGAGCACGACGAGGGCGGGGGTGACGCGGTAGGCGGCCAGCCCGTCGCAGTCGTAGGTGCTCAACTGGGTCGGGTCGGTGATCAGGTTGGGCCCGGGTATGACGTGCGTCAGATCGGTGAGGACGTCGTGCACCGAGCCTACGGGTGGGTCAGACGCCATACCTTGTCCTCCTCGACGAGAGCGGCAGGAGGGACCACGTCCAGCGTGGGCTCCTCCTGCCGCTCATCCTAATGGTCAGACCACGGTTGGTCCATCCTTGCTGACGGTCAGGGCATCGCCTCGTAGGCCGGGAGGGTGAGGAAGTCGGCAAAGTCTTCCGACAGTGCCATCTCCAGGAACAGTTCCTTGGCCTCGACGTAGTCCCCGCGGTCGCTCGGCAGGGTGTCCAGGACCTCCTCGGTCAGTTGCCTGACCAGGTCGCGGGTCACCGTCTGACCGGTGTCGTCCAGGCTGATGCCGTTGTTGATCCACTGCCAGATCTGGCTGCGGGAGATCTCGGCGGTGGCCGCGTCCTCCATGAGGTTGTGGATGCCAACCGCGCCGCTGCCGGTCAGCCATCCCGCGAGGTACTGGATGGCCACGTCGATGTTGGCGCGCAGACCTTCCTCGGTCACCTCACCCGGCGTGCTCTTCACGTCGAGCAGCTGGGCGGCGGTGACGGAGACGTCGTCGCGGGTCTTGTCGACCTGGTTGGGGCGGTCACCCAAGACGGCGTCGAAGACGTCGCGGGCGGTCTTGACCATGCCCGGGTGCGCGACCCAGGAGCCGTCAAAACCGTCGCCGGCCTCGCGCTGCTTGTCGGCGGTGACCTTCTCGAAGGCGGCCTTGTTGACGGCCTCGTCCCTGGACGGGATGAAGGCCGCCATGCCGCCGATGGCATGCGCCCCGCGCTTGTGGCAGGTGCGCACCAGCAGGTCGGTGTAGGCGCGCATCATCGGAGCGGTCATGGTCACCGCGTTACGGTCTGGCAGCACAAAGTCCGCGCCGCGGGTGCGGTAGGTCTTGATGACGCTGAACAGGTAGTCCCAACGGCCGGCGTTGAGCCCGGCGGAGTGTTCCTTGAGCTCATAGAGGATCTCCTCCATCTGGAACGCGGCCGGGAAGGTCTCGATCAGGCACGTCGCACGGATCGTGCCCCGGGGGATGCCGAGGGCGTCCTGGGCCATGATGAACGCGTCGTTCCAGATCCGGGCCTCGAGATAGTGCTCCATCTTCGGCAGGTAGAAGTAGGGGCCCTTGCCAGCATCCAGCTGCAGTTGCGCGCTGGCGACCATAAAGAGAGCGAAGTCGACCAGCCCGCCGGAGGTGCGCTCGCCGTCGACCATGATGTGCTTCTCATCCAAGTGCCAGCCACGGGGACGCATGACGATCGTCGGCAGCTCGGACTGGTCGGTGGTCGACAACGCATAGTCCTTGCCCTCGGGGGAGGTAAAGGAGATCGTGCCGGCGATGGCATCGCGCAGGTTCATCTGCCCCTCGACGACGTTGGCCCACAGGGGCGTGTTGGCGTCCTCCTGATCGGCCAGCCAGACCTTCGCGCCGGAGTTCATCGCGTTGATCGTCATCTTGCGGTCGGTGGGGCCGGTCATCTCCACGCGGCGATCGATCAGCCCGGGGGCATGCTCGCCAACCCGCCAGGAGTCGTCCTCGCGAACGCTGGCCGTCTCGGGAAGGAAGTTCAGGTCCTGACCCGCGGAAACTTCGTGGACCGTCGTGGCCCGGGCGGCCAGTCGTTCCTGGCGCTGCGGCTCCAGCGCGCGGTGGAGGCTGGCGATCAGCTCGAGGGCGGGACGGCTGAGAATCTCCTCATAACCGGGCTTGAGCTCGCCGGTGACCTCCACCCCCTCGGGCAGGTCCAGGCTAGCGGTTGACGGGGCGGACACGTCGGTCATGTGGGCTCCTTGTGGCAGTTTTCCACTAGGCGGAATTCGTTATCCGCCTTCTCCCAGGAGCCTAACGCAGGTGGCAGCGCTCCGTCGTGCGGGGAAGAGTTGCGCCGTGAGAGTCTCAAGGATGGCAGGACACGAGATTGTCTTCAGCGTCGATGACCGGCCGACCCGCGCGGAGCTGATCGAGCTCTACGACGCGGTCGGGTGGACCTCCTACACCACCAGACCGGAGGCGCTCGAGGACGCTGTCGCCGGCTCTACCCGGGTGGTGACAGCCAGATATGGCGATGAATTGCTCGGGCTGGCCAGGGTGCTGTCGGACGGCGCGAGCATCGCCTACCTCCAGGACGTCCTGGTGCGTCCCGAGTTGCAGCGGGAAGGCGTGGGACGCCAGTTGGTGCAGACCGCCCTGGAGCCCTACGGGCACGTGCGCCAAAAGGTGCTCCTGACCGACGACGAGCCCCGCCAGCAGGCGTTTTATGAGTCGTTGGGGTATGTCGAGGTGAGGGACTACGGGGAGGGCCACCTCCGGGCTTTCGTCAGGTTCGACGAGACGTCCGCACGCGAGCGTAGAGTCGGAGCACAGACCCCCTAGGAGTTGCTATGCCTGAGCACATCGTCGTCATCGGAGCTGGCCTGGCCGGCGGGAGCGCGGTCACCGCGCTGCGCGAGGGAGGGCACACGGGCCCGATCACCCTCCTTGGGACAGAAGAGCGAGTGCCCTATGAGCGACCTCCGTTGTCCAAGGGTTACCTCATGGGTGAAAGTTCCTTCGAGGAGGCACAGGTCCACGACGCTGACTGGTATCCGAAGAACGAGGTGGATCTGCGCACCGGCACCACCGCGACCGGCCTTGACCTGGCCAACCGGACGGTGCAAACCACCGGTGGCGACGTCACGTACGACAAGTTGCTGCTCGCGACCGGCGCCTCCCCTCGCCACCTAGCGCTCGCGGACGACTCTGGCGTGCCCACGGCATACCTGCGCAATGTCGAGGACAGCAACCAGATCCGCGAGCAGTTCGGCGAGGGCAAGAAGATCGTCATCATCGGCGCCGGCTGGATCGGCCTCGAAGTGGCTTCGGCCGCCCGCAAGGTAGGGACCGAGGTCACGATCTTCGAGCGCGCCGCTCAGCCGCTGCTGCCGGTGCTCGGCCCGGAGGTGGCAGCGCGGTTCGCCGCCGTCCATCGTGCCCATGGCGTCGATCTGCGGCTCGACACGGAGGTCACCGCCGAGGACCTGGCCGGCGCTGACCTCGTCGTGGTGGGGATCGGCGCGATCCCCAACACGCAACTGGCGGAGGACGCCGGCCTCGACGTCGACCACGGCGTGCTGGTCGATGCGACGCTGCGCACCTCGGACCCAGATGTCTACGCGGTCGGCGACATCGCCAATCAGGACCACCCCACGCTCGGACGGGTCCGCGTGGAGCACTGGGACACCGCGATCGAGCAGGCCAAAGTGGTGGCCCGCAACCTGCTCGGCGCACAGCAGGACTATGACCGACAGCCCTACTTCTTCACCGACCAGTACGACCTCGGGATGGAATACTTCGGTCGTGGCAGCGGTTCTGACCGGGTCATCACTCGCGGAGACCTCGGCGACGGCTCTGGCACCTTCCGCGCTTACTGGGTCCGGGACGGCTTGGTGGTCGCGGCGATGCACGCCAATGACTGGGACGCCTCCGACGAGCTGCGTGACTCCGTCGGAACGGACGCAGCGCAGGTCGAGGACCAAGACGGATGAGCACGCTGCAGGACATCCTGGAGGCAGAGCACCACACCATCGACGACGGCATCCTGCGGTATGTCGAGGGCCTCCGGAGCGATTCCACCGATTCTTCCGACCTGACCGCGGCGCTGGCGCTGCTGCGCCGGCATATCTACCTGGAGGAGGAGTTCCTCTTCGACGCGGTGAAGGAGGCCGGGCTCGCGATGCCGGTCTTCGTCATGCTCAAAGAGCATGGCGAGCTGTGGCGGGCCATGGACGCGCTCACTGAGCAGGTCCGCTCCGACGCTGAGCCCGACGACCTGGTCGCGGCCTGCCAGAACTTGCTCTCTGCGCTGGAGAAGCACAACCTCAAGGAAGAGCCACTGATCTACCCGCATGCCGACACCGTGCTCACCGACGAGGAGGCCACGACGCTGCGGGACTTCCTCGACTCAGGATCCCTGCCCGACCAGTGGATCTGCCAGTACGCCGACGACTGAGAGCGACACGAACGCGGCCGCGCCACCCCTTGGGTGACGCGGCCGCGTTCGTGAGCAAGCTCAGCCGCCGAACAACTTGCTTCCCTGATCGAAGAGCAGGAAGGCGGAGAACCCACCGTAGAAGAGGCAGGCCCAGATGATCGCCCCGAAGCGGAACCCCTTCAGGCCGATCTCCCGGGGGAGCACACTGCGGTTGAGCCGCAGGAGCAGCACCGAGTAGACGAACATGACCAGACCGTTGAGGGAGCTGGCGATGACGATGAGCAGCAGCGGCTGATCCACGCCGGACAAGAGGATGATCGAGCCGAAGAGGATCATGGTCCAGACGAAGATGAAGTAGAGCCGGCTCTCGCTGATGTTCGAGTCCCTCAGCGTCGTCGTCTTCAGCACGTCGGCGGCCAACCGTCCGACCATGTCCAGGATCGTGAGGTTGGTCGAGTAGAGCACGGCGCTGCCGGCGACCCAGAAGAAGGTGGACAGCCACGGCCCTTGCAGCTCGCGGAGGGCCTCGCCCTCCAACTTGATGAAGTCGAAGCTCGCGGCCTCCCCGCCAGTGCCCAGGGTGACAAAGGTCAACGCCATGAAGACCAGCAGCGTGATGCCACCGATGACGAGGAACGTGATGGTCTGCTCCTTGTCTGCGACCTTCCACCACGCTTTCCACTTGCGCATGTTCTCTTCGTCGCGCTTGAAGAAGTAGCCGGTGGTCGGTTGCACGACCTCCTCGCCGGTGAAGGGTGAGACCACCTTGGGCAGCAGGGCACCCATGCCCAGGCCCTTGTCCCGGACCCAGTTGGACTGGACCAGGTTCATCGCGCCGCCAGCGCCGGCGAAGGCGATGGCACCCAGGAGCAGCGCCGCCGGGACCTCGGCGATCGCCGCGGGGAGTTTCTGGATCTCCACGAAGCCCATGGCCAAACCCTTGTAGCCCTCGCCGCCGATCAGCACGATGGCCGCATAAAGGACGAAGAGGATGATGAAGGCGACCAGGAAGAACTGGATCTTCTCCACCGTCTTGTAGACGACCGGGGACAGGGTCAGCACCAGGCCGATGACGATCAGCACCCCGATCGTGATGAACGGGATCTTGTCGGCGTCGAAGCCCGTCGCGAAGGACAGCGTCGTGGTCCCGCCGGTCGCCCAACCGGGCCACATCCACGGGATCACGGTCATCGCGATGAACAGCCAGCCCCACGGCTTCCAGAGCCGGGTGAAGCCGACGACGGCGGTCTCACCGGTCGCCAGCGTGTAGCGCTCGATCTCCATGTTGAGGAAGTACTGCGTGGTGATGCCGATGACCACCAGCCAGACCAGCGCGAGGCCGACCTGGGAGGTGATGTAGGGCCAGAGCACGAACTCGCCCGAGCCGATGGCCCCGGCGAGCAGCAGCACGCTGGGGCCGATGACCTTCCTCAGGGGCAGGGGCTCCGGAAGATCTCGGTA
This sequence comes from Ornithinimicrobium sp., assembly GCF_030537745.1. Lineage (GTDB taxonomy): Bacteria > Actinomycetota > Actinomycetes > Actinomycetales > Dermatophilaceae > Ornithinicoccus. The sequence goes on along the minus strand of NZ_JAUNVI010000020.1, from coordinate 31,419 downwards.
GGTGACCGGGGGGACATGCTTCCAGGGGATCTCGTGCGCAATCTCGCCCTCGGGCACCGTTGGCGGGTCGCCACCGAGAGTGTTGTCGGCCAGTTGGTCAGACACGTGGGCCTCCTTGCCATGGGTGTCACTTACGCGGTGGCCCGGAATCTACACCCATTTTTCGCGCTTGTGTGGGATGTGTCACACCCTTTCTCGGATTGGTCTGACCAGGTGGGAACAAATGGTCGACCAATGGGCCAGGAAATGGCCGCCCAATCAACGTCGTCGCGCATCCGGGCAGTTGCGCGGAGGGCCGCCTATGACATGGGACACTGAAGAGACTGTCCGGCCCACGACATACCTCGAGGTTGAAACCAAGCGTGTCTCCACTTGCCCCTCCCGACTCGGTGCCTGCGCCGGCGTCCACCCCGCCGGCGAGCATCCGCAACTTCTGCATCATCGCCCACATTGATCACGGCAAGTCCACCTTGGCTGACCGGATGCTCCAGGAGACCGGAGTCGTTCAGGGACGGCAGATGCGGGCGCAGTTTCTGGACCGCATGGACATCGAGCGCGAGCGTGGCATCACGATCAAGAGTCAGGCCGTCCGCATGCCATGGGCGGTCGGCGGGCAGACCCAGATCCTGAACATGATCGATACGCCCGGGCACGTCGACTTCACCTATGAGGTCAGCCGCAGCCTCGCGGCGTGCGAGGGCGCGGTCCTGCTGGTCGACGCGGCGCAGGGCATCGAGGCGCAGACGCTGGCCAACCTCTATCTGGCGATGGAGAACGACCTGACCGTCATTCCGGTCCTCAACAAGATCGATCTCCCGTCGGCACAGCCCGAGAAGTATGCCGAGGAGCTCGCCGGCCTCATCGGCTGCGACCCGGCCGAAGTGATGCGCGTCTCGGGCAAGACCGGGGAGGGCGTGATTGAGCTCCTCGACCGGATCGTCGAGCTCATCCCGCCCCCTGTGGGCGACGCTTCGGCACCCGCCCGCGCGATGATCTTCGACTCCGTCTACGACACCTATCGCGGGGTGGTCACCTACGTCCGCGTGATCGACGGGTCGCTCTCGCCACGGGAGCGCATCGCGATGATGTCGACCAAGGCCACGCACGAGCTCCTCGAGATCGGGGTGATCAGCCCCGACCCGGTCCCGTCCAAGGGTCTGGGCGTGGGCGAGGTCGGCTACCTGATCACCGGTGTGAAGGACGTGCGGCAGTCCAAGGTCGGTGACACGGTGACCAGCGCCACCAGGATGGCGACGCAGGCGTTGAGCGGCTACAAGGAACCTCGGCCGATGGTCTTCTCGGGCCTTTATCCGCTGGACGGCTCGGACTACCCGATCCTGCGAGACGCCCTGGACAAGCTCAAACTCAATGACGCGGCCCTGGTCTATGAGCCGGAGACGTCAGCCGCGCTGGGCTTCGGCTTCCGCGTCGGCTTCCTCGGCATGTTGCATCTGGAGATCGTCAGGGAGCGGTTGGAGCGGGAGTTCAACCTCGAGCTGATCTCCACCCTGCCCAACGTGGAGTACCAGGTGCAGCTGGACGACACTACCGTCGTCGACGTCACCAACCCCAGCGAGTTCCCCTCGGGCCGGATCTCTTCGATCACCGAGCCGATCGTGCGCGCCACCATCCTGGCGCCGAGCGAGTTCATCGGGGCAATCATGGAGTTGTGCCAGAGCCGGCGTGGGACGCTGCGTGGGATGGACTACCTCTCCCCCGAGCGGGTGGAGATGCGCTACACGCTGCCCCTGGCAGAGATTGTCTTCGACTTCTTCGACGCACTCAAGTCGCGCACCCGCGGTTATGCCTCGCTCGACTATGAGCCCGACGGGTCGCAGGAGGCAGACCTGGTCAAGGTGGACATCCTCCTGCAGGGCGACCAGGTCGACGCCTTCAGCTCGATCGTGCACAGGGACAAGGCCTACGCCTATGGCGTGCTGATGGCCACCAAGCTCAAGGAGCTGATCCCGCGCCAGCAGTTCGAGGTGCCGGTGCAGGCCGCGATCGGTGCCCGCGTCATCGCCCGCGAGACCATCCGCGCGATCCGCAAGGACGTGCTCGCCAAGTGCTACGGCGGTGACATCAGCCGCAAGCGCAAACTGCTGGAGAAGCAGAAGGAGGGTAAGAAGCGGATGAAGATGGTCGGTGCCGTGGAGGTGCCTCAGGAAGCCTTCATCGCGGCACTCTCCCAGGACGGGAGCGCTGCGGAGAAGGGCAAGAAGTGAGCGTGCCATTGCCTCCGCCTCCACCCCCCGGTCATTTTGCGCTGGGCAACCCGGTGATCGGGCCGCGACCGCAGGCCCGCACCCGCTCCTTCACCCGTCGAGGCGGGCGGATGCCGCATACCCACCAGGTCGCTTGGGACCGGCTCTCCGGCGAGGTCGTGCTCGACCTTCCGCGCACCGCAGGGGAGGGCTCGACGATCATCGAGCCGGGCTACCGCTTCGAGGCCACCGCCGCCTTCGGCCGGTCGGCGCCGCTGGTGGTGGAGATCGGCTCTGGCTCCGGTGATGCGCTGGTCGCGGGCGCGACCGCCCGACCGGAGTGGGACTTCCTCGCCTTCGAGGTATGGCGACCCGGCATCGGGCATGCGCTGGCCAAGATGGGGGAGCGCGCCCTGCCCAATGTGCGCATCGTGGAGGCCGACGCCGCGCTCGCGCTGCAGACGATGGTCGAGCCTGGATCCGTCCGTGAGGTCTGGACGTTCTTTCCCGACCCGTGGCCCAAGCAGCGTCACCACAAGCGCCGGATCGTCTCCCCGGACCTCGTCGAGGCCGTGGTCGCTGCGCTCGAGGACGGCGGGGTGTGGCGATTGGCTACCGACTGGGTCGCTTATGCCGCCGCGATGCGCGCGGTGATCGGTGCCGACCAGCGGCTGTCGCCGGTGTCGACCGGTCGCGCTCCGCTGCGCCCACCCACCCGTTTCGAACGTCGTGGCACGGCCGAGGGTCGGGAGATCGTCGACCTCGCGTATGTGCGAGCGGAGCGTGACTGAGCGCGGCACGGCGGCTTCGTCGGTGGCATGTTTGAAGGCGCTACCCTCGCCCTGCTGGTCATGGGTGCGTACCTGCTTGGCGCGACCCGGTGGCATGGCCCCAAGAGTGAGCGGGACCTGCACGAGGGTAAGGCCTGGCTGCCGAGCCGGGACACCGCTGACGGCCAGGGAGCGAGTTGAGATGCCTGCCCACCTGAATGGTGTCGAGGAGAGTCTCGCTCTGACCGAGGCGATCGGCGCAGCGATTCTCGGTGAGGACAACCCTGAGCGCACCGAGACCCTTCACCCAGCTGAGCCCGGCGACCATCTCGCGATCGTGCGTCGCTGCGCTGCCGCCGAACACGCATCACGTGAGCTGCTGCAGCAGGCGGTCCGCGCGGCCCGCGCGAGCGGGCACAGTTGGGCCACGATCGGTGCCGAACTAGGGCTGAGCCGCCAAGGGGTGCAGCAACGCTTTGGCGCTCGCCCGGAGCCGGAGGACAGTCCGCAGTATCGCTGGCTCGGACCGGTCACCGCCGTTGACGAGCTGCCGGAACTGCAACTGGCCGGGCGCCTGGGCTGGCACACGGTCGGGGCTGGGATGTTGCGTCACAAAATGGTACGCACTCACACCCAGTGGGAGCACAGGCGGGTGGTGTGGACCGGGCCCTTACGCCGCTACGAGCAGGACGGTTGGCAGGTCGGGTGCCGTGCCTTCCCCTGGGCCTACCTGGTGCGCGACTTGGGAGTGCCTGCAGAGTCGACCTCGGGCAGCAGGGCAACCGTGCCACGCTCCGACGCGGTCTCGGGATAGGAAACCCCTGCTCAGTCGCCGACGGTGTCCCGGGCCCGTTTGACGAGCCGCGGATCCGGCCGCAGCACGATGTCGTGGTCCTTGCCTTCGTACTCGAACTTGGACAAGAAGTGGCGCATCGCGTTGATGCGCGCGCGCTTCTTGTCATTGGACTTGATTGTCGTCCACGGGGCCCAGTCGGTGTCGGTGCGACGAAACATCTCCTCCTTCGCCGCGCCATACGCCTCCCAGCGGTCCAACGACTCCAGGTCCATCGGGGAGAGCTTCCACTGGCGCACCGGGTCGAGCTGCCGGATCGCAAAGCGGGTCCGCTGCTCGGTCTGCGTCACCGAGAACCAGTACTTGGTGATGGAGATGCCCGTGTCGACGAGCATCTTTTCGAACTGCGGCGCATGCTCCATGAAGGTCTCGTACTCCGTGTTGGAGCAGAAGCCCATGACCCGCTCGACTCCCGCACGGTTGTACCAGCTGCGGTCGAACAGCACGATCTCGCCGCTCGTCGGCAGGTTCTGCACGTAGCGTTGGAAGTACCACTGGCCGGCCTCGACCTCGGTCGGCTTGTTGAGGGCCACCACCCGTGCGCCGCGTGGGTTCAGATGCTCGGTGAATCGCTTGATCGACCCACCCTTACCGGCCGCGTCCCGGCCCTCGAAGACGAGGATGTGCCGGGTGTCGTTGTCCTTGGCCCAGTACTGGAACTTGAGCAGTTCGACCTGCAACAACCACTTCTCGACCTCGTAGTAGTCCCTGGTCATCCGCTCCGCGTAGGGATAGTCCTCACGCCAGGTGTCGACGGCACTTCCCTCGGGCGTGATGAGGTCCGGATCTGACCCCTGATCGTCGCGCACCGTGAAGCCGGCATCACGCAGGTTGTCGATGTACTCACGGAGACGTTGCTGCACCTCTTGAGACTAGCGTGGGCAGCAGTTGAGCAGCCACGGCGCCAGCGCGGCCTGGCGATCGACATGGGCGGGTGGCATTCATGGCCCGGGCCATGGTGGGAGACTGGGGGATATGCCGTCCACCTTTCCCCCGGGTGATCCGGGGCCCGCTGACGGCTCCCTGCCCGGGGCCGTCCTGGATGGTATGTCGTCGCGCACCTTCTCGGTCTATGTGCACGTCCCGTTCTGCCGGGTCCGGTGCGGCTACTGCGACTTCAACACCTACACGCTGCCTGAGCTGGGGGAAACGGGGCACCGTCAGGACGTCGGGGAGCCCCTGCCTGGCTTGATGGGCGATTTCACCCGCGCAGCGCATGCCGAGCTCGCGTTGGCCCAGGGCGTCCTGGACGCCGGTGATCCACCACCGGTGTCCACCGTCTTCGTCGGCGGTGGCACTCCTACGATGCTGCCGGCGGAGGTGCTCGGAGGTCTCGTCGATGACGTGCGGGACCGGTGGGGACTGACGCCGGGGGCGGAAATCACCACCGAGGCCAACCCGGACACGGTGACCCCCGAGGTCGCCCAGGCACTGGCCGCTCGCGGTTTCACGCGGGTCAGCCTGGGGATGCAGTCCGCCGTGCCGCACGTGCTGGCCACACTGGACCGCACGCACCGACCGGAGAATGTGGCGAGCGCGTTCGCGGCCGTGCGGGCGGCAGGAATGCAGGCCAGTCTCGATCTCATCTACGGCACGCCGGGGGAGTCCTTGGACGACTGGCGCACCAGCCTGCAGACCGTGGTCGAGCTCGACCCGGACCATGTCTCCGCGTACGCCTTGGTCGTTGAGGAGGGCACCGCCCTGGCTCGGCAGGTCCGCAGGGGTGAGGTGGCCGCGCCGGATGACGACGACGAAGCCGATAAATACGAGCTGGCCGAGGCCATCCTCGGTGCGGCCGGCTTCTCTTGGTATGAGATCTCGAACTGGTCCAAAGGTGCGGAGTCGGCGTGCGAGCACAACCTGGCCTACTGGCGCGGCGGTGACTGGTGGGGCATCGGGCCAGGGGCGCACAGTCATGTCGGGGGCGTGCGGTGGTGGAACGTCAAACACCCCCGGGCCTACGCCGAGCGGCTTCAGAGCGGGCTGAGCCCCGCGCACGCTCGCGAGGTGCTGGATGAGGAGCAGCAGTACGACGAGACTGTCCTGCTGGGGAGCCGACTGGCGCAAGGACTACCTCTGCAGGCGCTGTCGGTGAGCGGACGCCGCGCGGTCGCAGGGCTTATTGCGGACGGGCTCGTGCAGGGTGCCCCGGCCATCGGTGGCCGGCTCGTGCTGACCCTGCGTGGACGGCTCCTCGCCGACACCGTCGTCCATCGGCTCCTCGCTGACCCTCACGGAGAGCGTTGCTGGCAGGTCGACGGAGCGTCGACTTTGCCGACACGCCCTGCAGGTGCCACGCAGGAGGGCCCCAGGCAGTAAAAATATGGCTAGATCCTGCCGGGTATGAGCCAGCAGGGCCTACCGCGAGAGCGCAGTCCCACCCGACGTGACGTGCCTGGTGAGGCCCACGCGGGAAAAGGTGAGGCCCGCTTCGCGAAGTATGAGTTCGCGAAACGGGCCTCGGACCAACGGTGATGACAGTTGGACGATCGCAAAGGTGTCCGGGGCTCGAACTCTGCATCACCAGAGCTTCACGGACCCGGTGCACGAGGCACCGGACCGATTCATCGAATCCTCGACGAGTCTTGCGACCCGCTCTCCCTTGCGGGATCGCGTAAGAGAGTTCTATCCCAGGCTGTCCTCAGATGCAAGAGGTCGGAGGGAAAAATCTGGCACAGACCGGCGTGTCTGGCTTGACACGCCGGTCCGTGGGGCTGGTGTGGCGACAAAGCCACCGTCGCTTTTGGAGCGTGCGGCTAGTGCAGGATCGGGACCTGGAACGGGTACTGGTAGACCTGCCCGTCCAGCGTCTTCATGACGGCCCGGACATGCACCCAGACGACGACGATGAAGACGACGATGAGGATCGGGATCGCCCAAATGAGACCGATGCCGAGGGTGAGGATCACGCTGAGCCAGGTCAGTGCCGTGACCACGAACGTGGAGACGTTGAAGTTAAAGGCCCCCGCAGAGGCCGCGCGGACGGCCGGTGACTTGTCCTTGAAGAGGAGCCAGATCAACAGTGGCCCCAGAAAAGGCAGCGAACCGGCACTGAGCAGGTAGGACGCCGGCGCCGAGAGGTGAGCCAGCAGCATCATGGTCTTGTCCTCGCCATCGAGGCGAGAAGGGGCGGGTTGATAACTCTGGCGGGGGTCGGGGTTGTATGTCATACGGGTCTCACTCCCTGTCGGATGAAGGAACGGTGACGAAGTCGATCAGTTCTTCGACGCTGGCCAGCAGCGTTGGTTCCACGTCGCTGTAGGAACGCACAGAGGCCAGGATCTTCTTCCAGCCCAGGGCGACATCGGTCTGCGTGGTGTGCGGCCAGCCGAGTTCTTCTAAGATTCCGTGCTTCCAGGACCGACCGCGCTCGATGACGGGCCACGCCGTCAGCCCTAGGCGCGCCGGCTTGACTGACTGCCACACGTCGACATACGGGTGGCCGAGGATCTTCACGTGGCGGCTGACCTTGCTGGCCTCCCCCACGATCCGGGTTTCCTTGGTGCCGGGCACGAGATGGTCCACGAGGATGCCGAGGCGACGGTCCGGCGTCGGCGCAAAGTCTTTGATCAGCGCGGTGACGTCGTCGACGCCGTCCAACATCTCGACCACCACCCCTTCGACCCGCAGGTCGTCGCCCCAGATTTTCTCAACCAGCTCGGCGTCGTGCTTGCCCTCGACCCAGATGCGAGATCTGCTGGCCACGCGCGCCTGCTGCGCCCGGACCGCGACCGACCCGCTCGCGGTCCGGGAGGCAGCCCGCTCGGCGGCCTGCACCTGGGCTCGGCGCGCGGCGGTCGGGGGAGTGAGGATGACTGGCTTGCCGTCCACCAGGAAGCCAGGCCCCAGGGGGAATCCCTTGCGTCGTCCGCGCCGGTCCTCCAGATGCACGACCTGCATCCCGCCGGCCTTCTCGACGAGGACGACGGCCCCGCACCACCCGGTGTCCACATCTTCGACGACCAGCCCCGCCGAGGCCTCGACCGGCTGGGCGCGTCCCCGCTTGGGGGCACGCCAGTCTGTGGAGAGCACGTCGGCACCGTAGCGATCAGTCACGGCCACTGAGGCTAGGCGTCAGGGTGCCAGTGTCGGGGCAGGCTCGCCCGGAGTGCCGGGAGTCAGTGGTGCGGCCTACCCTGGGAACCATGACGCAGACCCGCACCGAACGCGACAGCATGGGCCCCATCGAGGTGGCGGCGGACCGTTACTGGGGGGCGCAGACGCAGCGCAGCCTCGGCAACTTCGATATCGGCCGTGACACCTTCGTGTGGGGACGCTCGATGATCCGCGCCCTCGGCTTGCTCAAGAAGGCGGCCGCCCGCGCTAACGCCGACCTGGGCGAGCTCGACGCGCTGGACGAGGCGGCCCGTGCCGCGGTCGTCCAAGCCGCCGACGAGGTCGTCCGTGGCGACCTCGATGAGCACTTCCCGCTCGTCGTCTTTCAGACGGGCAGCGGCACGCAGAGCAACATGAACACCAACGAGGTCATCGCCCACCGCGCCGATGAGATCCTCACCGGCTCCGTCACCGCCGAGCTGACGGTGCACCCCAACGACCACGTCAACCGTGGCCAGAGCAGCAACGACACCTTCCCGACCGCGATGCACGTCGCCATCGCGCTGGAGCTGGCCGAGCGCCTGTATGGCGAGGTGGGCGGCCTGCGCGACACGCTGGCGGCCAAGGCGGAGGAGTTCGGGGACGTCGTCAAGACCGGTCGCACCCATCTGCAGGACGCCACCCCGGTCACGCTGGGTCAGGAGATCGGTGGTTGGGTCGCCCAGCTGGACTATGCGCTGGCGCAGGTCAGGCATGCGCACGAGGGCCTCTACGAGCTGGCGATCGGCGGCACCGCGGTGGGGACCGGGCTCAACGCCCACCCCGAGTTCGGGGCGCGGACCGCGGCTTACCTCGCCGAGGAGACGGGCCAGCCCTTCCGCACCGCGGACAACTACTTCGCCGCTCTCTCTGCCCACGATGCTCTCGTCAGCGTGAGCGCTGCCCTGCGCACCCTCTCCGGGGCGTTGATGAAGATCGCCAACGACGTGCGCTGGCTCGCCTCTGGGCCGCGCAACGGCATCGGCGAGATCACCATTCCCGAGAACGAGCCGGGATCGAGCATCATGCCGGGCAAGGTCAACCCCACCCAGGCAGAGGCGCTGACGATGGTCGTGACCCGCGTCTTCGGCAATGACGCGACCGTGGCGTTCGCCGGCAGCCAGGGCAACTTTCAGCTCAACGTCTACAAGCCCGTCATGGCGCACGCTGTGCTGGAGTCGATCCGGCTGCTGGCTGACGGCTGCCGGTCCTTCACCGAGCACTGCGCGGTGGGGATCGAGCCGGAGCGCCAGCACATCAGTGAGCACCTAAGCCGCAACCTCATGCTGGTCACGGCACTCAACGTGCACATCGGCTATGACAAGTCTGCCGCGATCGCCAAGCACGCCCACAAGGAGGGGTTGTCGCTGCGAGACGCCGCCGTCGCCAGCGGTGACGTCACACCCGAGCAGTTCGACCAGTGGGTAGTGCCGGCAGAGATGACGCACCCGCGCGACGTCTGATCCCACGCGGACTGTCGGTGGTCTGGCGCTCCGCTAGAATTGGCACTCTAGAGGCCAGAGTGCCAAGGTGGAGCGGGCCGCGTTGACGGGGGGCTGCCCACCGCGAGGGAGTTGGGCCAGCGAGAGGAGCTAGTCATGATCGAAGAGCGCCGTCTCGCCGTGCTGCGCGCCATCGTCCAGGACTATGTCAGCACCTCCGAGCCAGTCGGCTCCAAGGCACTTCTGGAGCGCCACCGGCTCGGCGTCTCCGCGGCGACGGTCCGCAACGACATGGCTGCCCTCGAGGAGGAGGGCCTGATCACTGCGCCGCACACCAGCGCCGGCCGCGTCCCCACCGATGCCGGCTACCGTCTTTTTGTCGACCGGCTCTCGGCCGTCAAGCCCCTGACCCGCGGCGAGCGCGTCGCCATCGAGCGTTTTTTGCATGGCGCGCACGACCTGGACGATGTCGTCGGCCGGACCACCCGGCTGCTCTCCAGTCTGACGCACCAGGTTGCCGTGATGGCCTACCCCAGCCTGTCCCGTTCCACCGTGCGGCACATCGAGCTGGTCCCCCTCGGCGGCCCGCGGCTCATGGTCGTGCTCATCGTCGACACGGGTCGCGTCGAGCAGCGGGTGGTTGACGTCGGTCGCGACCTCGCCGGCTCGGAGGAGCTGGTCGCCAACCTGCGCAACCGTGTCAACGCCGCGGCCGTCGGGCACCCGCTGCCTGCGGTCCAGGCCCGGCTCCTGCCCGTCATCGATGCCGTCCCCGAGGAGAGCCGGGCGGTCGCGCGCGCGGTCAACGTGGCTCTCGCCGACGCTGCCCATGAAGAGAGCGATGACCGGGTGGCCCTCGCCGGCACCGCCAACCTGGCCAGGGTCGGCAGCGACTTCCCCACCTCCCTGTCCGATGTCCTGGACGCGCTCGAGGAGCACGTCGTCCTGCTCCGGCTGATGGGCAGCATGTCGACGCTCACGGACGGAGACGCCGTGGCGGTCTCGATCGGAGGGGAAAATCTTTACGAGCCGCTCCGCACCACTTCGGTGATCACCACCAACTACGGCGCGACCGGCGGCCTGGGCGTCGTCGGCCCCACCCGGATGGACTACCCGCACGCCATGGCGGCCGTCCGTACGGTGGCCCACTACGTCGCCGAGATCCTCGACGGGTGACTCACCTCATACCCCGATCTGAGCACCATCGGGCATAACCCGACCCCCACCCACCGTTGCCAGGAATTAGACCCGGGACCACGACACAAGGACGCCGCACGCCGTGAACGACTATTACGCAGACCTCGGGGTTTCCCGCGACGCCACGATCGAAGAGATTAAGAAGGCCTACCGCAAGAAGGCCCGCAAGCTGCACCCGGACGTCAACCCCGGGGCGGACGCGGAGGCAGAGTTCAAACGCGTCTCCCAGGCTTATGACGTGCTCTCCGACACGACGAAGCGTGACTCCTACGACCGCGGCCAGGACCCCTACGGCGGTGCTTCGGGTGGTTACGGTCAGGGCTTCACCTTCACCGACATCATGGACGCCTTCTTCGGCGGCACTGCCGCGGGGCACCGCGGACCGCGCTCGCGCGTCCAGCGCGGCCACGACGCCCTCGTCCGGCTGGACATCGACCTGCCGACTGCGGTCTTCGGCGGCGAGCAGAGCCTCACCCTGGACACCGCCATCCTGTGCACCACCTGCTCCGGCGCGGGAAGTCAGCCCGGCACCGGGACGCACCGCTGCGAGATCTGCGCTGGACGCGGAGAGGTGCAGCAGATCCAGCGGTCCTTCCTGGGCCAGGTGATGACCTCCCGTCCGTGCCAGGCCTGCCGCGGTTATGGCGACGTCATCGACCACCCGTGCTTCGACTGCTCCGGCGAGGGCCGGGTGCGCACCAGGCGTGAGCTCACCCTCAAGGTCCCCGGCGGCGTCGACACGGGCACCCGCATCCAGCTCGGCGGGGAGGGGGAGGTCGGGCCGTTCGGCGGCCAGGGAGGGGACCTTTACGTCGAGATCGCGGTCGAGCCGCACGAGATCTTCCACCGTCGCGGCGACGACCTGCACTGCACCGTCGAGGTGCCGATGACCGCTGCCGCGCTGGGGACCACCATCCCGGTGGAGACGCTCGACGGTGCCAGCGACGTCCAGGTCGAGGCGGGCACCCAGCCTGGCCAGACGGTCACCCTCGCAGACCGTGGTGTGACCCACCTACGTGGTCAGGGTAGAGGCGACCTCGTCGTCCACCTCGACGTCGTGGTCCCGACGCGTCTGACCGACGCCCAGCGCGACCTGCTCACCGAGTTGGCCCGCGAGCGCGGAGAGTCCCGCCCGGAGGGCAAGATGACCAGCGCAACACACTCGCGCAAGGGCAAGCTGTGGGATGCACTGCTCGGCCGCTGACGGGCCGGTCGTGACCGCGCCGCACACTTCGACCGCCCGCCCCGCAGCCCGGGCCCGCCTCGACGGGCGGACAGGAAGATGAGCATCTCCCCGGCGGTCGCGGAGATCCCTGTGCCACGCTCGATCTTCGCACCCGGCCTGCGCAGCGCCTCGGTCGGCGCGACCGCCCTCATCGCGATCTTCGCGCTGGAGTACATCGCGGTCGGGGCAGCCATGCCCACCGTCGCCGAGGCCCTGGATGGCTACCACCTCTACAACATGGCCTTCGGCGCGATGGTTGCCGCCAGCGTGATCGGCATGATCGTCGGCGGGTGGTGGTCGGACCGCGCCGGTCCCAAGCCGGTCGTTGTCGCCGGCACCGCACTCTTCACGGGGGGCCTGGTGCTCAGTGGGCTCAGCCCGACGATGGAGATCTTTTCCGTCGGGCGTGCGCTGCAGGGCCTGGGCAGCGGGCTGTCCATCGTCGCGCTGTATGTGGTGATCGCCCAACGCATCCCCGACGTCCGCCGCCCAGCCGTCTTCTCGCTGCTCGCGGCCGCCTGGGTCGTCCCAGGACTGGCCGGACCGCTCCTGACCGGGGTCCTCGTGCAACACCTGTCGTGGCGCTGGGTCTTCCTCGGGGTCGCGCCCTTGGTTGGCCTCTCGCTGCTCGTCCTTTGGCGTGCTTTGGCGGCCACGCACGCCGGCGACGATTCGCCATACCTCAAACCGTCCGTCGTCGTCTGGGCCGTGGCCGCCGCGGTGAGCGTCGGCCTGCTCAACCTGGCGGGGGACTCGATCCGACCCGTGGAGTGGGTGGTGGGAGCCGTGGCCGTCGCGGTCCTGCTGGCCGCCAGTCTGCATCTGCTGCCCGCCCGCACACTACGGTTCGGTCGCGGGCTGCCCTCGGTGATCGGAGCCCGCAGCGCGATGGGTGGAGGGTTCATCGCGGCCGAGGCCTACCTGCCGCTCATGCTCCGTGACGAGCACGGATACTCGCCGGCGATGGCGGGCGGCGTGCTCGCGGCCGCTTCTGTCAGTTGGGCAGTCGGGTCGTGGATCCAGGGCCGGCTGCCGGAGGCTACCGACCGCTACCGAGTGATGATGGTCGGCGCGAGCATCTTTGCGGGCTTCATGGTGCTCATCGGCGTCGCGATGTGGGCGCAGTGGCCGGGCTGGCTGCTCATCGGGCTCTATGGCATGGCCACCTTGGGCGTCGGCCTCGCCTACCCGACGACCACGCTCCTGACCATGCGCCTCTCGCCGGCCTCCGAGATCGGCCGCAATACCTCCGCGCTCTCAGTGGGGGAGGCGCTCATGAGCGCACTCTCGCTCGCGTTGACCGGCGTCGTCTTCGGGATCTACTACCAGAGCGCACCACACACCGCCTTTGTGGGCACGCTGGCGGTCGCGATCTGCGTCAGCGCCCTCACTGTGGTCAGCGCAGCGCGCGCCAGGCCACCGCTTCCGACCGCCCCGCTGCATGGCTCGGCCTAGGATGGGCCACCTGATGACCGAAGCTCCACTGCGCCCCGTCGAGCGCTCCTCGCCCACCCACACCGTCGTCCTGCCCGACGACGTCCAGATGGTGACCCTGCTCGGCCCTCGGGACGAGCTGCTGCGGACCATGGAGAGGGCCTTCCCGCAGCTGGACATCCACGTGCGGGGCAACGAGTTCCATCTGGCCGGCGACGTCGGCGAGATGGCCGTCGCTGAGCGGCTGATCGACGAGTTGCTAGCGGTCAGCAGCACCGGCCAGCCCCTCAACCGGGACGCCGTCGAGCGTTCGATCGGCATGCTGCGCTCCTCGGCCACCGGTCGTCCTGCCGACGTGCTGACGATGAACATCCTCAGTGCCCGCGGCCGCACGATCCGGCCCAAGACGCTTAACCAAAAGCACTATGTCGACGCGATCGACACCAACACGATCGTCTTCGGGCTCGGCCCGGCCGGCACCGGCAAGACCTATCTGGCGATGGCCAAGGCGGTCGCGGCGCTGCAGGCCAAACTGGTCAACCGGATCATCCTGACCCGGCCCGCGGTGGAGGCGGGGGAGCGCCTCGGATTCCTCCCGGGCACGCTCAACGACAAGATCGATCCCTACCTACGCCCCCTCTACGACGCGCTCCACGACATGGTCGACCCGGACTCCATACCCCGATTGATGGCAGCAGGCACGATCGAGGTGGCGCCCCTGGCGTTCATGCGAGGTCGCTCTCTCAACTCCAGCTTCATCGTCCTGGACGAGGCGCAGAACACCTCTCCGGAGCAGATGAAGATGTTCCTGACCCGTCTGGGCTTCGGCTCCAAGATGGTCATCACCGGTGACACCTCCCAGGTCGACCTGCCCAGGGGCACCAGCTCCGGTTTGAAGGTGGTCGAGGGGATTCTCCAGGGAGTCGAGGATATCCACTTCGCCACTCTGACGTCCGACGACGTGGTGCGCCACCGGTTGGTCAGCCAGATCGTAGACGCGTATGGCCGACACGACGCGCGCGCCGGTGCCCGCCAACGCAAGGACAAGAAGTGAGCATCGAGGTCCTCAACGAGAGCAGCGAGGTCCCCTCGCCGGTCCCGGAGCAGGAGCTGGCCGACCTCGGTCGCCACGTGCTGGAGCAGATGCGGGTGCACCCCCTCGCCGAGCTGACGATTTCCTTAGTCGACGAAGCGACCATGGCCAGCCTGCACGAGCAGTGGATGCACCTGCCCGGCCCCACTGATGTGATGAGCTTCCCGATGGACGAGATCCGTCCCAGCCGTGATGGTCAGGAGCCGGTGCCCGGGCTGCTCGGTGACGTCGTGCTCTGCCCCGCGGTGGCGCGCGCCCAGGCGAGCGCAGCCGGTCACGCGGTCGGCGACGAACTCCTGCTGCTGACCACCCACGGGATCCTGCACCTGCTGGGCTTCGACCACGCCGAGCCGCATGAGGAGCGCGAGATGTTTGATCTGCAGCGCACCTTGCTGTTGACCTTCTTGGCCCAGCGTGGCCGCACCACGACGGCAGCCCCAGAGCCTGGACAGGTATGACGTCCCTGATCATCCTGGCGGTCGTCACGACGTCGATCACCTTCCTCCTCACTGCTGGAGAGACAGCCCTCCAGCGGATGAGCAGGCACCGGGCCGAGCAGCTCCTCGATGAGGGGCGGCAGGGTGCGCGGGCTCTGGTGCGGATCACGACGGCGCCCGCACCCTTCATGGCGGTCGCTACGTTCGTGCGGGTGACCGCCGAGGCCGCCACCGCAGTGGCCGTCACCGTCGCGGTCGACATCCGCACCGACTCGCACTGGCAGACCGCCATGATCGCGACCGCGATCATGGCGGTGGTGTCCTTTGTCTTCGTCGGCGTCTCCCCCCGCACCCTCGGCCGGCAGCACGTCGATGCGGTAGCCCTCACGGCGGCACCGATCGTGCGCCTGCTCCGGCTCTTCCTGGGACCCGTCGCTAAGCTGCTGGTCCTCTTCGGCAATGCCGTCACCCCTGGCCACGGCTACGCCGACGGGCCGTTCGCCTCCGAGTCCGAGCTGCGCGACCTCGTCGATCTGGCGGGAGAGTCCGCGGTGATCGAGCAGGACGAGCGGGAGATGATCCACTCGATCTTCGAGCTCGGCGACACCGTGGCGCGCGAGGTCATGGTGCCCCGACCGGACCTCATCACCATCAAGTCCGAAAAGGTGCTGCGCAAGGCGATGTCGCTGTTCCTTCGCTCCGGGTTCTCGCGCGTCCCGGTCATCGGTGAGGACACCGATGACGTGCTCGGGATCCTCTACTTCAAAGACGTCATCCGGCAGGTCAATGCCAACGGCGCCTCTGCGGATGCGATGCCGGTCACCGAGGTGATGCGGCCCATCACGCGCGTCCCGGAGATGAAGCGGGTCGACGACCTGCTCAAGGAGATGCAGCGGGAGAGCCAGCACGTCGCCCTCGTCATCGACGAGTACGGCGGCACCGCGGGGCTGATCACCATCGAGGACGTGCTCGAAGAGATCGTCGGCGAGATCACTGACGAATACGATCGGGCCGAGGCGGAGATCGAGGAACTCATAGCTGAGGACGGCGCGGAGCTGGTCCGGGTGCCCGCTAACCTGCCCGTCGACGACCTGGCCGAGCTCTTCGAGGTCGAGATCGAGTCTGAGGATGTCGACTCCGTGGGCGGGCTGCTGGCCTCCATCATCGGGATGGTGCCTATCCAGGGCTCTACCGGCGAGATCGCGGGGCTGGAGCTGAGCGCCGAGCGGATGGCCGGCCGCCGGCGCCGGGTCGCGACAGTGCTCGTCCGTAAGCTCGACCCGGCGCCGAACACGACTGCCGATGGCGAGGGCGTTGAGGGGGAGGGACACGACGACGGCAGCAGCCGGGGCCGTGATCGCCCCCGGCGTGACCGACGCGACCGCAACACTAGCGACCCGACCACAGAGCCGACCCCGGAGGACTCGCGTGCCCACTGATCCCCAACCCACGCCATACCGCAGCGGTTTTGCGGCTCTCGTCGGCAGGCCTAACGCGGGCAAGTCGACCTTGACCAACGCCCTGGTCGGCGCCAAGGTGGCGATCACCTCATCCAAGCCCCAGACCACACGGCACACCATCCGCGGCATCATGACCACGGACGAAGCGCAACTGATCCTGGTCGACACCCCGGGACTGCACCGGCCCCGATCGCTCCTGGGGCAGCGACTCAACAACCTGGTGCGTGACACGCTCCTCGGGGTCGACGTGATCGGCTTCTGCCTGCCCGCCGACCAGCGGGTCGGCCCGGGAGACACCTACATCGCCAACGACCTCCTGGAGTTGCAGCGCGTGCGCAGGGTGCCTGTGGTCGCGATCGCGACCAAGGCCGACGCCGTGGACCGCGACCGTCTCGCGGAGCACCTGGTCGCCATCGACCGTCTCGGGGACTGGGCGCAGATCGTGCCCTGCTCCGCGGTGAGCGGTGAGCAGGTCGAGCTTGTGGGCAAGCTGCTCACCTCCCATCTGCCGGAGTCGCCGCAGCTCTATCCCAGCGAGCAGCTGACCGACGAGCCGCAGGCCGTGCTCATCGCCGAGCTCGTCCGGGAGGCCGCGCTGGAGGGGGTGCGCGACGAGCTGCCGCACAGTCTCGCCGTCCAGGTCGAGGAGATCGTGCCCCGCCCGGATCGTCCCGAGAACGACCCGATGAGCGACGTGCGCGTCAACGTCTATGTCGAGCGACCCAGCCAGAAAGCGATCATCATCGGCCGTGGTGGGTCGCGGCTGCGAGACGTGGGGTCGACGGCGCGCATCGGGATCGAGAAGATCCTCGGGCACCGGATCTACCTCGACCTGCACGTCAAGGTAGCCAAAGACTGGCAGCGCGACCCCAAGCAGTTGGACCGGCTCGGCTTCTAAAGCACCGAAGCTCTCGTTCCAGGCCCAGCACCGACCCGTGTCGCCGCCACCAAGTGGCAGAGTGGGCGCATGAGGAAGTTGCTCAACGACCCCGCCGATGTCGTCGTCGAGGCGCTTGCTGGGATGGCCGCCGCCCACCCGGACCGCCTCCGGATCGACACCGAGCACCGTCTCGTCCTGCGTGCCGGAGGGGCCGTGGCCGGCAAGGTGGGGCTGGTCTCGGGTGGAGGCACCGGCCACGAGCCCCTGCACAGCGGTTATGTAGGGGTGGGCATGCTCGACGCCGCCTGCTGCGGCGAAATCTTCACCTCGCCCGTCCCCGACCAGATCCTGGCGGCCACGCAGGCCGTGGACGGTGGCGCAGGGGTGCTGCACATCGTGAAAAACTACACCGGCGACGTCATGAACTTCCAGATGGCGCTCGAGCTGGCGCAGCTGGACGACGACGGCGCCTGGCGCAGCGGGGATGCAGAGCAGGTGGCCACCGTCGTCGTCGACGATGACGTAGCTGTCCAGGACAGCGCCTTCACCATCGGACGCCGCGGCGTGGGCCTCACCGTGCTGATGGAGAAGATCGTCGGGGCGGCTGCCGAGGAAGGACAGACACTGGCGCAGTGCCTCGCGGTCGCGCAGCGGGTCAATGACCAGGGCCGGTCGATGGGGATGGCGCTTACCTCCTGCACCGTCCCCGCCGTGGGAAAGCCGACGTTCGAGCTCGGTGAGGACGAGATGGAGATGGGCGTCGGCATCCACGGAGAGGCCGGCCGCGCGCGCTTGCCGATCGCTCCGGCGGCACAAGTCGCCGCTGACCTCCTCGAGCCCGTAGTGGAGCACCTCGGCCTGCAGCACGGGGACAGCGTGATCGCGATGGTCAACGGCATGGGCGGGACCCCACTCATGGAGCTCTACCTGATGTATGGGGAGGTCAGGCGACTACTTGATGGCTACGGTGTGAGAGTGAAGCGCAACCTGGTCGGCAACTACATCACCTCCCTCGACATGGCAGGGTGCTCCGTGACCCTGCTCAAGGTCGATGAAGCGCTGCTGCGGCTCTGGGACGCACCGGTCAACACCCCCGGCCTGCGGTGGGGGGTCTGAGATGGCGGACCTGGCAGCTTTCCAAGCCTGGCTGCGCGACGCGGCCGCGACGCTGCGGGACGAGTCCGGACATCTGACCGACCTCGACCGTGCGATCGGCGACGGCGACCACGGCACCAACATGGCGCGCGGCTTCACGGCGTCAGCTGAACTGGCTGAGGGTGAGCAGTTCGCCAGTATCGACACCTACCTCAAGAAGGTCGGCATGACCCTGGTGAGCACAGTCGGCGGAGCCGCGGGGCCCCTCTACGGGACGTTCTTCCTGCGCCTTGCCGGTCCGCTGTCCGCGACGCAAGAGGTGACCGCCCGCCGGTTCGGACAGGCGTTCCACGCAGGGGTGGACGGGGTGGTGGCGCGCGGGAAGGCCGCGGTCGGGGACAAGACCATGTATGACGCGTTTGCGCCGGCGTTGGCGGCCTATGAGCAGGCGTCGCTGGCCGGTGCCGACCTGAGAGCGTGCCTGCAGAGCGCCGCAGACGCTGCTGAGGTGGGGCGCGACTCGACCGAGCCGTTGGTCGCACGCAAGGGTCGCGCCTCCTATCTGGGGGAGCGCAGCGTCGGTCACCTGGACCCGGGCGCGACAAGCACTGCCATGCTGCTGCGGTCGGCCGCACGCACCCTCGGGTGAGCAAGGCGGTGGGCACGTGATCTCCATCGTGGTCGTCTCGCACAGTCGAGCCCTGGCCCAGGCCGCTGTCGCACTGGCCGCGGAGATGCTGCCGGAGCGGGGTGGACCGGCGATCGAGGTCGCTGCGGGCCTGGACCCCACCACCAGCGCTGGTCCCGGCAGCGCGCTCAGCGACGCGAGGACTGCAACGCACGGCGTGACCGGCACCGACGCGGCAGCCGTCGCAGACGCGATGGTCCGCGCTGGTGACGCCGCCGGGCAGGACGGGGTCTTGGTGCTGCTCGACCTCGGCAGCGCGGTGCTCTCCGCCGAGATGGCCCTGGAGCTCGTGGAGCCGGACCTCGCCCGCCGGGTGATGCTCAGCCCCGCACCCCTGGTGGAGGGACTGGTCGCCGCGGTGGTGGCGGCGGGCGCCGGTCTGGACCTCGCGGCCGTCGCGCGAGAGGCGGAGGCCGGGCTGCGCTCGAAGGCCAGCCAGCTGGGTCACGGCGACACCGACGCGCCGTCCACCAATGACGCCGTCGCGGGCACTGGAGACAAAGCAGAAGGAGGCAGCGCTGCCGCTGCCGCTGGGTCGGCGGATCCCCGTCGTCATGAGGGTGACGTGGATGACGTCGTCGATGCCCCTTCGGTGGAGCTGTCCGTCCTCTCGGAGCACGGTCTGCACGCCCGACCAGCGGCACGAGTGGTCGCGCTGGCCGGGTCGGTCGCGCCGGACACGACGCTGGAGCTGCGCGACCTCACGTCCGGGCGAGGCCCCGTCGATGCCCTCAGCCTGACCGCGGTCGCGACCCTGGATGCCCAGCGGGGCAACGTGTTGCTTGCGCAGGCTCGTGGGCCCAGGGCGCAGGAGGTGCTATACCGGCTCGTCGAGCTGGCGGCACGAGGCTTCAGCGACCGTGAGCTGCCCAAAGCGCCGCTGGCGGTGGTGCCGGTGGCCGAGCAGGGATCGATCGCACCCTCGGTCTCCCCGGAGCCGGGAGTCGCGGGCTCCGGGCTGGACGCTGCTGTCGGCCCGGTCGTGCGGACCGATGTGCACCTGGAGCCGCCCGAAAACGGGGGCGCAGAAGCCACGGAGGACACCGACATCGTGGTCGAGCAGGCGGCCTGGCGTTCGGCTGTCGACACCGCGGTCGAGCGGCTCGGCGAGCTCCGCGCACGGGCGCTGCGGCACCTCGGCGAGGGGGAGGCCGAGGTCTTCGAGGCGCACAGTCTGCTGCTGCGCGACCCGCAGATCCACGCCGACGTCGAGGCCAGGGTGGCCGCCGGTCAGCCCGCGACGACCGCCTGGCCAGCCAGCATCCACCAGGCTGCCGCACGCTTCGCAGATCTGAGCGACCCCTACCAACGCGAACGCGCCCAGGACGTGCGCGGCATCGGGGAGCGGGTCCAGCGTCTCCTGCTCGGGCTGGAGGAGCCGGAGCAGCTGGCGCACGGTGTGCTCGTGGTCGACGAACTGGACCCGGCGCTGGCTATCTCCCTGGACACCCGCATGGTGCAGGGGGTCATCACGCGCTCCGGCGGGGTCACCGGGCACGGTGTGCTGATCGCCACGGCAAGGGGGGTGCCCGTCCTCACTGGCGCGGGGGAGGCGATCGACGTCCCCTCAGGGACGACCGTGGCCTTCGACGTGCGGTCCGGACGGCTCGAGGTGGACCCGTCGCCAGACGTCCTGGCCGAGTTCGAGCAGGTGCTGGCTGATCGGCTGGCCGAGCGGGCACGAGCTCTGGAGCGATCTGGCCAGCCGGTCGTCCTGCGGGACGGAGTGACCCTGGTCGTCAGGGCAAATGTCGCCTCCCTCTCCGAGGCCCGTTTCGCAACGACGATGGGAGCGCACGGCTCCGGCCTGGTGCGCAGCGAGGCAGTCTTCGCCCGCTGGCGCACCGCCCCCACCGTGCAAGAACAGGTCGAGGTGTATAGCCAGATCGCGCAGGCGTGTGCGCCTTACCCCGTGACCCTGCGCACCTGGGACGTCGGCGGCGACAAGCCGCTCCTGTTCATCCCGACCCCGGTCGAGACCAACCCGTTCCTGGGCGCACGGGGCCTGCGGGCCTTTGTGGAGGATCCGCAGATCCTGCTCGACCAGGTGGAGGCGATCTGCCGGGTCGCCCGTGATCAGGAGATCAGCGTCCTTTTCCCGATGGTGGCGACCCGCTCCGACGTCGCCTTCGCCGTGGACCTGGTGAAGTCCGCCATGCGTCGGGCGGGGTCGGGGGGCGGAGCGCCGAAGGTCGGCATCATGATCGAGACCCCGGC
Organism: Ornithinimicrobium sp.; assembly: GCF_030537745.1. Lineage (GTDB taxonomy): Bacteria > Actinomycetota > Actinomycetes > Actinomycetales > Dermatophilaceae > Ornithinicoccus. The sequence goes on along the minus strand of NZ_JAUNVI010000020.1, from coordinate 10,329 downwards.
GGCCGCGATCGAGGCGGCGTCGCTGACCACAGGTCTGGACTTCGTCTCTATCGGCACCAACGACCTGACGCAGTACGTGCTGGCTGCCGAGCGCGGCAACCCTGTGCTGCAACGGTGGTCCGACCCTCTTGAGCCGGCCGTCCTCGCCCTCATCCGGCGCGTCTGTGACGAGGTCCCGGTGGGACTCCCGGTCGGTCTGTGCGGCTCGATGGCTGCCGATCCCGACCTCGCGGGGCTCTTAGTCGGACTGGGGATTACAGAGCTCAGCGCGTCCGTGAGCAGCGTGCCGCTGGTCAAGGAGAGGCTTCGCCACGCTTCGTCAGCGCAGCTCCGCGAGGTGGCCGACCAGGCCCTGGTATGTGCGGACGCCGGCGCGGTCCGAGCGCTGCTGGCTCGCCGGGCCGGCTGAGGGCGTGGCGGGATCAGCGCACGCCGCGGGTGCGAAACTGGATGCTGATCCGTGGTCCCACCGGCTGGCTGGTCTTGGGCACGCAGTGGTCCCAGGTGCGCTGGCAGGAGCCTCCCATGACGAGCAGATCGCCGAATCCCAGCACGTAGCGAGTGCTCTGACCGCCGCCGCGAGGGCGCAGCAGCAACGCTCGGGGAGCGCCAAGACTCACGATCGCCACCATCGTGTCCAGTTGTGCGCTGCGACCGAACCGGTCGCCGTGCCAGGCGACGCTGTCGCGCCCGTCGCGGTAGAGGCACATGCCCGCGGTGCGGAACGGCTCACCGAGCTGGGGCGCGTAGTAGGCGCTGAGCTCATCACGCGCTTGCTCCACGATGGGGTCGGGCAGCGCTTCACCCTCGCCGTAGAAGCGCAGCAAGCGGGGCGTGGCGACCTCCTTGTCCCACATCTGTCGCTGCTCCGCTCGCCACTGCACACCACCTGAGCCGCCCAGAGCGAGTCGTGCGAAGAGGTCGTCCGAGCCGGTCACCCAGCCAGGGCGCACGTCGATCCAGGCGCCCTGATCGAGGTTCGAGCGACGCACCGCTGACGCCAGCGGACGGAGGCCCAGCTCGTCGACCTGATCGAGCAACGATCCTTGCAGCATCATCCACGCAGCGTAGTACGCATGTTCGAATCAAGCGACCGGGACACGCGCCGACGGCGAGAGGACCATCAGCCACAGGTGGCGCAGCATCGAGATGAAAGTCAGCGCCCAGGCCAATACCGCTACCCATAACCAGTTTGCCCCGATGCTCGCCAGGATGGGCAGGTGGTCGGCGCGCCCGAGATAGGTGCTGGCCACGGCATACATCCCGAGCGGGAAGATCATGCTCCACAGGGTCGGTTCGTAGACGAGCGGAACCCGATGGACACGGTGACGCCACCAGCCCATCGCGATGAGCACCGGGATCAACCACGTGGCGAAGCACCAGAAGACGACGGAGAGCCCGGCGATGAGCGCGCGGGTCGCGTCGACCATCGGCGCACTGCCCAGCTCCACGATCATCGCGCCAGCCACCACGGTGATGGCGATGCTGCCCATCGCCACCCAGTAGGGCGGGTCGATGTCTTTCGGCTCGAGGGGGTAGAGCATCAGGCGCAGCGAGACGAACACGGCTGAGGCGGCATACAGGAAGACGCCCACGGACCAGGAGAACACGGCGATGATCGCCAGGCCCTGCCGCCACTGCAGGTAGACGGGCTGCAAGCTGGCGGCCGCGACGGCGACCGACTGACTCGCGACCACCCAGATGAACCAGGTGCCGTTGGCCGCCGCCACCACGGGCCGCTCCTGGCGGCCGACGACTGCGCTCCACGGGATGACGTAGCCAAATACCAGCCACACGAGCAGGGCGACCGCCAGCAGCACGGCGGTGAGGGAATGCCACCCCTCGCCGGCTGCTCGTGCCCCCAGGACGTTGGTCCCGGCGACGAAGGTGAAGAAGCCGAAGGCCCGACGCGTGTTGCGAAAGTCGGCCACCATCGCTGCACGGTAGGCGAGGAGACGCCAGCCGTTGAGCACCAGCAGGACGACATAGCTGATGGCCGCGATCGCGAACAAGACCAGAGAGCTGAAGCGGTGGCCGGCGAGGTCGAGGGCAAGCGACACGATTCCAGTGGCCATGACGAGAGCGAAGTAGCCGGGCGTCAGGGATTCGACGGCCGCGGCGATCGCAACAGCAGGGCGGGAGCGCACCTTCTGAGGCTACCGTCAGAGCGTCGACCCTGGTGGGGTGTCGGCCGGTGCTCGTGCCGCGCCGGTGAGGGCCCGACCGTCGGGCGCGTCCGGTCGGCTTTGGCAGCGCGGGGAGGGAGAATGAGGACATGGTCACCTATCGCGAAGCAGCCCTCGTGCTGCGCACGCACAAACTGGGTGAGGCCGACCGCATCGTCACCATGCTGACGCGGGGTCGCGGCAAGGTGCGCGCCGTGGCCAAGGGGGTGCGCCGGACTAAGAGCAAGTTCGGGGCCAGGCTCGAGCCGGGCATGGTCGTGGACGTCCAGTGCTATGAGGGCCGCAACCTCGACACCGTGACCCAGGCGGTCTCTCTGGCCTCCTACGGCGAGGCGATCGCCCATGACTATCCCGCCTTCACCGCCGCCAACGTGATGCTGGAGACCTGCGACCAGCTCACCGAGGAGGGAGAGCCTGCGGTCCAGCACTTCAAGCTGCTCGCCGGGGGGCTGGCGGCGCTCGCCACCGCCGAGCACGACTCGCGACTGGTCCTGGACTCCTACCTGCTCCGTGCCCTGGCTATCGGCGGGTGGCGAGCCAGCCTGCACGACTGCGCGCGGTGCGGCATGGCCGGTCCGCACCGCGCTTTCCACGTCCCGTCCGGCGGTATCGTCTGCCCGTCCTGTCGGCCCCCCGGCTCATCGGCCCCGGCGCCGGAGACGATGGACCTGTTGAGGGCACTCTTTGCTGGGGACTGGAGCGTTGCCGACGTGAGTCAGCATCGTCACCAGAGCGAGGCGAGCGGCCTCATCGCGGCCTATCTGCAATGGCACCTGGAGCGTGGGGTGCGGTCGCTGCGCCATGTCGAGAGGATCACCTGAGGTGAGCACGACCAAGCGAGCACCCGTCGCGCCCTACCCCCATCCCACGGGGGTGGGACCGCCCGCGATCCCGCGTGAGCGCATACCTACCCACGTCGCGATCGTCATGGATGGCAACGGGCGGTGGGCCAACCAGCGTGGGCTCAAACGCACGCAGGGGCACGAGGCAGGGGAGGCGGCGCTGCTCGACGTGATCGCCGGTGGCATCGAGATCGGCGTCAAGTGCCTCAGCGCCTACGCATTCTCCACCGAAAACTGGCGCCGCAGCCCCGAGGAGGTCCGCTTCCTCATGGGCTTCAACCGCGACGTCATCCATCGGCGCCGTGAGGAGCTCGACTCCTGGGGCGTCCGCGTAGTCTGGTCCGGTCGCACGCCACGCCTATGGAAGTCGGTGGTCTCCGAGCTCGAGGACGCGCAACGGCGGACCAGCGACAACGACGTGATCACGCTCAACTTCTGCGTCAACTATGGCGGACGTGCCGAGGTCGCTGACGCGGTGCGCCGGATCGGCGAGGACGTCAAGGCTGGCCGGCTCAATCCACGCGGCATCGACGAGCGCACCATCGGCCGCTACCTCTACCACCCCCAGCTCCCCGACGTCGACCTCTTCGTGCGCAGCTCGGGGGAGCAGCGGACCTCCAACTTCTTGATGTGGCAGAGCGCGTATGCCGAGATGGTGTTTTTGGACACCTTGTGGCCAGATTTCGACCGCCGGCACCTGTGGCAGGCGATCGAGCAGTATGTCGACCGCGACCGCCGTTACGGCGGAGCCGTCGACGAAGCCGGCAGCTAGCCCAAGGGCACGGGCGACGTCACTGCGCGGAGCACTCGGCGCAGGTGCCGAAGACCTCGAGGGTGTGGCTGACGTTGGTAAAACCGTGCTCGGCGCCGACCCCGTCAGCCCAACGTTCTACCGCCGGCCCCTCGATCTCCACGGTGCGACCGCAGTCCCGGCAGACGAGATGGTGATGGTGACCGGTGGAGCACTGGCGGTAGACCGCCTCACCCTCGTCCGTGCGGAGCATGTCGATCTCGCCGGCGGCGGCGAGCGCGGTCAGGGTGCGATAGACGGTGGCCAGGCCGACCTTGGCGCCGTTGGCGCGGAGCTGCGCATGCAGGTCCTGCGCGCTGAGGAATTCCTCGGAGCGCGTCAGCGCCTCCACCACCGCGCTCTGCTGCCGGGTCGGGCGGCGCGGCGGGGTGCTCATCGCTTCTCGCCTGGGGTCGCGGCGCCCGTGGTGTCGGGCACGCCCAGCTTTTCGTGCTCGTCGTGCTTGTCGTGGTGCTCGTCGTAGTGCCCCTCGTGCGCGGCGTGCAGGTGTCCGTCGTGCAGATAGTCCACGTGGTCGCCGTGCACCACCGCATCATGGCCGCATCCGGGACCGTGCTCGTGCACGTGTCGCTCGGCGCTGCGGTGCCGCAGTCGCGCAAGGTGGCGCATCGCCATACCTGCTGCTCCTGCCAGGAAGAAGAGCAGGATGGACAGGAGGACGACGGTGCCGCCCGAGGCGGTGTCGAGATAGTAGGAGGCCGTGACGCCACCCACCGAGGAGATCACGCCGAAGGCGACCGCCCAGCGCACGGCCGCGGCAAAGCTGCCGGACAGCTGTTGTGCGGCGGCGTTGGGGATGATCATCAGCGCGCTGATGAGCAGGAGCCCGATGACCCGCATCGCCACCACGACCGTGACCGCGGTCAGGACCGCCAGCAGGATGTTGAGCGCCAGCACCGGCAGGCCGCTGGCACGGGCGAACTCCTCGTCGCCGGCGACCGCGAACAGTCGCTTGCGCAGCACGAGGGTGACCAGGACGATCATCGCGGACAGCGCCGCGAAGACGACGAGGTCACTGCGGGAGGTGGTCGCGATCGCGCCGAAGAGGTAGCCCGTCAGGTTGCCCGTCTGCGCACCGTCGACGCGGTTGATGATGACGACGCCCGCCGCGATGCCGCCGTAGAACATCAGGGCCAGGGCGATGTCGCCCGAGGTGTGCCCCAGGGAGCGGATCAGCTCGATCGCCACGCCCGCGGCCACTGCCGCTGCCAGGGCCGTGAGGATGGGGGTCGTCTGGGTGAGCACTCCGACCGCTACGCCGGCGAGCGCGACATGGCCCAGGCCGTCACCGATGAGGGACAGCCGGCGCTGCACCAAGAAGATGCCGACGAGGGGGGCGGCGAGGCCGACGCAGAGCGCCGCCATCAATGCATTGCGCATGAAGTCCAGGCTGAGCATCTCGGTCATGACTGCACCCGTCCGGCGAGGAGAGCCTGTCGGCGCTGGTGCTCGGCGTAGCCCTGCGGTGAGCCGTCGAAAGTGAGGTGGCCGCTGTCCACCTCGACGATCCGGTCCACGATGCCGCGCAGCGCGGTGAGCTCGTGCGTGACGATGAGCATCGTCGTCCCAGCGGCCCCCAGCTGTTGCAGGACGCCGGCCAGGATCACTTGGCTGGCGCTGTCGACACCGGCGGTGGGTTCGTCCATCACGAGCACCTCAGGGTTCGCGACGAGAGCTCGGGCGATGAGCACCCGGCGCTGCTGGCCGCCGGAGAGGGTGTCCACGTCAAACCGGGCGCGGTCGGCCAGCCCGACGATCTCCAGGGCGCGATGCACGGCCTGGTGGTCGGCGGCGCGAGCGGGCCTCCACCACGGCCGGGTGGCGAGCAGTCCGGTGGCCACGATCTCGCTCGCCGTCGCGCGCACGCCGCCATTGAGGGTATGGCGTTGGGGCACATAGCCCAGGCGCGTCCGGTCCCGCAGCCGCGCGAGCGGCGCCCCGAGCACCTCGACCTCGCCGCTGAGGTGCTCGGCCAGGCCCAGCAGGCCCTTGACCAGGGTGGTCTTGCCCGAGCCGTTGGGGCCAAGGACGGCAATGACCTGGCCGCGGGTGACCACCAGGTCCACGTCCGTCACGACGGCCTGTCCCCGGTAGCCGAACGCGACCTGGTGCAGGTTGAGAGCGGGTGCTGAGGTGTTCACGGGCAGTCCAGTCCTTCCCGCAGTGATGACAGGTTGGCTCGCATGATCTGTAGGTAGTCGGTGCCGGCCGATGAGGAGGTCAGCCCCTCGACCGGGTCGAGGATCAGCACCCCGGTGCCGGTCTCGGCCGCGACCGTGCGGGCGACCACGTCCGAGAGGAGCGGCTCGGTGAAGACGGTGGTGACCCCTTGATCGCGGATCTGCGCGGTGACCTCGGCGAGGCGGCCCGGGGAGGGCTCGGTGTCGGGAGCCAGTCCGGTGATGCTGATCTCGTGCAGGTCGTAGCGGTGCGCCAGGTAGCCGAACGCCTGGTGGGTGGTGACCAGGGTCCGGCTGGCGCAACTGGCAAGCCCCTCCACATAGTCCTTGTCCAGGGCAGTCAGGTCGCGGCTGAGGTCCGCCAGATTGGCCTCGTAGTCGGCCGCGTGCGCGGGGTCCAGGGTGGCCAGCTCGCGTTCGATCGACGCACCTACCTTCTGGTAGAGGGTCGGGTCGAGCCAGAAGTGCGGGTCCACGTTGCCGTGGTCGTGACCATCATCACCCTCGTGGGCCTGGGTTTCTTCGGTCCCGTCCCCCTCGAGGCGTAGGAGGTTGATGGCCGTGTTCACATCGAGCTGGTGGTCGGCAGCCTGCCCGTCGACGGCTGAGTCGACCGCCGGCTGCAGCCCCCGGGCATAGACCACGAGGTCGGTGGAGGAGAGCGAGCCGACGACGCGGGGGCTCAGCTCGACCTCGTGCGGCTCGACGCCCGGTCCCGTGAGGGTCGTGACGACCGCGTGGTCACCGGCGATCCGGCTGGTGAGGTACTCCAACGGATAGAAGCTGGCAGCGATGCTGACCTGGTCTGGGCCGGCGGCCGGGACGCTGCCTCCCGTCCCGCACGCTGCCAGGAGCAGGCTGACGGGCAGCGTGAGCAACAGGAGGGGGCGCCAAAACATGTTCTCACTTGACTAGATATGAGAATCATTGTCAAGTCGAGATGAGCGTCACACCACCGTCCGCGCAGGGTTCAGAACTCAGCCGCGAGGGAGAAGTTGGGTGACGGCGACGACCAGAAAGAGCAGCAGGATCGCGACCCTCATCACGCGTTCGACCGGGGCCAGTCGGGGCCAGGACAGATACAGCAGCCAGAACACGAAGAGGAGAGCAACCGTGACCAAGGCCCAGCCCAGGAAACCACCGAGGAAGCCGCCACCGAGGATGAGCAGCAGAAGGACGAGGAAGGGCAGCCACACCGGCAGCTTGGCCAGGGTGGTGAGGGCCGGGACAGACGCCTGCTCGATGCGACGGCGCGTCGGGCTCGGCTCCCTGGCCGGGTCGGGGACGGGCGGAGGCTGAGGCGAAGTGGACACCGGCCCAGCCTAATAGGGGTCCGGGACTTCTTTTTGCGCCCTCTAGACTGTGGACCCATGGCCCCCACCTCCACCGTCGATACGGTTGTGTCCCTCTGCAAGCGCCGCGGCTTCGTCTTCCCGTGCGGGGAGATCTATGGCGGCACCAGGTCTGCGTGGGACTACGGGCCCCTGGGCGTGGCCCTGAAGGAAAACATCAAGGCACAGTGGTGGCGCTCCATGGTGCAGACCCGCGACGACATTGTCGGACTGGACTCCTCGATCATCCTGCCGTTGAAGACCTGGGTCGCCTCCGGACACGTGGGGGAGTTCTCCGACCCCCTCAGCGAGTGCCAGTCCTGCCACAAGCGTTTCCGGGTGGACCACCTGCAGGAAGCAGTGGCCGCCAAACTGTCGAAGAAGGCCAAGGATGGCGCGGAGGTCGACCCGGACACCGTCGACCTCGACACGATCACCTGTCCCAACTGCGGCAACAAGGCCTGGACACCTCCACGTGCCTTTAACATGATGCTCAAGACCTACCTCGGCGTCATCGAGGATGAGTCGGGACTGCACTACCTGCGTCCCGAGACCGCCCAGGGCATCTTCATCAACTTCGCCAACGTCATGACGGCCACCCGCAAGAAGCCGCCCTTTGGTATCGCGCAGACCGGCAAGAGTTTCCGTAACGAGATCACGCCGGGCAACTTCATCTTCCGGACCCGAGAGTTCGAACAGATGGAGATGGAGTTCTTCGTCAAGCCCGGCGAGGACGAGGAGTGGCACGAGTACTGGCTCAATGAGCGGATGAACTGGTACGTCAACCTCGGCATCGCCCGGGAGAATCTGCGGCTGTTCGAGCACCCGCAGGAGAAGTTGTCGCACTATGCCAAGCGCACCGTGGACATCGAGTATCGCTTCAACTTCGCCGGCAGCGAATGGGGCGAGCTGGAGGGGGTCGCCAACCGCACCGACTTCGACCTGACGACGCACAGCGAGCACTCGGGCCAGGACCTGTCCTACTTTGACCAGGCAACAGGGGAGCGCTACACCCCTTACGTCATCGAGCCGGCAGCCGGCCTGTCACGGTCCTTGATGACCTTCCTGGTCGACGCCTACACCGAGGATGAGGCGCCCAACGCCAAGGGCGGCGTCGACAAGCGCACCGTGCTGCGCCTCGACCCGCGCCTGGCACCGATGAAGGTGGCTGTGCTGCCGCTGTCGCGCAACGCCGACCTCTCACCCAAGGCCCGCGACCTGGCCGCCGCGCTGCGGCAGCACTGGATGGTCGACTTCGACGACGCGGGCGCGATCGGGCGCCGATACCGTCGCCAGGACGAGATCGGCACCCCCTATTGCGTCACGGTCGACTTCGACACACTGCAGGACCAGGCCGTCACCATCCGGGACCGTGACTCGATGAATCAGGAGCGCGTCTCCCTAGATCAGGTCGAGGGCTATCTGGCCCAGCGCCTGATCGGCTGCTGACTGGGTCGGTGATGTCTGCTCCCACGCTCACCGCGCCCGTCCTGCCGCCGCTGCAGATCGGTCCGCTCACCATCGCCTCGCCGGTGGTGCTGGCACCCATGGCCGGGATCACCAATAGAGCGTTCCGGCAGCTGTGCCGGGAGTATGGCGACGAGGGTCTGGCGGCGGCTGGACCAGGCCGGCCGGCTGCCCCCGGTGTCGGCAGTGTCGGCAGTGTCGAGAAACAGGACAGGCCTGGGGACGCGCGGGGGGCTGGGGGATCGGCCTGCCTCTACGTCAGCGAGATGATCACCAGCCGCGCGCTCGTGGAGCGCACCCCGATCTCGATGAAGCTGATCGAGCACGGCCCGGAAGAGACGCCCCGTTCGGTGCAGCTCTACGGCGTCGACCCAGCCACCGTCGGACGCGCCGTCCGGATGCTGGTCGAGGAAGACCGCGCCGACCACATCGACCTCAACTTCGGCTGTCCGGTCCCCAAGGTGACCCGCAAGGGTGGAGGCGCGGCGCTGCCGTGGAAGACCGAGCTCTTCCGAGGTATCGTCGCAGCGGCCGTGCGCGGGGGGGCGGCCGGCGGCATACCCGTCACGGTCAAGATGCGCGTGGGGATCGACGCCGACCACCTCACCTTCCTCGATGCGGGCCGGATCGCGGAGGACGAAGGTGCCGCCGCGGTGGCGCTGCACGCGCGGACCGCCTCTCAGGCCTACTCGGGGCGGGCCGACTGGCCCCGGATCGCCGAGCTCAAGGCAGCGGTCACCTCCATCCCGGTCCTGGGCAACGGTGACATCTGGTCCGCCGACGATGCGCTGGCGATGGTGCGCGAGACCGGGTGCGACGGGGTCGTCGTCGGTCGCGGCTGCCTTGGCCGCCCGTGGCTGTTCACCGACCTGGCCGCCGCTTTCGCGGGCTCGCACGTGCGCGTCACCCCGGATCTGGCGCAGGTATGTCGTGTCCTGCGCCGGCATGCGGAGCTGCTCGTCGACTTCCATGGCGAGGAGGCCAAGGGTTGCCGGGACATCCGCAAGCACGTGTCGTGGTATCTCAAAGGCTTCGCTGTCGGCGGCCAGGTGCGTCAGCAACTCGGGCTCATCAACACTCTCACCGACCTGGACCGCCTCGTCGCCGGGCTCGATCTGGACCAGGCCTGGCCAGGCGACGCCGAGGGGCAGCGCGGCCGGGCAGGCTCGTCCCGGATCGTGGCGCTGCCCGACCGCTGGCTCGCTTCCCGTGAGCTCGACGGGCAGCAGCGGACCACGATCGCGCAGGCAGAGCTGTCCGTGTCCGGAGGCTGACTCGGGCGTGGAGACGGCGTGCCCCTGACCTCTCCACCCGTGTGCTGCGGCCTCAGCGAGCGCCCGGCCCCGTGGCCACCGGCCGTTCCGCGTCGGTGATCCAGTCGCTCCACGACCCGATGTAGACCGCGGGAGCCTGCGGGCCAAGCTCCCGGGCCTCCAGCGCCAGCGCCAGGTGGGCGGCCTGCACGCCCGACCCGCAGTAGATAACGCTCGGGGTCTGAGTGTCGGCCCCGGC
>NZ_JAUNVI010000019.1:32848-46489 GCF_030537745.1 Ornithinimicrobium sp. | reverse complement strand
GCTCGCACTCCTCACCTGACTCACCGGACCAGGAGCCACTGATGGCCACCCAGCTCGACCTCGCGGCATACCTCGCCCGCACGGGAGGCCGCATCGCGCCGCCCACCATCGAGGCGCTCACCGAGCTCTACCTCGCGCATGTGCGCACCTTCCCCTTCGACAACATCGACGTGCTCCTCGAGCAGCATCCCGGGATCGAGCTGGGCACGATCCAGGAGAAGTTCGTGGGGCGAGGCCGGGGCGGCTACTGCTTCGAGCACTCCACGCTCTTCTTCGCGGTCCTCCAGGCGCTCGGGTATGACGTGGCGCTGCGGCTGGGCAGGGTCGGCAACGCCTTGGCCGCACCGCGCACGCACCTGGTGATCATCGCGACCTTCGAGGGGCATCGATACCTCCTCGACCCGGGTTTCGGGCTCCCCCCGTTGGGGTTAGTGCCCATGGTCGACGGCGCAGTCCTGGAGGACGACCTGTGGCAGCACCAGATGCGGCGCGTCGAGGAAGGGCCGACCGGGCACGCCTGGCAGCTGTGGCGACGGCGAAGCCGTGGGTGGGTGATCGAGCACACGACCGACGAGCTGCCCGTGCGTCCGGTGGATGTGGCCCAAGGGCACTGGTGGACCAGCACCGGTCCGACGTCCTACTTCCGGACCACCTTGAGCATCGCTCGCCACGCGCTGACCCAGGACGGCACGCCGATCCAGACCTCGGTGTCCCTCGACGGCGTCACGCAGCGCAGGCCAGGGGCGGTCAGCGTGCGCCGCGAGCTGGACGTGGACGAGCTCCCCGCGCTGGCCGAGAGCCTCGGGGCAGGCTTGAGCGCCGATGAGGCGAACCGGCTCGTCGACCGGGTCCGCGCACTCCTTGCTGATCAAAGTTGAGCGGAATAGACTCAACCTTGGGAGCCTTGATCTGAGGAGAGGACCCTCACCCCGACGAGAAGGAGGACCCTATGGATCTACAGCTGACCACCAAGGCCCAGGAGGCCATCGCCACTGCGGTGCGTGACGCCGCGGCAGGAGGCAATGCGCAGGTCGAGGCCGCCCACCTGCTCAAGGCACTCGCTCTCCAAACCGACTCGACCACCGGACCGCTGCTGGACGCGACCGGCTCCTCGGCCGCCTCCGCGCGTGCGGCCGCCGACGCCGTGCTCCGCGCGCTGCCCTCGGCGACCGGGAGCACCATGGGCAACCCGGCCTTCTCGCGAGCCCTGCACGGCGTCATCAAGGACGCCCAGGACGCGATGACGACGATGGGGGACCGCTTCGTCTCCACCGACCACCTGCTCCTGGCGCTCGCGCGCACGGGCCGGTTCCCGGGACTGGACGCCGCGGCGATCGAGCAGCGCATCCCGACCCTGCGCGGCGGCAAGACTGTCGACTCCGCCGACCCCGAGGCGACCTTCGATGCACTCGGCAAGTACGGAACCAACCTGACCGACCTGGCGCGCGAGGGCAAGCTGGACCCCGTCATCGGACGCGACAGTGAGATCCGGCGCGTTGTGCAGGTGTTGTCCCGTCGCACCAAGAACAACCCAGTGCTCATCGGGGATCCGGGCGTCGGCAAGACTGCGGTGGTCGAGGGCCTGGCGCAGCGCATCGTCGCCGGCGACGTGCCTGAGTCGCTGCGCGACAAGTCGCTGATCTCCCTGGACCTCAGCGCGATGGTCGCGGGTGCAAAGTTTCGCGGGGAGTTCGAGGAGCGGCTCAAGGCCGTCCTCGGCGAGATCAAGGCCAGCAACGGCAGGGTGATCACCTTCATCGACGAGCTGCATACCGTTGTCGGTGCCGGCGCGTCCGGCGACTCCTCGATGGACGCCGGCAACATGCTCAAGCCGCTGCTGGCACGAGGCGAGCTGCGGCTCGTCGGCGCGACGACGTTGGATGAGTACCGCCAGAACATCGAGAAGGACCCGGCGCTCGAGCGCCGCTTCCAGCAGGTCTACGTCGGGGAGCCGTCGGTCGAGGACACCATCGCGATCCTGCGCGGGCTCAAGGAACGTTACGAGGCCCACCACAAGGTGGCGATCTCCGACTCCGCGCTGGTCGCGGCCGCCTCCCTGTCTGACCGCTACATCAGCGGGCGCAAGCTGCCCGACAAGGCCATCGACCTCGTCGACGAAGCCGCGAGCCGATTGCGTATGGAGATCGACTCCAGCCCCGTGGAAGTCGACGAGCTGCGCCGTCAGGTGGACCGGTTGCTGATGGAGGAGCTGCACCTGGAGAAGGCGGCCGAGGAGGATGACGCCTCGCGGCAGCGCCTGGAGCGGCTGCGCGCCGACCTCGCTGACAAGCAGGAGGACTTGGCGGCGCTCAACGCCCGCTGGGAGGCGGAGAAATCAGGCCTGAACAAGGTCGGCGAGCTCAAGGCCCGCCTTGACGACCTGCGGACCCAGGCGGACAAGGCCCAGCGCGAGGGTGACTACGCAGACGCATCGCGACTGCTCTACGGCGAGATCCCGACTGCCGAAAAGGAGCTGTCCGCCGCTCAGGAGAGCGAGGGCCTGGCCTCTAGCGCCCACGACAACCCGATGGTCAAGGACGAGGTCGGCGCCGACGACATCGCCGACGTCATCTCGGCCTGGACCGGCATCCCCGCCGGGCGTCTGCTCGAGGGGGAGACCGACAAACTGCTCCGGATGGAGGAGTTCATCGGCGCTCGCCTGATCGGCCAGAAGGACGCGGTCCGGGCCGTCAGCGACGCGGTGCGGCGCGCTCGGGCGGGGATCTCCGACCCGGACCGGCCCACTGGCAGCTTCCTCTTCCTCGGCCCCACCGGCGTCGGCAAGACCGAGCTGGCCAAGGCCCTGGCCGACTTCCTCTTCGACGACGAACGCGCGATGATCCGGATCGACATGTCGGAGTATGGCGAGCGCCACGCGGTTGCGCGCCTCATCGGTGCACCCCCTGGCTACGTCGGTTACGAGTCCGGCGGCCAGCTCACCGAGGCCGTGCGGCGCCGTCCCTACTCGGTCGTGCTCCTGGACGAGGTGGAGAAGGCCCATCCTGAGACCTTCGACATTCTGCTGCAGGTCCTCGACGACGGTCGCTTGACCGACGGGCAGGGCCGGACGGTCGATTTCCGCAATGTCATTCTGGTGATGACATCCAACCTGGGCAGCCAGTACCTCATCGATCCCACCCTCGAGCAGGGCGCCAAGCGCGACCTGGTCATGGGCGCGGTGCGGTCGGCGTTCAAGCCGGAGTTCCTCAACCGGCTCGACGAGATCGTGCTCTTCGACGCGCTGACCCAGGCCGAGCTGGCGACCATCGTCGGCCTGCAGGTCAAAGAGTTGGGCCGCAGGTTGGCCGACCGTCGGATCACCCTGCAGGTGACCGACGCTGCAGCCGACTGGTTGGCCGAACGCGGCTACGACCCCGCCTACGGTGCCCGGCCCCTGCGCCGGTTGGCGCAGACCCAGATCGGTGACCGCCTCGCCAGGGCGCTGCTCGCCGGGGAAATCCTGGACGGACAGACGGTGACGGTCGATGTGGCTGAGCACAGCGACGGCGACGAGCTGACGCTGCGCTGACCGAGCGGTCGCTCCTGCCGTTCCGGGTCGTTCTTGCCGCTGCAGCGTGAACGGGTGACGGACCTTCGTCGCTCGTTCACGCTGTATTCATCTTGGTCGTCATCCCAGGACACCCGTGCTGCCTAACGTCACTGCTTGGTGGCACCGCCGCCGAGCGCACGTCCGCACCAGGGTTTGATCGCAGGCGTGCCGACATCCTGATCTTCTGCAGAGAGGCACCCCCTGTGACGTTTTGCCGCTTCGGCACCACCGCAGCGATCGCCCTGGCCACCGGCCTGGTCCTGACCGGCTGCGGCAATGACGCTCCCACCCGGGCAAACGCTCCTACGGCTTCGTCCGCAGAGTTCTCCGGCGACCTCAAGGCCTCCGGCGCCTCCTCGCAGGAGTCCGCGATGACTGCCTGGCTCGCTGGCTACCAGAAGGCACAGCCTGGTGTAGCCGTCTCCTATGACGCCATCGGCTCCGGTGGCGGCCGGGAGAACCTGATCGCCGGCGCGGTCGACTTCGCCGGCTCCGACGCCTACCTAGACGAGGAGGAGCGCGAAGCAGTCAAGGAGGTGTGCGGTCCCGGTGGCGCGATCCACATCCCGGTCTACATCTCGCCGGTCGCGATCCCTTACACCCTCGACGGCGTGGACGGGCTCCAGCTCGGGCCGGACACCCTGGCCAAGATCTTCGACCAGAAGATCACCAACTGGAACGACGCGGCTATCGCCGCTGACAACCCGGACGCCACACTGCCCGACTTGAAGATCACGGTCGTCAACCGTTCAGATGAGTCCGGCACCACCGAGAACTTCATGGAGTACCTCACGGCGGCAGCGCCCGACTCCTGGTCCTACGAGGCCGACAAGAAGTGGCCGGTGGCCGGCGGCGAAGCAGCAGCGAAGACCACGGGAGTGGTCGACGTCGTCGCCAGCACCGAGGGCGCCATCGGCTACGCCGACGCCTCGGCCGTGACCGGCCAGGCAGCCAAGATCGGGGTGGGTGCAGAGTTTGTCGACTTCTCTCCCGAGGCCGCCGCCAAGGTCGTGGACGCGTCCACCCCCGCAGACACAGGGGTGGAGGGGGACCTCGCCCTTGACCTGGCCCGTGACACCACCGAGTCCGGCGCCTACCCGATCGTCCTGGTCTCCTATGAGATCGCCTGCAGCAGTTATGAGGACGCAACTCGAGCCAACCTGGTCAAGGACTTCCTGCACTACGTCGTCTCCGAAGAGGGTCAGGCCGCTGCCTCCGACGCAGCCGGCTCGGCGTCCATCTCGCCGGACCTGCGCACCAAGGCCAACGCCCTCATCGACACCATCCAGGGTGGCTGACCCGGCATCACGTGTCACCTAGGATGACCGGCGGTCGTCGACGATGACGACGACCGCCGGTCATGCCGTAGAGGACCTCCCCATACCTCGCGAAGGAAGCTCATGACCGACCAGGTCACGACCACTCGGCGACCCGCCGCCCCCACCACGTCCGTCCGCCGCGTCGGCGACGTGGTCTTCAGCGGTCTCTCCCTGGGATCGGCAGTGCTCATCCTGCTCATCCTGGTCGGGGTCGCCGTCTTCCTGGCGGTCGAGGCGATGCCGGCGTTCGATGCCGATCCCGCCACGACCACCGGAGGGAAGGGATTCTTCTCCTACGTCTGGCCGATGGTCTTCGGCACCGTGATCAGCTCGGTCATCGCCATGGTGATCGCGATGCCAATCGCGGTCGGGATCGCGCTCTTCATCTACCACTACTCACCGCCGCGGATAGGCAACCTGATCGGCTTCGTCGTCGACCTGCTGGCAGCAGTCCCGTCGGTCATCTTCGGTATGTGGGGCATGGTCGTCTTTGCCCCCAAGCTCTTCCCGTTCTACTCCTGGCTAGAGACGCACCTGGGGTTCCTCCCCATCTTCGGCTCGGCCTCCGCCTCGGGCCGCACGCTGCTGACAGCTGCGATCGTGCTGGCCGTGATGATCCTGCCGATCATCACTTCCGTCGCGCGCGAGGTCTTCCTTCAGACCCCCCGCCTGCACGAGGAGGCGGCGCTCGCGCTCGGGGCCACCAAGTGGGAGATGGTCAAGACAGCCGTCCTGCCGTTCGGCATGCCGGGCATCATCGGTGGCACGATGCTCGGACTGGGCCGCGCCCTCGGGGAGACGATGGCGGTCGCCATCATCCTCTCGCCCAACGTCTTCACCTGGAACCTCATCGGGTCCGGCAACCAGACGATCCCCGCCGAGATCGCCCTCAACTTCCCCGAGGCCTCGGGGGTGAGGCTTGCCGAGTTGATCGCCGCGGGCCTCGTCCTCTTCGTCATCACCTTGGCGGTGAACCTGGTGGCTCGCTGGATCGTCGACCGCCGCGCCGAGTTCTCAGGGGCCAACTGATGAGCGTTCGTCTGCAGGACATCCCCGGTGTGGTGCCCTCACCGGTGCGTCCGACGACTTCCCGGCCAGCGAGGGTGATCGCGCTCGGTGCGCTGGCCCTGGCTGCCGTGCTGCACCTCGGCCTCGCCCTGCACGTCGCAGCCGCACTCCTCCTCGCCTTCGTCGGCTACCTCGTGGCCGTCAACCTCACCTACCGTCACCTCGGTGGCTCGCGGGTCGCGACCGACCAGACCGTCCGTGCCCTGATCTA
The DNA here is from genome assembly GCF_030537745.1 of Ornithinimicrobium sp. Taxonomy (GTDB): domain Bacteria; phylum Actinomycetota; class Actinomycetes; order Actinomycetales; family Dermatophilaceae; genus Ornithinicoccus. Next base: position 40,341 of record NZ_JAUNVI010000019.1, on the reverse strand, counting down.
CTTCGCCTTCGTCTGCGCGGTCCTCCCGCTGATCTCGCTGCTGTGGACCGTCATCGAGCAGGGCGCCGTCCGGGTGTTCAGCCCCGCCTTTCTGAACCAGACGATGAACGGCGTCACCGGCAAGCACGACCAGGAGTACATGGACGGCGTCGCCCCGTTCGTCGGCGGCGCCTACCACGCCATCATGGGCACTCTGATCATCACCGGGCTGGCGACCCTGATCTCGGTCCCGATCGGGATGTTCACCGCGATCTACCTCGTCGAGTACGCAGGCAAGAACCCGCTCGCTCGCTGGATCCGATTCTTCGTCGACGTGATGACCGGAATCCCCTCGATCGTCGCGGGACTCTTCGCCTTCGCGCTGTTTACCCAGATCTTCGGGATCCGCGACGCCAAGATGGGCCTGGCCGGGGCGGTGGCGCTGTCTGTGCTGATGATCCCCACGGTGGTGCGCAACAGCGAGGAGATGCTTCGCATCGTCCCCAACGAATTGCGTGAGGCGGCGCTGGCGTTGGGAGTCCCGAAGTGGCGGGTGGTCGCCAAGGTCGTCCTCCCGACGGCCGCCTCCGGCCTGACCTCTGGCGTGACCCTGGCCATCGCCCGGGTCATCGGCGAGACAGCACCCCTGCTCGTCGCGGTCGGCTATGCCCGGGGGATGAACTGGGACCCCTTCGACAACGCCATGAACACCCTGGCCGTCTACGCCTACTCGATGTTCACCACCCCGCTCAGCCCGGCGGTCCGGGCACCGAGCCTGGAGCGCGCCTGGGCCGCGGCTCTCCTGCTCATCCTGATCGTCGTCGGCCTCAACCTGCTGGCTCGGCTGATCGCCAAGGTGTTTGCACCGTCAACCTCCTCCGGCCGCTGAGCCGCACGCACACGTCCTACCGAAGCGAAGGATCACGCCCGTGTCGAAACGTATCGACGTCAAGAACCTCAACATCTACTACGGCGACTTCCAGGCCGTGGCCGATGTCACCATGGCTATCGAACCGCGCACCGTCACGGCCTTCATCGGCCCGTCCGGCTGCGGCAAGTCGACCTTCCTGCGCACCCTTAACCGCATGCACGAGGTCATCCCTGGCGCCCGCGTCGAGGGGGATGTGCTCATCGACGGGCAGAACGTCTATGGCAGGAACGTCGACCCTGTGGACGTCCGCCGCCAGGTCGGCATGGTGTTCCAACGGCCTAACCCGTTCCCGACGATGTCGATCAAGGAGAACGTGCTCGCCGGTGTCCGCCTCAACTCCAAGAGGATCTCGAGTAAGGCGGCCGACGAGTTGGCCGAGCGAGCGCTGCGCGGGGCCAACCTGTGGAACGAGGTGAAGGACCGCCTCGACAAACCGGGCTCTGGCCTGTCCGGTGGTCAGCAGCAGCGGCTCTGTATCGCCCGGGCGATCGCCATCTCCCCGGAGGTGATCCTCATGGACGAGCCGTGCTCGGCGCTCGACCCGATCTCCACCCTGGCCATCGAGGACCTCGTCAACGATCTCAAGGCCGACTACACCGTCGTGATCGTGACGCACAACATGCAGCAGGCGGCGCGAGTCTCGGACAAGACCGGATTCTTCAACCTCAAGGAGACGGGGCAGCCAGGCCGGCTGGTCGAGTACGACACCACCCGGACGATCTTCAGCAACCCCGCCGAGCGCGCGACAGAGGACTATATCTCCGGCCGGTTCGGCTGATCCGGCATAGGGTGGTTCGGGAGCCGACCACGACCGGCCGACCACGACCGGAAGGGGCGCGGACATGACCAGCCTGACTGCTCGCCATACCTGCCGAGAAGGAACTCCCCGGCGCAGAGCCGCGACCCCGCGGGCAGCGCTGGCCGTCGTGCTCGGCCTGACCCTCGCGCTGGCCGGGTGCAGCGACGAGGAGGCCGATGTCGTCGCGACCTCCAGCGCGCCGCCCCCGACGGCCGCGGACCGGCTGGAGCAGGCCGAGGGGGTGCTGGTCGACGCCGGGACTCTGCACCTGTCCATGACCGGCACCCAGCTGCCTGAGGACACCAACAGCTACATCATCAGTGCCGTCGGTGACGGCACGATGGAGCCGCCGGCCTTCACGGGCACTATCACGGCCAAAATCGCCGGGATCCAGGCGGACATCCCGACCGTCGCGCTCGACGGTGACCTGTGGGTCAAGCTGCCGTATGTGCCCAAGCACGTCAAGACCGACCCCGCCACCCTCGGGGTGCCGGATCCCGCCACCCTCTTCGACCCTGAGAGTGGCCTGGTGGGGCTGCTCACTCAGACGCAGACGCCGGCCTTCGGCGAGCGTGCCCGTGCCGGGTCGGAGATCGTGCAGGAGATCACCGGCACGCTGCCCGGCAAGGCTGTCACCGACCTGCTCTACGTCGGCGACGCAGCTTCGCCCTTCGACGTCACCTATGGGCTGGTCGAGGAGTCGTGGCAGGTGCGGACCGTGACGATCACGGGGCCGTTCTACCCTCCCGCGACCTCGACCTACACGCTGGTCCTCGACGCCTACGGTGCACCGGTCACCGTGACCCAGCCCTGACGTGAGGGAGGGGGTGGCGCCGGCGGCGCCGGCGTCGTCATCGGGAGCCCGGCGCGGGGCGCGCTCGCTGCTGACCGTCGCGTCGCTGGCCGTCGCGCTGGCTGCTGCCGATACGTATGTCGTGGTGCTGGCGCTGACCGACATGATGGCGGGGGTCGGCGTCGGGATCGAGGCGCTGCAGAAGGGCACCCCGATCATCTCCGGCTTCCTGCTCGGCTACATCGCGGTGCTGCCGTTGATCGGGCGGGTCTCAGACCTAGTCGACCGGCGGCGGATCCTGCTGTGGTGCCTCGTCGTCTTCGTCGTGGGGTCTGCCGTCACCGCGGTCGCGGTGGACCTGCCGGTGATGGTGACCGGCCGGACGCTGCAGGGACTGGGCGGCGGCGGCCTGGTGCCTGCCACCTTGGCCCTGGTGGCCGATCTGTGGCCCCGCGGGGAGCGGGGACTGCCGCTGGGCGTGGTGGGCGCGGTCCAGGAGCTGGGGGCGGTGATCGGCCCGCTGCTGGGTGCTGTGGTCCTGGCGGTCGCCGGCTGGCGGGAGATCTTCTGGCTCAACGTGCTGCTCGGCGTGATGGCCTTCGTCGGAATCCTGACGGTGCGGGTCGACGAGGGACAGACGGGTCGAGGGGCGGCCCCCGGGGAAGAATCCGCCGCATCGACGCCGCGCCCGGGCAGCCGTGCCGAGGCTGGCCGGGGAGGGGCGCGTCTCCGGACGGGCGCGGCCTACCTATCCGGCGCGCTGGCCGCTGCGCTGACGGTGCTCACCCTCTGGGCGCCTGAGGGGCTCACCACCTCCATCGCCCTGGGGGGTCCCTTCGTGCCGTTCGACCTCGGATCGGCGGCAGCTCCAGCATCGCGGGTGCTCACGCCCATCGGGGTTGGGGCCGGGGTGGCGTGGCTGCTCCTCGCCACGATCACGGCCCGGCGGTGGCTGCCGCTGCTGGTCCGCGCAGACGTGGTCGGTGCGAGCTTCATCGCGGTGGCCCTCGGCGCCGTGGTGCTGACCTTTTCGACGGCCAACCCCGAGACCGAGGTGCTGGGGCCCTGGGGGCTCTGGCTGCTGCCGATCGCCGCGCTGGCGGCGGTCGCCTTCGTGGTCCGGCAGCAGACCGCGCGCCATCCCCTGATCTCTGCCGGGGTCGTGCGCGCCCGGGTGTGGCCGTCGCTCATCGTCAGCTTCTTGGTGGGCGCCGCCATCGTCGCCATCGTCGTGGACGTCCCGCTGCTGTCCAGGCTCACGCAGGGGACCGATGAGACGGACGCGGCGCTGGTGCTGGTGCGCTTCCTGGTGGCAGTGCCGGTCGGTGCCGTGCTCGGCGGAGCGCTGCTGCGGCGGGTGGGGCCAGGCCTGGTGGCCGGTCCCGGCCTGGCGCTGGCGGCCGTCGGCATCTTCGCGATGGCGCAGTGGGACCGGGCCTCCCTCGACCATCTGCTCGCCACCACGCTCGCGCTGGTTGCTGCGGGGGTGGGCATCGGGTTAGCTATCGCGCCGGTCAACGATGCCGCGCTCGCCGACGCGCACGAGGACGGGCACGGCACGGTGAGCTCCCTCGTCGTCGTCGCGCGGATGACGGGCATGGTCGTGGGCCTGGCGCTGCTCACCTCGCTTGGCCTGCGGCGCTTCCAGTTGGAAGTCGGCCGGCTGGCCGACCCGACCGACACCAACGCGCTCCTGGGTGCGGCGGTCGTGCAGGTGCAGACGGTCCTGCTGGGGGCCGGCATCGCCGCAGCGGTCGCGGCCGTCCTCGCGCTGAGCCTCGGCTCCCGACCCGTCGGGCACGGCATACCATCTAGCCATGACCTCCCAGCTGAGCCTCGTGGGAGATCCCGAGGCTGACCGCATCCTGTCCGACCACCCCTTCGCGCTGCTCACCGGCATGCTGCTGGACCAGCAGATCCCCATGGAGGTCGCTTTCGACGGCCCCCGCAAGATCGTCGAACGCCTCGGCTCGATCGACCCGGACACCATCGCGGGCACTGATCCGCAGCAGTTCATCGCCCTGTGCGCCACCCCTCCAGCGGTGCACCGCTTCCCACAATCGATGGGCCAGCGGGTGCACGACCTCGCGGCCAAGGTGGTCGAGGACTACGACGGCGACGCCTCCGCGATCTGGACCGCGGGCGATCCGGATGGCAAGGAGATCCTGAAGCGGCTCAAGGCGCTGCCTGGGTATGGCGACCAGAAGGCGCGGATCTTCCTCGCGCTCCTGGGCAAGCAGTGTGGCCTGACCGCCGCCGGCTGGGAGAAGGCGGCCGGCGACTACGGCAGGTCCGGCGTGCACATGTCGATCGCTGACGTCACCAGCCCCGAGTCCCTTCAGCAGGTGCGTGCCTACAAGAAGGAGAAGAAGGCCGCCGCCAAAGCTGCCAAGGCATGAGCGCGGGGGGACCCGAGGCGCCACGTGCTGATTCATCATCGCAAGGGAGCATCTGGGTCGTCCCCGGCATGCTGGCCCTCGCGGCCGTCGCCTTCACCGGCTTTGCTGGCTATGCCTCGCTGCTGCCGGTCGCGCCGCTCTGGGCGGTGCATGGCGGCGCCGACAGCGCGGGGGCGGGGCTGGTCAACTTTGTCCTCATGGCGGCGACCGTCGCGACACAGTTCGGGGTCCCCCGGATCATCCGGCGTCTGGGCTGGGGTCACACCCTGGCGCTCGGCATGGTGCTCATGGGGGTGCCGGCGCTCCTGCACGGCTTCAGCGACGCGCTCTCGGTGACGCTGGCGCTGTCGGTGGTGCGCGGCTTCGGCTTCGGCATCCTCACCGTCGCGGGCAGCGCCGCCGCCGTCCTGATCGTGGCTCCCTCCCGACGTGGTGCGGCCGTCGGTGCCTACTCTGCCTCGTTGTCGATCCCCAACGTCCTCCTCATGCCCAGCGGTGCCTGGATCGCCGACCTGTGGGGTTTTTGGCCGGTCTTTCTCCTCAGCGCCCTGCCGCTCGCCGGCATCCCGGCCTGTTACCTCCTGTCCCAGCACCTCCCCGTGCGCTCGACCCACGACGGCAGGCACCAGGCGCCGACCGAGGAGCCGGCACCTTCACGGATCGCCACCTACGCCCCTCTCGTGGCACCCACGGTGATCTTGCTCTCGATCACCTTGGCCGCGGGCGCTCTCATCACGTTCATGCCGCAGATGGTGGCGGTCGGCTGGCTCGCAGCGGGAGGGCTCTTCGCACTCGGCGTGGTCACCGCGGCCATGCGCTGGTGGATCGGTGGAGTGGCCGACCGGGTGGGCGCCGCGAGACTGGTCTGGCCGTTTGTCATCATCGCCACCGTTGCCCTGGTGGCCATCGCCTGGCTGGCTCGTCATCAGGTCTCTGGTCACCAAGCAGCCCTGTGGTTCGCTGCCTGCGCCACCCTGGGCATCGCCTACGGCGCGCTGCAGAACCTCACCATGCTCCAGGCCTTCGAGGCGGCTGGACCGCGAAGGGTCGGCGCGGCCAGCTCAGTGTGGAACGCAGGCTTCGACACCGGCACCGCCATCGGCTCGGTCCTGGTCGGTGCCATTGCGGTGGGCTGGGGCTTTGGCGTCGGTATGGCGATCACGGCGGCATTGTGCGCGCTGACGCTGCCGCTGGCGCTGAAGGGTCGGCGCAGCGCCGTCTCAGCTCGATAGCTGGGCAGCCAGGTCGACGACCACCGGTGCATGGTCGCTGGCGCCCTTGCCCTTGCGTTCCTCGCGGTCGATGAAGGCGCCATCGACGCGTTGGGCCAGGGCAGGGCTGCCGAGGCAGAAGTCGATGCGCATGCCTCGGCGTTTGGGAAAAGCGAGCTGCGTGTAGTCCCAGTAGGTGTAGGTCCCCGGTCCGGGGGTGTGCTCCCTGGTCACGTCGGCATAGCCGGCCGCGACGACGGCCTCAAAAGCGGCACGCTCCTGCGGCGAGACGTGGGTGTGCCCGGCGTAGTGCTCCACCGACCAGACGTCCTCGTCCCTGGGTGCGATATTCCAGTCGCCCATCAGTGCGATCTGCTCCTGCGAGTCCTGTGCGAGCCATCCAGCGCCGGCTTCGCGGAGCGCGGCCAGCCAATCGAGCTTGTAGATCAGGTGGGGGTCGTCCAGGCTGCGGCCGTTGGGGACGTAGAGCGACCAGATCCGGACCCCGTCGCACACCGCGGAGATGGCGCGGGCCTCGCTGGACTGATCGCCGTCGCCCCAGGTGGGCATCCCGTCGAACCCGATCTGCACGTCCTTCAAGCCCACCCTCGACACGACCGCCACGCCGTTCCACTGGTGGTAGCCGACCATCGACACGTCATACCCGGCAGCCTGGAAGGGCAGCAACGGGAACTGGTCATCGCGGCACTTGGTCTCCTGGATCGCCAAGACATCGACCTCGTGCCGTTCCAGGAAGGCCACGACCCGGTCGACGCGGGAGCGGATGCTGTTGACGTTCCAGGTGGCGATGCGCATACCTCCACCCTACGAGCGCTCGTGCGTGCGCCGTCCGGGGCAACTGCCTCAGGCGCGGGTGAGGCGCCGGACCACATGCCGGTAGGCCGCGCGCACGGCCGGGCGGGTCAGGCTCGTCAGGGCATCTGGCACCCCGCTGGCGCCGTAAGACTGCGACCAGCGCACCAGAGTGCCCTGGTCGCAGGGCTCCAGCGTCACCTCGATCGAGCCACGAAGGACGCGGCCCACCTTGTCGATCACGACGCGTCGCGGCGGATCCCACTCGCGCACCACCATGACGTCGTCGAAGCCGACCGGGCCGAGCGCCGTCCGCCCCACGAAGGTCGAGGCCAGGCTCAGCGGGCCCCCGCGCACGGTGGTCAGGGGGATGGTGGAAGTGTGCTTATCCAGATCCCACAGGCGCTCCCACACGACCGCTGGGTCGCCGGGCGCGACAAGGTCGAAGGTGAACGAGGCCCGTGGCGGTGTCATGGCTGGACAGTAGTTGAGCCAGCCCTGCCTAGGATGATCGGCATGACTGTGCAGAGCCTTTCCGTCGGTGCCCACGTCGAGCAAGAGGACCCGA
>NZ_JAUNVI010000019.1:18675-32748 GCF_030537745.1 Ornithinimicrobium sp. | reverse complement strand
GAGCTACAAAGGGCCACAGATCCGCTACTCCGGCGGGGCCAAGGCGTTGCGCGCCGACGCGGAGGCCGCTGGAGTGGACCTCTATGTCCACGCGCCCTACATCGTCAACGTCGCGACCCTCAACAACCGGATCCGCATCCCGTCGCGCAAGCTCCTCCAGCAGCACCTGGACGCCGCCGCCGAGATCGGCGCGAAGGGGCTGATCGTGCACGGTGGACATGTCAACGCACAAGACGACCCGGCCAAGGGTGCCGACAACTGGCGCAAGGCGATCGAGGCGGCCGACATCGTGGTGCCGCTGCTGCTCGAGAACACCGCCGGCGGCGACAACGCGATGCTCCGCCACCTGGACCGCATCGCGATGGTCTGGGACGCGATCAGCACGGCGGAGGGCGCGGACCACGTCGGCTTCTGCCTTGACACCTGCCATGCCTGGGCGGGCGGGATCGAGCTGGGCGAGGCCGTCGAGTCGATCCGGTCGATCACCGGCCGCATCGACCTCGTCCACGCCAACGACTCGCGCGACGCCGCTGACTCGGGCGCTGACCGGCACGCCAGCCTCGGCGCTGGCCACATCCCGGCCGACGAGCTTGCTGACGCGATCCACGCTTCCGGCGCCCCGGTCATCCTGGAGACCCCCGGGGCGGCGGTCGATCACCTCGCCGACGTCGCCTGGTTGCGGGGCCGAGGATGAGGACGCGCAGGCGCGGCGGCGCCGCTACCGCGCCTGGCCACACCGGCACCGCGCTGGTGACCGGCGCCTCATCCGGCCTGGGGCGGGAGTTCGCCGAACAACTGGCCGCCCGGGGTCACGCTCTCGTGCTGGTGGCGCGTGACCAGACCCGCCTCGAGGTGGCTGCTGACGAGCTCCGCGACAGGTATGCCGTCTCCGTCGAGGTGCTGGCGCTGGACCTGGTGGACCGATCAGCGTTGCAGCGCGTCGCGGACCGGATCGCGGATCTGGACCGACCCGTCGACCTGCTCGTCAACAACGCTGGCTTCGGCTCGCGCCGGGGGTTCGTCGAGAATGATCTGTGCGACGAGGAGGCTGCCGTCGACCTCATGGTCCGAGCCGTGATGGTCCTGAGCCACGCGGCAGCACAAGCGATGCGGACTCGAGGACACGGCGGCATCCTCAACGTCTCCTCGGTCGCTTCGTTCGCGGTGATGGGGCACTACTCCGCCATCAAGTCCTATGTGACGGTCTTCTCTGAAGCGCTCGCCAACGAGCTGGCTCCTGCTGGCGTGCGCGTCACCGCGCTCTGCCCAGGATTTGTGCACACCGAGTTTCACGAGCGCGCGGAGATGAACATGTCCAAGCTCCCTGAGGTGTTCTGGCTGAATGCGCCCGACGTGGTGCGGGCGGCGCTCGACGACGTCGGTGCAGGCCGGGTCGTCTCAGTGCCCTCGGCGACCTACAAGGTCCTGGTCGGCATCCTTCGGGTCGTGCCGAGAGCTCTCACGCGCCGGATCGCCGGATCTTTGGCCATCCGCCGGCGACCACGCGGCGGGGAGCGCTGACCGGATCGGCCGCAACGGCTCATGGGGCAGCGATTAGGCTCAGCGCCATGACTGCTGCGCGCGACCGACTGCTCGACCTCATCAAGGACAAGGCCATCGTGCACGGCCGGATCACCTTGTCCTCCGGCCGCGAGGCTGACTACTACGTCGACCTGCGCCGGATCACCCTCGACGGCGAAGCCGCACCGCTCGTGGGCGAGGTCATGCTGGATCTCGTTGCCGACCTATCGGTGGAGGCGGTCGGTGGTCTGACGATGGGGGCGGACCCTGTCGCGACCGCGATGCTGCACGCTGCCCACCGTCGCGGCCAGCGACTGGACGCCTTCGTGGTGCGCAAGGCGGAGAAGGCACATGGTCTGCAGCGTCGGATCGAGGGCCCCGACATCGCCGGACGCAGGGTCCTGGTCGTAGAGGACACCTCGACGACGGGCGGTTCTCCACTCGCCGCACTGGCCGCGTGCCAGGAGGCGGGCGCTGAGGTGGTTGCCGTCGCAGTGATCGCCGACCGGGACAGCGGGGCCGAGCAGGCGGTGCGCACCCAGGGGGTCGAGTATCGCGCGGCCTACGCGCTGGCCGACCTCGGGCTGAGCTGACCGACCTGACCCTGGCGTCCCTGCGCTGGAGGCCGAGGCGCGCCGGAGCGCGCCGGGTCGATCACAGCCCGGGGACCCGCCCGTACCAGACGTTGGTGCTCACCGGCTGCCCGTAGCGAACTCCCGCGCCCGGGTTGAGCGCTTCGTACGTCATACCCGGACCGGCGTAGATCCCGACATGGTAGAAGTCGTCGTAGAAGATGAGGTCTCCGGGCTGGGGGTCCGTGACCGGGGTGACGAAAGTCTTTTGGTCCCGGACCGTGCGGGGGATGGTGATCCCGTGCTGCTTGAAGACCCACCAGGTGTAGGACGAGCAGTCGAAGGCGTTCGGCGGAGTGCCGTAGAGCACATACGGGAAGCCCACATACTGCGCGGCCGTGGCGAGCAGAGCCGCCCGCAGCGGGGTGGCCTCTTCCGGCGCCGGTGCGGGGGCCGGTGCTGTGGTCGTCAGGACTCCCGGAGACATGAACTCTTTGCTGGAGAGCTGCAGCCATCCGGTGGAGGTCACGGTGCCGGTGACCTTGGTGCCGCCAGTCTTGGTGCCGACGACGCTGTAGGACGTGGAGGGTCCGGAGCGGACGTTCGCGAGCGGTGCGGAGACCCACTGCGTCACGGTCGTCGCGCTCTGGTCGCCACCGGTGCTGCCGGTGGGGTTGTCGGAGGACAGGATGCTGCCGCCCATGAAGCGGCCGTTGCCCATGTCGAGCCATCCGTTGGTCCAGGTGCCCTGGACCTGGGTGCCGAGGGTGAGCGTGCCCACCACGCCGTAGGACGTGGAGGGTCCGGAGCGCACGTTGCCGATGGTGGCGGTGACGTATTGAGTGACGGTGGTCGCGCCGCCCGGGTTGCTTGCGGCCCCGGGGTCGGTCGTGGTGAGCACCGAGCCACCCATGTACTGGCCGCCGGCCATCTTGAGCCACCCGTTGGAGGTCACGGTCCCGGTGACCTTGGTGCCGGCAGTCTTGGTGCCGACGATGCTGTAGGACGTGGAGGGTCCGGAGCGGACGTTGGCGATTGGTGCGGAGACCCATCGGGTGACCGTCGTCGCGCTCTGGTCACCGCTGGTGCTGCCGGTGGGGTTGTCGGGGGAGAGGATGCTGCCGCCCATGAAGCGGCCGTTGCCCATGTCGAGCCAGCCGTTGGTCCAGCTGCCCTGGACCTTCGTGCCGAGGGTCAGTGTGTCGACGACGCCGTAGTTCAGGCCGGGGCCAGAACGCACGTTGCCGAGGGTAGCGGTGACGTATTGGGTAACGGTCGTGCTTGGGCTGGTCGACGTGCCCGGGTTGGTCGAGGTCAGCACGGAGGGCGCCATGTACTGGCCGCTGGCCATCTTGAGCCACCCGTTGGAGGAGACCACTCCGCTGACCTTGGTCCCGGAAGTCTTGGTGGCGACGACCTGGTATGACGTGGAGGGTCCCGAGCGGACGTTGGCGACGGAAACGCTCACCCACCGCGTCACGGTCGAGCTCTCCACGGTCGGCAGGGGGGCAGCCGGCAGCACCTGAGGCATTGCCGGTGCGGGGAGGGAAGGCAGCGGTGAGTTGGGCACCGGCTTCAGGCCCAGCGGGCTGCGTGGGAGCTGCGGAGACGGGGCAGCCTGGGCGGCGGGAGCAAGCGTCAGCACGGTGCCGGCGGCGGCCGTGACGGCAATCAGCGTGCGGGATAAACGGCGCGAACGGATCGACATACACCAGGGCTTTCGTCGACCGCGGCCAGGGAACGAGCCGCGTGAAGGGCGGGACAGGGAGCGCGCCCCGGGACAGGGCCAGCACGAGCAGTGAATCCTCAAACGGACGTTCGCGCAACCCCCTCTGACCTGCGTGAGCGTGTAAACACTGGGAAGCACAAGCATGTAACTACGTGATGTTGGTCACATCGTGATCGCATTTGCGCAGGTCAGCCTGAATATCACACCTATGTCATTTGGGAAAGGTGCAGAAAGTGCGCTAAACACAAGCGTTTCGTTGCGTCACACGCGTCGCGCACCGGGTGGTGCGAACGTGAAGCGCGGTGCCTCTGGGATGCGCTGTGGACCCACGAAGGCCCCGTCGACGTGTCGGTCGACGGGGCCTTCGCCAGCGCTCGTGCTGACGTGCGAATCGTGGGCCGGATCAGCGGCGGCGGCGGTCCCAGTGGGCGAAGCCAGCGTTGCGGGCGGCTTCCTCGGACTCGAACCAGACCTCTGCCCGGACGTCGCGATAGCTGGGCGACTCGGCGGTGTGGAACAACATCGAGCCGGCGTTGCCCTTGACCTCCCAGCCAGCCGGACCAGATCCGTCTTCCGCTGGCTCCGCCGAACCGGCACCGTAGACCGCCTCGGTGAAGACCGGGGCGCCGAAGCCCTGGCCAGCGTCCGTGGTGGGTGCCTCTGCGGCGCCGTCGACCAGGCCTACGCCATCGCCGTCGTAGACCGCTCCCGCGCCGTCGGCGCCGTCATCGGCGGCGACGGTGTCGACCTCGCTCGCGCTCGGTGCGGAGTCGTCGTAGCCGGTGCTTGGGCTCGGTGCGGAGTCGTCGTAGCCATAGTCCGTGGGCTCTTCCTCGACCCTGACTGCCTCACCGGCGTCTGCGCGGTAGGTGGTGGAGTCGTCGGCGCTGTCCCCGCCCGCGAGGACCTCATCGGCAGTCAGCGGCTCCTGGTCGTCCAGACCCAGCGGCTCCGAACGCGCGCCGTCCATGATCTCGGCCTCGCTCAACGGCTCGACCTCAATGTCCTCGACGGGGGCGTAGGACTCGCCGACATTCGCGTCGGACTGCTCCGTCGCGAACTCGACGGGGGGCGCTTCCTGATCAGGCTGGCCGTAGTCCTGCACCGACTGGCCGTCGTCGATGCTGGCGACGTCCTCCGAGTCGACAGATGCCGTCGTCCCCGCAGCACCCACTGCGCCGATGGACGCGGCGTGCCGCACATAGTCGCCGTCCAGATCGTCAGTGCTCGGATCTGTGGCCATGGCCGGCTCAGCGTAGGAGTCAGCCTCGTGGGTCTCGACCGAAGCGCCTTGGCCGTAGGAGTCAGCCTCGGTCGTCTCGACAATGGGCTCTGAGTCGACGTAGAAGCCAGCCTCCGTGGTGTCGACGGGGGGTGCCTGGCCGTAGGAGTCAGTCTCGAAGGTCTCGACCGAAGCCCCTTGGTCGTAAGAGTCAGCCTCAGTCGTCTCGACAATGGGCTCTGAGTCGACGTAGGAGTCGGTCTCGACGGTCTCGACGGGGGCTGCTTCGTCATAGGAGTCAGCTTCGACCGGGTCGACCGCCTGAAGTTCGTCGTCGTAAAGAACTGGCTCGGCCTCGTCGCCGTGGAGGGCCGCGTCGCCCACTCCGGCGACCGCAGTGCCGGCCGCTCCCATGGCGCCGATCTGGGCAGCGCGGGACATCCACTCGTTGTCGGAGCCGGTCGCGGCATCGTCATGAGAAGCCGGGTCGCCGACGGGGCTGTCGTCGACCTCGTCGCCCCTGGCAGGTGCGTGCTGGTCAAAGACTTCGTCGGCCCGGGCCTCTCGCGCCCGATCAGCGTCGGGCAGCCGGTCACGGTCGAGTCCCTGGTCCACGCTGTCATCTGTCGCGTCCTTGCCCGGGGAGCGCAGCAGCATGAACACCGCGGCGCCGATGAGCAGGAGCAGCAGGGCGATCATGATCCACTTGGTGGCGTCGTTCATGTGTTCCTCCTTGTGACGACCGGGTGGCCGCGTCTTTGAGGCCTCCGCACTTCGCGTGCGGCGCTGACCACACCGTAGTGCGAATCGCTCGGTCCGGCTATGAATGACGGCACTGCTCCGGCCAGGTGCGACAATCGGTAGTCGTACTTTGACGAGGAGATCACGTGAGCACAGGGACCGAGCTGACCGGCGTGGCCGGTTGGGCCGTCGACCTCATGGAGCGGTTGGGGGGTCCCGGAGCCGGACTCGTCATCGCGCTGGAGAACCTGTTCCCGCCCCTGCCGAGCGAGGTGATCCTGCCGCTGGCTGGCTTCACCGCGAGTCAGGGCACCTTCTCCCTTCCGGGCGCGATCGCGTGGACCACGGCGGGCTCGGTGGTCGGCGCCCTCGTGCTCTACACCCTGGGCGCCGTTTTCGGCGCCGAGCGTTTCCGTGCGGTCTGGGGCAAGCTGCCGCTCGTGAGCCTGACCGACCTGGACCGCACCGAGGCGTGGTTCGGGCGGCATGGCAAGAAGGCGATCTTTTTCGGTCGGATGATCCCGATCTTTCGCAGCCTCATCTCCATACCGGCCGGGATCGAGCGAATGTCGATCGCGATCTTCACCCTCCTGACCCTGGCCGGCAGCCTCATCTGGAACACCATCTTTGTGGTCGCCGGCTACCAGCTCGGTGAGAACTGGTATCTCGTTGAGGGCTACGCCGGCATCCTCCAGAAGATCGTCATCGTGGTCGTCGCCGGCGCGGTGATCTGGTTTGTCGTCGCCAGGGTGCGCAGCCTGCGAGCGCGCAACTCCCGGTGACGCGCGAGGTCGGGGTCGGCCCGTGGGTCGGGGAGTGGCCGGTCGACACGGACGGGTCGTTGCCCGGGCACCTCGATGCCGACCTGCTGCGCGAAGGGGACGCCCGTAACGTCGTCGACCGCTACCGCTACTGGCAGCACGAGGCCATCGTCGCCGACCTGGACACCAGCCGCCACGGCTTTCATGTCGCCGTGGAGAACTGGGGCCACGACTTCAACATCGGATCGGTCATCCGCACCGCCAACGCCTTTAACGCGGCGGCCTTTCATATCGTGGGCCGTCGGCGATGGAACCGGCGTGGGGCGATGGTCACCGACCGCTATCAGCACGAGCACCACCATCCCGAGGTGGCCGACCTCGTGGCGTGGGCAGCCGAGCGAGGTCTCCCACTCATCGGCGTCGACAACATCCCCGGCTCGCAGCCGATAGAGGGGTATGCCCTGCCTCGTGACTGCATCCTCGTCTTCGGTCAGGAAGGGCCGGGGTGCAGCGCCGAGGCGGTAGCGGCGTGCGACGCCACCCTGGCCATCACTCAGTACGGCTCGACGCGGTCGATCAATGCGGGCGCTGCGGCAGCGATCGTGATGTACCACTGGGCCCTCCAGCACGCCGCCGTCAAAGACTAGGGTGGCGCGCATGCACGTGCCTGATGGGTTTCTCGACCTGCCTACCTCCGTCGCGACGGCAGGTGTTGCGGTCGCGGGCGTGGGGTTGGCGCTGAGGGGAGCCCGACGCGAGCTCGACGACGCGATGGCTCCGCTGGCGGGTTTGACCGCAGTCTTCATCTTCGCTGGGCAGATGATCAACTTCCCGGTCGGGGTCGGCACGAGCGGCCACTTGATCGGCGGCGCTCTCGCCGCGCTCCTGGTCGGTCCCTGGACGGCGACCCTGTGCCTCACGGTGGTGCTCACGGTCCAGGCGCTCCTTTTCTCCGACGGTGGCATCACCGCGCTAGGCACCAACGTCGTGCTGCTGGGGCTCGTCGCCCCCTGGGTCGCCTGGGGCTTGTGGCGGTTGCTGCGACCAGCGTTCCGGCGGGTGCTGCCAGGCCGCGGCGGAATGATGACCCTGGTCTTCATCTCGGGCTTCGGATCTGTCGTGGCCGCGGCGCTGACCTTCGTCGTGCTCTACCTCGCCGGAGGCGTCGTGCCGCTGGACCCCAAGGCCCTGGCCCTGGCGATGGTCGGCTGGCACGCCCTCATCGGTGTCGGCGAAGGGTTGATCACCGCCTTCATCGTCGCCTCCGTCACTAAAGTCCGACCGGACCTCGTCCGCGCGCTCGCCGGAGAACGTGCGACCCAGCAACTGCAGATCCGCACCGAGGTCACGTCATGACGCCCACCGGTGAACCCGAGTGGCGGGTGCGCACCCGCACTCTGGTGGGCCTGGGCCTGTTGCTGTCGCTGGCCATCGCGGTGGGCCTGTCGATCTTCGCGTCTTCCCATCCCGACGGGCTCGAGCACGTCGCCGGGAGCCTGGGGTTCATCGACGCCGCCCGCGACTCCGCGACCGCTGACTCGCCGCTGGCCGACTACAACGTGCGTGGGGTGGACGGGCCTCTTTCCGGCAGCCTTGCGGGAGCGATCGGGGTGCTGGTGACTGGCGCCATCGCCTACCTTCTCTTCCGCCTCCTGCGGCACAAGCACTGAGGTGGGCGCTCCGCACGGGCACCTGCTGCACTTTCATGGGCACTCGCCCGTGCACCGAGCGGCCGCTCATCTGAAGATCCTCGCGCTCCTCGCCTTCATGGTGATCGTCGTGGCTACGCCACGCGGAGTGTTCTGGCCGTATGCCGTGCATGCCGCCGTGCTGCTCGGCGTCTGGGTGACCACGCGGGTCCCCCTGCGGCACGTGCTGCCACGGATGCTCATCGAGGCGCCCTTCGTCGTCTTTGCGCTGATCCTGCCCTTCGTTGCGCTCGGTGAAAGTGTTGAGGTGCTCGGCCTGGTGCTCTCGCGTGCGGGCCTCGAGGGGGCGGCGATGCTGCTGTGCAAGGGGACCCTGGGAGTCGTGGCGGCCATCCTGCTCGCCGCGACCACGGAGGGACGTGAGGTCGTCTCTGGCCTCCAACGGCTACGGGTCCCCGATCCGCTCGTGCAGATTCTTTCCTTCATGCTGCGCTATCTGGAGGTGGTCGGCGGACAGTGGCAACGGATGTCCATCGCGCGTAAGGCACGCGGCTTCCAGTCGCGCGCGCTCCGGGACGGGCCCGCGCTCGCCGCTGCGACCGGAGGCCTGTTCATCCGCTCCTACGAGCGCGGCGAACGCGTCCATCACGCCATGCTGTCGCGCGGCTATACCGGGCGGTTGCCTGATGCGTGAGCGCGCAGCCGACGGGCCGGAGAGCCCTCCCAACATCCTGGACGTGCGCGGCCTCGCGTACGCCTACCCCGACGGGCAGCAGGCGCTCTATGGCGTCACGCTGGCGATCACGCAGGGTGAGCGGGTCGCGGTGCTGGGGCCCAACGGGGCTGGCAAAACCACGCTCATGCTCCACCTCAACGGCATCCATCTCCCCGGTGCTGGTTCGGTCACCGTGGCCGGCGTCACCCTGGCCGCCGGCGACCGACCCGGCAAGGACGCGCTGCGCGAGCTGCGGCGGCGGGTCGGGCTGGTCTTCCAGGACCCTGACGACCAACTATTCATGCCCTCCGTGCGCGAAGATGTCGCCTTCGGCCCGGCCAACCTTGGCGTGCGTGGGCCGGAACTCCAGCGGCGGGTCGAGGAGGCGCTGGACTCCGTCGGCATGCTCGAGGTGATCGACCGTCCCCCCCACCACCTGTCCTACGGCCAGAAGCGACGAGTCGCGCTCGCGACAGTGCTGGCCATGCGTCCCGACCTCCTCGTCTTGGACGAGCCTTCCTCCAACCTCGACCCGGCAGCACGCAGGGAACTGGCAGAGGTGCTGACCGCCTTGCCGGTGACGATGATCATGGTCACCCATGACTTGCCTTATGCCCTCCAGCTGTGCGAACGGTCCGTCATCTTGGACAGCGGGATGATCGCCGCCGACGGACCGACCCCGACTCTCCTGCGCGACGCCGAGCTGCTCGCCAGGCACCGACTCGAACTCCCCGAGGGATATGGCGTCCCGGCCGGCTGACCCGGCAACACGCCATACCGGCGCTATGGAAGAGTGGGACCCAGCCTGTCCGCTCACGTTCCGAGGAGGACGTCATGCCCATTGCCACCCCAGAGGTTTACGCCGACATGATCGACCGGGCGAAGGCAGGCAACTTCGCCTACCCGGCCATCAATGTCACCTCCAGCCAGTCACTCAACGCCGCGATCAAGGGATTCGCCGACGCGGGCTCCGACGGCATCATCCAGGTCTCGACCGGAGGCGCCGAGTACTTCTCGGGCCAGGGGGTCAAGGACATGGTGACCGGGGCGCTCGCGTTTAGCGCGTTCGCGCACGAGGTCGCGAAGAAGTACTCCGTCAACATCGCGCTGCACACCGACCACTGCCCTAAGGACAAGCTCGACGGACTCGTCCGTCCGCTGCTGGCCGCCTCGATCGAACGGGTCAAGCAGGGTGGTCTCCCGTACTTCCAGTCCCACATGTGGGACGGCTCTGCGGTGCCGCTGGAAGAGAACCTGCAGATCGCCCAGGAGCTGCTGGAGCTGTCGGCGCAGGCGCGCATCATCCTGGAGGTTGAGATTGGGGTCGTCGGGGGTGAGGAGGATGGCGTCGCCCACGAGATCAACGAGCACCTCTACACGAACGAGGAGGACGCCGTCGCGACGATCCGGGCGCTCGGCCACGGGGAGAAGGGCCGCTACCTTGCGGCCCTCACCTTCGGCAATGTGCACGGCGTCTACAAGCCCGGCAACGTCAAGCTCCGACCGGAGATCCTGCAGGACGCGCAGACCGTCGCCGCCAAGGAGCTCGGGCTCGGGGAGGATGAGCGTCCCTTCGACCTCGTCTTCCACGGCGGCTCCGGATCGAGTGCGCAGGAGATCTCTGACGCGGTCGACTACGGCGTGGTGAAGATGAACATCGACACCGACACGCAGTACGCCTTCACTCGCCCCGTCGCCGACTTCATGCTGAAGAACTACGACGGCGTGCTCAAGGTCGACGGTGAGGTCGGTATCAAGAAGCTGTATGACCCGCGGACGTGGGGCAAGGTCGCCGAGAACAATATGACCGAGCGTGTGATCGAAGCGTGCACGAACTTGCGCTCGGCAGGCACCAGCCAGTGAGCCTGGGCGCTGACCTTCTCGGTATTCCGCCTACGGAGCTGCCGCTCGACCCGGCCGCTGAGCGGCTCGAGGAGCAGGACCCGCGGCATGTGGCCGCGTCCTACCCTGCCTCCAGCCTGGCCTGGGCAATGCTCGCGGAGGACGCGCTGCACGAAGGCGATGACGTGACGGCCTACGCCTACGCCCGCACCGGCTACCACCGAGGCCTCGACACGCTGCGGAGCGAAGGCTGGCGCGGCCAGGGACCGGTGCCGTGGGAGCACGAGCCCAACCGTGGCTTCCTCCGGGCGCTGGCTGCACTGGCCAAGGCCGCCGGCAGGATCGGGGAGACCGAGGAAGCGACCCGGTGTACGGAGTTTTTGCGGGCATCCTCGATCGAGGCGGCTCGCGAACTCGGGCTGTGAGTGTTGCCGTAGCACCTGCTGCTTGTTACCGCGGGCGGCGCCGAGGCCCCACAGCCCCGGCACCAGCCGCGCCCCCGGTGGCCCGACGATTGCGTCCCCTGACGTCGCGTCCGGCCGCCTCCTATAAAACCACCGACGTTGCCCTCGGGTTGGCCTAACAATGCCAGTGGCCGTAACCTGCCATAGGTGAACCCTCAACCACGACCGGCGCGGCTCGGTGCCGAGCAGGAGCAGCTCTACCGTCACCTGCTGCGCTCGCTCCCTGCGCCGCTCGCCGATCATGCGGCAGCGTTGGGTTGGGAACTGCGCCAGGCGGTGCCGATTCTTCGTGACCTCGAACGCCTCCAGCTGGTCAGCCGAGCGGCCGACGGCACCCTGCATGCCGAGGATCCTCGGGCGACCGTTGGCCGACTGCTCGACGAGGAGGAGTCCGACCTCGACCGCCGACGCCGGGAACTGATGGTGTTGCGCGGGTCGCTGGAGAGCTTCGAGGTTGACTACCGCCGCGGCCAGCAGTTCTCGGGGCCGAGGCAACGGATCTGGGAACAGGTCATCCCGAGCCGGGCGTCTGCCGTCGTCGACCGGCTCTTTCGGACCTCCGGTGGTGACGTGCTGCAGGTGGTGGGCCGCTTCGACGTCGGTCCTGGACATGACGAATCGGTCCGCCGCCAGTTCCAGGAGGTGGCCACGTCCGGCCGCGCGATTCGGACCATCTTCCCGCTGAGCATGCTGGACGATGCGCACTGGCACGCGTTTGCCCAGGATCGTGCGAAGGCGGGAGAGCAGCAAAGGTTCCTGACCGACGAAGCGATCACGGTCGAGTTCGCGATCTGGTGCGGCACCGCGGTCCTGCTCGATGAGGGTGGGGGGCAGGACGGTGACTTCGTCCTGCTGCGCTCGCCTGCCGTGCTCAGCGTCTTTGCCGCCCTGTTCGATGAGCTGTGGCGGCGAGCCGAGCCGATGCTGAGCAGGGACGCCTCAACTCAGGACGCCAAGCTCGTCGAGATGCTGACTATGGGATTCAAGGACGAGGCCATCGCACGCCAGCTCGGGCTGAGCCTGCGCACCGTCCGGCGCAGGGTGGCGGCGCTGATGGTCCAGCACGGAGTCGAGACGCGCTTCCAGCTCGGCAGGGCCGTCAGCGGCCGCGGGCTGATCGGGACGAGCCGATAAGGTAGGGCGGTTACTTCCCGACAGAGTATGGAAAGGCTAGGGCATGCCAGCGATCGTCTTGGTGGGTGCCCAGTGGGGCGACGAAGGCAAAGGTAAGGCCACCGATCTGCTTGGCAGTGGCGTCGACTACGTGGTCAAGTTCAACGGCGGCAACAACGCTGGTCACACGGTCGTCATCGGCGAGGAGAAGTACGCCTTGCACCTGTTGCCCAGCGGCATCCTTTCACCAGGGGTGACGCCGGTCATCGCCAACGGGGTGGTGATCGACCTCGGCGTCCTCATCGAGGAGCTCGATGGCCTAGAGGCGCGGGGGGTCGACACGAGCAAGTTGCGGATCAGCGCCAACGCGCACGTCATACCTCCCTATAACCGCACCCTCGACCGCGTCACCGAGCGATTCCTGGGCAAGCGCCGCATCGGCACGACGGGCCGCGGCATCGGCCCGACCTACGCCGACAAGATGAACCGCATCGGCATCCGCGTCCAGGACCTCTATGACACCTCGATCCTGCAGCAGAAGATCGAGGGCGCCCTGGAGGTCAAGAACCAGACGCTCGTCAAGATCTTCAACCGTCGCGCGGTGGGGGTCGACGAAGTCATGGACGAGCTGCTCCGACACGCGGAGCGGATCCGCCCAATGGTCGGCGACACCGCGCTGGAGCTGTGCGCCGCCCTCGACGAGGGGCAGACCGTGCTCTTCGAGGCGGGCCAGGCGACGCTATTGGACGTCGACCACGGCACCTACCCGTTCGTGACCTCCTCCAACGCCACGTCCGGCGGAGCGTGCACCGGCTCGGGGGTCCCACCGACTCGCGTGGACCGCGTCATCGGCATCTTCAAGGCCTACACGACCCGCGTGGGCGAGGGCCCGTTCCCGACGGAGTTGAACGACCAGAGCGGCGACTTCTTGCGGACCTCCGGGGCGGAGTTCGGGACGACGACCGGTCGGCCGCGACGCTGCGGCTGGGCCGATGTCGTGATCGGTCGCTACGCGCAGCGGATCAACGGGATCACCGACATGGTCCTGACCAAGCTCGACGTGCTCACCGGCCTGGAGACGATCCCGGTCTGCGTCGCCTACGAGGTGCAGGGGGAGCGCTTCGAGGAGATGCCCGTTAACCAGTCCGACTTCCATCACGCGAAGCCGGTCTATGAGGAGCTGGCGGGCTGGAGCGAGGACATCACCGGCTGTCGCACCTTCGACGAACTACCGCTGCATGCCCAGCTCTACGTGCGACGTCTCGAGGAGCTGATGAAGACGCGGATCTCCGTCATCGGCGTCGGTCCCGGACGCGAGCAGTCGATCGTCCTGCACGACATGCTCAGCAGCGTCGAGGCCTAGCCGCTGGCGTCTGCTGCCGCGCCCGCGGCACGCTGCAGCCACGCCGGCGCGGGGCCGTAGCGCTGAGGAGGGATGAGAAGGCCTGACGCACTGTCGCCGCCTGCCAGAAGGCCCAGGCAGCGCGGTTGTCCTCGACGAGCGTGAGCTGCTCGGGGCCAGTGCGATCTCTTCACCCTCGTAGGAGTAGACCGCGGTCCGCTCCCGGGTGCGCGCCTCGTAGGCTGCGATCCCCGCGGGACGCATCAGCCCGGCATCGAGCAGGCGCTGCACAGGGGCGATATTTGTCGCGCTCCAGTTGCTGGCCTGACGACGAGGGGGCCCCACGTCCGAGCCTGACGTCGCGTCCGGAGGCACGTCAAACCTCGAAGGTGAAGCGGGTGC
>NZ_JAUNVI010000019.1:0-18575 GCF_030537745.1 Ornithinimicrobium sp. | reverse complement strand
CCGAGCCTGACGTCGCGTCCGGAGGCACGTCAAACCTCGAAGGTGAAGCGGGTGCAGTCCTGTGGGAAGGTGAACCACGCCATCGCGCGATGTGGTGTGATGACGCGCAGGCCGCCGCCGTCCCGGCCCGACCAGGAGTCCGCCCCGGGTGCGTAGTCGAGGTCCGCATACTTGCCGAAGGCCTCCGAAAGTTTCTGACCCAGGTCATCCGGCTCGGCCCGCGTCGCGTGCGACTCGCCCTCCACGATGACGACTTGGGTGCCGCTCTCCAGCGTGAGCGTGACGGCGGGGTTCTTCTCCACGTTGCGGGTATGGCGAGTGGTGGGGGCGCCGTCATACCAGAACCGCCCGTTGATCCAGACCCCCCACCGGGGGACAGAGTGCGGCCGTCCGTCTGGGCGCACGCTGTTGATCCAGTAGTGCAGGGCGTCGCGGAGGCGAGACTCGACCTCACCCCAGCCGAGCAGGCCCTCGGTGGACTCGGGCAGGCCATAGCCTTCCGGGAGCTGGGGACGGCTGGCGGCGGGTTGCTTCGCGGTGTCCATGGCGCGACGGTAGCGTTCCTGGCCCGAAAGCCTGGAGGGTCATGCGGTCAGTCCACCCAGACCCGTGCGTTGCGGAACATCCGCAGCCAGGGGCTGTCCTGCTCCACCGACGCAGGTGTCCAGGACAGTTGCGCATTGCGCTGGACCCGCTCTGGGTGCGGCATCATCGCGGTAAACCGGCCGTCGGGGGTCGTCACCGCCGTGAGTCCGTCCGGGGATCCGTTGGGGTTGCGGGGGTAGGACGTGGCCGCTTGCCCTTGGTGGTCGACGAAGCGTAGCGACCTGCGCACGCCTGCCGCGTCGCCGCGGGTCGAGAAGTTGGCCAGGCCCTCGCCGTGCGCGACCGCGATCGGCATCTGCGAGCCAGCCATCCCGGTGAAGAAGATCGACGGGGAGTCGAGCACCTCGACCATGGTCAAGCGGGCTTCATACTGCTCGCTTCGGTTGCGGGTGAAGCGTGGCCACGCGTCGGCCCCGGGGATCAGGTCAGCCAGCGCCGCAAACATCTGCGCGCCGTTGCAGATGCCCAGCGCGAAGGTGTCCGGCCGCGCGAAGAAGGAGGAGAAGGCGTCCGTCAGGTGGTTGTTGAAGAGGACCGACCTGGCCCAACCTTCCCCGGCACCCAGGGTGTCGCCGTAGGAGAAGCCTCCGCAGGCAGCCAGCCCGACGACAGCGGGGTCGGCCAGGTCGAAGCGGCCGGTCTGCAGGTCGGTCATGTGCACGTCATAGGTGTCGAACCCGGCCCGGTGGAAGGCGAAGGCCGTTTCGGCATGGGAGTTGATGCCCTGCTCACGCAGGATGGCGACCACCGGCCGAGTCCCGAGGTTGAGGTAGGGCGCGCTGATGTCGTCGGTGGGATCGAAAGTGGTGCTGACGTGCAGGCCGGGGTCGTCGTCGTCGCCGATCGCCGCGTGCTCCTGGTCGGCGCACTCGGGGTGGTCCCGCAACGCCGCGATCCGCCAGGACACCTCGTCCCATGCCTGCGCGAGGTCGCGGAGTGGCTCGTCCAGGGAGAAGGCCCCGGCGCGCACCCGCACGCGGCGCTGCGAGGTCGAGGTCCCCAGATGGTGCATCAGGTCGGTCAGGCCGTGCCCGGCCAGCACCTCTCCAGCCTCCTCGAGGTGGTCGGCCGGGACCTCGAGCACCACGCCCAGCTCCTCGGTGAACAAGGCCGCGAGCCCCTCGCTCCACAGGTCGACCGAGGTGTCGTCCGGCTGGCCGGAGGTGGGCACCGCGACGTCGAGACCGACGCCGCCAGCAAACGCCATCTCGCACAGCGTCGCCCACAGTCCGCCGTCGGAGCGGTCGTGGTAGGCCGTGACTAGGCCCTGCGAGCGCAGGTCCAGCAGGGCGGCGGCGAGGCGGGTGAGGGGGGTCGGGTCATCGAGGTCGGGGACGGTGTCGCCGAAGTCGCTCAGCACCTGCGCGAGCATCGATCCGCCGAGCCGGTTGCGGCCCGCGCCCAGGTCGAGGAGGAGGAGCTCGGACCCGGCGTGCAGCTGCGGCGTGAGCGTGCCGCGGATGTCGACCAGCGACGCGAAGGCAGACACGACCAGTGACACCGGCGAGGTGACCTGACGATCGTGCCCGTCCGCCTCTGACCAGCGGGTCCGCATCGACAGTGAGTCCTTACCGACGGGGACGGAGATCCCCAGCGCAGGGCACAGTTCCATCGCGACAGCGTGGACGGTGTCGTAGAGCGCCGCGTCCTCGCCCGGCTCCCCGCAGGCGGCCATCCAGTTGCACGACAGCTTGACGCCGTCGAGGGTGACCGGGGCGGCCAACAGGTTGGTCAGCGCTTCGCCGACAGCCATCCGCCCGGAGGCGGGAGCATCCAGCGCGGCGAGCGGGGTGCGCTCGCCGGTGGCCATCGCCTGGCCGGAGAGGCCCACGTGGTCGGACAGTGTCACTGCCACGTCCGCGACCGGCACCTGCCATGGGCCGACCAGCTGGTCGCGGTGGGTCAGGCCGCCAACCGTGCGGTCCCCGATCGTGATGAGGAACCGTTTGGAGGCCACGCTCGGGTGACGGAGCACCGCATACGCCGCGTCGCGCGCCGTCGCCATGCTCAGGCTGGACAGGTCGAGCGCAGGGGAGGAGCGAGGTATGCGGTGCGCGTAGCGGGTCATCTTCGGTGGCTTGCCGAACAGGAGCTCCATCGGCATGTCGACGGGGTCCCGCTCGGGTGAGTTGGTGCTGGTGACCACCAGGCCAGCGTCGTTCTGGGCGACGCCGACGACGGCGAACGGGCAGCGCTCGCGCTCGCAGAGGGCAGCGAAGGTGTCCAACGACGTTGGTGCGATCGCCAGGACGTAACGCTCCTGGCTCTCGTTGCTCCAGATCTCCTTGGGGGAGAGCCCGGACTCCTCCAGTGGGACTGCAGACAGGTCGAAACGCGCGCCCAGGCCGGCGTCGTGGACGAGCTCGGGGAAGGCGTTGGACAAGCCCCCCGCACCCACGTCGTGGACGGCCAGGATCGGGTTGGCGGCTCCGAGCGACCAGCAGTGGTTGATGACCTCCTGGGCCCGTCGCTGCATCTCGGGGTTGCCGCGCTGCACGGAGTCGAAGTCGAGCGCGGCCGCGTTGGCGCCCGCCGCCAGCGAGCTGGCCGCACCGCCGCCCATGCCTATCCGCATTCCCGGGCCGCCGATCTGGACGAGCAGGGTCTGCGGGCCGAAGCGGATCTTTTCGGTCATGGACGAGCTGATCGACCCCAGACCCCCCGCGCTCATGATCGGCTTGTGATAGCCACGGTGCACCCCGTCGACGGTCTGCTCGTAGACACGGAAGAAGCCTCCCAGCCCCGGCCGGCCGAACTCGTTGTTGAACGACGCCGCCCCGACAGGGCCGTCGACCATGATGTCCAGCGCGCTCGCCACGTGCTCCGGGGCATCCTGCGCGTCGACCTCCCACGGCTCGGCGGTGCCCGGGAGGTGGAGGTTGGAGACGACGAACCCGGTCAGCCCGGCCTTGGGTGCGCTGCCCCGGCCAGTCGCGCCTTCGTCGCGGATCTCGCCGCCGGCGCCGGTGGCGGCGCCAGAGAAGGGGGAGACTGCGGTCGGGTGGTTGTGGGTCTCCACCTTCATGAGCACGTGGACCTCGTCCTCACGCTCGACATAGCGCCCCGACCCCTCTCCCAGGCTGGTGCCCGCGCCGTCCCCTTCGGGCAGCCAGCGGACGACTCGGCCGCCGGCCATCACCGAGGCGTTGTCCTTGTAGGCGACGACCGTGCCGTGCCCGGCGACCTCCTCGGTGTGCCGGATCATCCCGAAGAGGCTGCGTGGCGCGACCTCGCCGTCGATGACGAAGTCAGAGTTGAAGATCTTGTGTCGACAGTGCTCGGAGTTGGCCTGGGCAAACATCGTCAGCTCGACATCGGTCGGGTTGCGGCCCAGGGCGACGAACGCCTCGACGAGGTAGTCCATCTCGTCGTCGGACAAGGCCAATCCATAGTCGGTGTTGGCCACCGCCAGCGCGCCGCGACCCTGGCCGAGCACGTCCACCTGCTCCATCGGCGGGGCCGCACGCTCGGCGAAGAGTGCCCCAGCGGCCCCTCGATCGGAGAGCACGGTCTCGGTCATCCGGTCGTGCAGGACCGCTGCGCAGGCGGCCCGTGCTGCCTCGTCAAGCGCGGTGCCCTCGGCAAGACGCAGGTGATACTCGGTGACCCGCTCCACGCGCTGCACCGCGAGGCCACAGTTGCGCAGGATGTCGCTGGCCTTGCTCGCCCACGGCGAGATGGTCCCCAGTCGCGGGGCCACGACGATGACGGCCTCTCCCGACGTGGCGCCCTCCCAGGGTTGGCCATAGGTGAGGATCGCGCCGACCGCCTCCTGGGTGGCGTCGTCGAGGTCGGCGTCCGCGGCGACCCAGTGCACGAACTGAGCCGAGACCCCGATCACCGCCGGCGCCACGGGCTGGAGCCTGCGCAGCAGCGACGCCGCCCGGAAGTCGGACAAGGCGGAGCCGCCGGTGAAGGTGGTCAGCAGGTGAGGCGAAGCCATGTGCTCGGGTCTCCTGGGTCAGGGGGTAGAGAAAGGATGACCGGTGAGGGTCTGGAACGCCTCGACATAGCGCGCCCTGGTCAGGGCTACGACGTCCTCGGGCAGCGGCGGTGGCTGGGCGTCGCCGGCGCGGTCCCAGCCGCTCGCCGGGGACGTGAGCCAGTCTCGAAGGACCTGCTTGTCGTATGACGTCTGGGCGTGACCGGGTGTCCACTGGTCGGCGCGCCAGAATCGTGAGGAGTCGGGGGTGAGCACCTCGTCGGCCAGCACGAGATCGACAGCCTCGGGATCGACTGCCTTCCAGTCGATCTCGTCGCTGTCGGCCGCGTCGCCCAGCTGAGTGGGGTCGATCCCGAACTCGACCTTGGTGTCGGCGATGAGGATGCCGCGCTGGGAGGCGATCTCGTTGCCGCGCGCGAGGATCGCCACCGTGAGGTCTCGCAGGCGGGCGGCCAGTGCGGGACCGACGAGTTCCACGACCTGCTCGAAGCTGATCGGCTGGTCATGCTCGCCGACCGGTGCCTTGGTGCTGGGCGTGAAGATCGGCTCCGGCAGGCGCGACCCGTCCACCAGATCAGGGGGCAACGGCACCCCGGAGACGGTGCCGGTGGCCAGATACTCCGCCAGGCCGCCGCCGGTCAGGTAGGCACGTGCGACGCACTCCACGGGCAGCATCCGCAGGCGTTTGACGTAGACCCCTCGGCCAGCCACCGCGGCGGGGACGTCGGCGGACAGCACGTGGTGCGGGGCCAGGTCGGCAAGCTGGTCGAACCACCACAGCGACAGCTGCGTCAGCACCGAGCCCTTGTCCGGGATCGGCGTTTCCAGGATGTGGTCATAGGCGCTGATCCGGTCAGAGGCGACGAGCAGGAGACGGTCCTGCTCGCGTGCGCCGGTCGCAGGGTCCAGCGGGACGTAGAGGCCGCGCACCTTGCCGGAGTAGATGAGGTCGTGGTCGGGCAGGGACAGGGAGGCCGCGGGTAAGGCGCGAGGCGTCGCCGGCACCAGGACGTCACCTTGCTCCGCAGCCCGCGCGATGTCGGTGCGGAAATGAGATCCCTGCAGGTGGATCCGGTGCACTGCGGCGTAGGCCCGCCAGCGCGCCTGCGCCAGGTCCTTCCCCACGCTCACCACGGACAGGACCCGGCCGCCGGCGGAGACCAGCGTGCCATCCACGAGACGGGTGCCCGCATGCAGGACGCGCACGCCCTCGACCGCCTCGGCATTCCTCACGCCACTGATCGTGCCGCCCGTCCGGGGCGCATCGGGATAGCCAGGTGCCGCGACCACGATCGTCACGCTCGACTCAGGTGACCACTGCAGGGGTGGCAGCTGCGCCAACCGTCCCTGCGCTGCGGCCAGCAGCACGCCGGCCAGCGGCGTCTGCAGTCGGGCCAGCACGGACTGGGTCTCCGGATCTCCGAACCGGGCGTTGAACTCGATCACCCGCGGCCCCTGCGAGGTGAGCGCCAGCCCCACGTAGAGGACGCCGGTAAACGGCATACCTCGTCTGGCCATCTCCTCGATGGTGGGGCGTGCGACCGTGGCCAGGACGTGCTCGACCAGGCCGGGGACCTGCTCGTCGGCCCAGAGGAGTGGGGAGTAGGCGCCCATCCCGCCGGTGTTGGGGCCCTCACCGCGGTCGCGCAGGCGCTTGAAGTCCTGGGCGGGGGCGAGGGCGAGGACGGTCGCCCCGTCCGCCAGGGCGAAGAGTGAGACCTCCGGGCCGTCCAGATAATCCTCGATGAGGACTCGACCACCCGGCTTGGCCAGGCAGCCCGCCGCATGGGCCGCAGCCTCGTCGCGGTCGGTCGTGACCACGACGCCCTTGCCGGCCGCGAGCCCGTCCTCCTTGACGACGTAGGGCGAGCCCGTCGCGTCGAGCGCCACCTGGACCTCGTCGGCCGTGGCGCAGCTGTGAGCGTCTGCGGTAGGGATGCCCGCAGCCTCCATGACCTCTTTGGCGAACAGCTTGCTTCCCTCGAGCTGGGCCGCGGCGGCGGTCGGGCCGAAGCACGGGATGCCAGCCGCCTGGAGAGCATCGCTCACCCCTGCCACCAACGGCGCCTCCGGTCCGACGACGACCAGGCCCACGCCCTCGGCGCGGGCCACCTCGAGGACCTGCTGTGCTTGCGTCGGGTCGCCGGCCACACAGGTGGCGATGGCGGCGATGCCTGGGTTGCCGGGCAGCACCAGGAGGGTCGAGACGAGGGGGTCGGCGACGAGCGAGAGGGCGAGCGCGTGCTCTCGCGCCCCGGCTCCAAGCAAGAGAACCTTCACGACGGTCGAGCCTACCCAGCGCAGATGGGAGCCGTTGACCGGTCACCGCAGAATTGGTGTGGCCCTCCTGGGAAGCAGGGGGGTATCTCCCAGGAGGGCCACGTCACAGGGCGGGGTCAACCAGGCTGATGGGGGGCATTGCCTGGCGACACACACTTCCCTGCGCCCGACCGAGGTCGGTAGAGACCACTTTGCCACATCCCGGAGCCGGTGTCACGCCACGCTTTGTCGGCTTGCTGTCACTGACGTATTTCCGTCATGCTGCATCGTATGGCGCCCAGGAAATCGACGATCCCGGACAAACACCTGAGCCACGGAGAAGCGTTCGAGCAGTTCATCGGCCGCGTCTATCTCACGGCGGTGCGGCTCGGCACGCCCGGGCGGGCGGGACTGCGAGGGACGGGCCTGTCCGACGCGGAGATCGACCACGCCATGACCGAGCTGATCGCCCGCGAGCTGATCCTGCCCTCGACGGAGCGCGACGTCTGGTCCGTCGCACCGCCGCGGGAGGCGATCTCCCGCTATGCCTCCCAGGTCGAGCGTCGACTCGCTCTGAGTCTGTCCACGGCCTCGGAGGTGGAGGCGATCTGGCGCCGCGCCGTCGGGACTGGCCAGCCCAACCCCCACCCCAACTTTGACCTGCTCGGCAGTGCGGAGGACATCGCGGACCGGCTCATCGGCTTGCACCGGGTCGCCACGACCAGATTCTGGTGGGCGTTGGAGAACTCCGCCGCGACGCGGCTTCTCCTGGAACGGTCTGCTGAGGACGATTCCGTGCTCAGCCTTCGCAAAGGCATGGACATCCGCATCGTCTTCGACACCTCGCTGCTGGACAACGCGCTGG
The DNA here is from genome assembly GCF_030537745.1 of Ornithinimicrobium sp. Classification (GTDB taxonomy): domain Bacteria; phylum Actinomycetota; class Actinomycetes; order Actinomycetales; family Dermatophilaceae; genus Ornithinicoccus. Next base: position 10,902 of record NZ_JAUNVI010000019.1, on the reverse strand, counting down.
CGATGGCGCTCCTTGAGGGCGGCCACGCGCAGGGGCACGCGATCCGGGTCGGCAACGGCGTGCCGTTGTCGCTGGCGTTGTGCGACGACCGCTCCGCGATGGTCGATCTGAGCTCCTTCGACCCCACGGGAGAGGGCTCGATCGAGGTGCGTGGCCGGGCTCCCCTCCTGGCCGTCGAAAAGCTCCTGGACGAGATCTGGCAGCTCGCCACGCCGTTCGGTCCCACCGTGGAGGCCGCCAGCCGCTCGAGCGGGGACCGAGCACCCCTCGATCCGCGGGACCAAAGGATCCTCTCGCTGCTCAGCTCGGGGATGAGCGACCAGGTGATCGCGCGACAGGCCGGGGTCTCCGTGCGGACGGTGGAGCGGCGCGTCCGCTACATCCTGGACCACCTCGGTGCCGCCACCCGGTTCCAGGCAGGGGTCCAAGCGGTGCGCAGGGGCTGGGTCGAGTAGGGCGGAGCGGTCGGCACAGGCCCCCAGGGGCCGGTAGAGTATTGGCTTTGCCAGGGGTGGCTCACGCCGGTATGCGCTGCCACGACGACCTACGAGGACCCACGACGATGCCGCTGGGGAGAGGGAGCGAGTGAGCGCCACGACAAACGATGTCGTTGCTGCGGAGATCGCAGCCGAGCAGGAGCATGTCGACCGGGTCTACACCGAGCTGGCCAAGGCTGCTGAGCGGACCGATCTCGTGCACGCGGAGGGGCTCGCCCGAGGGCAGACCGACCGGCCCGGGACCGGGGATCCGCGGGAAGAAGAAGTGGTCCGCTTCTTCGAGCGCGACGCGCTCGTCTTCAGCGCGAACAAGCGTCGGGCCTCCCTCGAGATCCAGCACGAGGGCCTGGTCTTCGGCCGGCTGGACCTGCAGCACGACGTCGCAGACCCGCAGGGCCAGGCCCGGGAAGTGCGCTACATCGGCCGCCTCGGTGTCCGGGACGACGACTACGAGCCGCTCGTCGTGGACTGGCGAGCCCCCGCTGCCGCCCCGTTCTACCAAGCCACCCCGGTCGACCCGCTCGGCGTGATCCGGCGTCGGGTCCTGCGTTGCCAGGGTGAGCAGGTCGTCGGGATCGAGGACGACCTCATGGTCGCCGACCCCCCCGACGACATCGTGGTGGTGGGCGACGGCGCGCTCATGGCGGCCCTGACCCGCAGCCGCGGTGCTCGGATGCGCGACATCGTGGCGACCATCCAGGAGCATCAAGACCAGGCCATCCGGGCGCCTGCCCGTGGGGTCACGGAGATCACCGGCGGTCCCGGCACCGGCAAGACCGTCGTTGCTTTGCATCGGGCGGCCTACTTGCTCTATTCCGACCGGCGGCGCTACGAGGGGGGCGGCGTGCTGGTCGTGGGACCCTCCGCCGCCTACACGGCATACATCGAGCGGGTGCTGCCCTCCCTCGGCGAGGACAGCGTCGCGCTGCGCTCTCTAGGCGACGTGGTCGCGGGGATGACAGCCACGCGCAACGATCCGCCCGCGACGGCCACGATCAAGGGATCGTTGCGGATCCGGGCGCTCCTGGCACAACTGGCTCGCCAACCGATCCCGGATGCCCCCACCATCCTGCGCCTCTTCGTCCTCGGCCACGCGGTGCGCCTCGAGCAGCGTGACCTGGACCGAGCACGCAGCCAGGTGCTGCGCCGTCACCACCGCAACAGTGCCTACGACGCGGCAGTGCAGGCCTTGGCAGAAATCGCCTGGGAGCAAGTGCAGCACGGGGAGAAGGCAGAGTTCGTCGACCGCTTCGCCGACGCCAACGACGTCGAGACGTTCATGCGCCAGTGGTGGCGTCCGCTGGACCCGCGCGAGCTGCTCCTGTGGCTCGCCGACGAGTCCTTCGTGAGCCGGCTGGGGGGCTTGGACCAGGGCGAGGCAGGGCTGCTGGCCGAGTCCTACCAGGAGGCGTTGCGCACCGGTGAGTGGTCGGTCGCCGACGCGGCGCTCGTGGACGACCTGCACGCGCGGCTCGGTGACGTCGTCGACCTGCCCAGCGAGGAGCGTGGCTTCTACGAGATCGATCTGCTCGACGACGCCTCGCAGTATGGCCTCGCCGCTCTGCGGCTCGGGGTCAGGGAGCGTCCTGCCGCGGCGCAGGACGATGAGGACGGTAAGCGTCCTGCGGTTGCTGACCCCGACGCGACGGCGTCGGAGCGGATCTCCGGCGACCCGATGACCAAGCTGCTCGCTGGTCGGATCGGGTCGGGCGAGGAGTATGCGCACATGCTCATCGACGAGGCGCAGGACCTCTCGCCGATGCAGTGGCGGATGTTGGGTCGTCGGGGTCGCTGGGCCTCCTGGACCGTCGTGGGCGACCTTGCCCAGTCGTCCTGGTCGCATTTGGAGGAGTCGGCTGCGGCGCGGGAGGAGGCCTTCGGCAGCTTGGTGCGCAGGTCTTTCCACATGGACACGAACTACCGCAACGCCCGGGAGATCTTCACCTTGGCTGCGGACCTGATCCGCGAGCACGTGCCCGACGCGGACATCCCCAAGGCGGTGCGCGAGACCGGTCATGACCCTGTCGAGATCACCTCGCAAGACGTCGTGTCCGCGGTGCAGGAGGCGGTGACCGAGCTGCTCGGACAGGTCGACGGTCAGGTGGCGGTCATCGCGCCGTCGCGCTGGCGCGCGCGGCTCGCGCAGGTCCCGGCTCTGGGCGCCCGCGTGGTCCTCTCTGACCCGCTGTCGACCAAGGGACTGGAGTATGACGCCACCGTCGTCGTCGATCCGGACCAGATCGTCGCCGAGTCTCCCGGCGGCGTGCGCATCCTCTATGTCGTCCTCACCCGGGCCGCCCACCGGATGACCGTCGTCCGCCCAGCCTGACCTGTCCCGAGCGGGCAGGGTGGTCTCGATCCGTGAGCGGTCTGGCGCCGACCCGACGAGCGGGAGTGTGCCTGTGGAACGGGCGCGGCCTCCGTCGGTGCCCACGTTAGGGTCAGAGGGTGAGTAAAGCCCTCTATCGTCGCTACCGGCCCGAGACTTTCACCGATGTCATCGGCCAGGAGCACGTCACCGAGCCGCTCATGCAGGCGCTGCGTTCGGGCCGGGTCAACCACGCCTACCTGTTCTCCGGGCCGCGCGGCTGCGGCAAGACCACGAGCGCACGGATCCTGGCCCGTTGCCTCAACTGTGAGCAGGGCCCGACGCCGGAGCCGTGCGGGACCTGCGACTCCTGCGTGGGGCTGGCCCGCGACGGTGCCGGCACCGTCGACGTGATCGAGATCGACGCGGCGAGCCATGGTGGCGTCGACGACGCTCGTGACCTGCGCGAGCGCGCGGCCTTCGGTCCTGCCCAGTCGCGCTACAAGGTCTACATCATCGACGAGGCGCACATGGTGACGCCCAACGGCTTCAACGCGCTGCTCAAGGTGGTTGAGGAGCCTCCGCCGCACGTCAAGTTCATCTTCGCCACGACCGAGCCGGAGAAGGTGCTGGCCACCATCCGCTCCCGGACCCATCACTACCCCTTCCACCTCGTCCCCCCGCAGCGACTGACGTCATACCTGGAGCAGGTCAGCGGGGAGGAGGGTGTGGCCCTCGAGCCCGGTGTCCTGTCCTTCGTGACACGCGCCGGCGGGGGATCGGTGCGCGACTCCCTGTCCGTGCTGGACCAGCTGATCTCCGGCGCGGGTAAAGAAGGGCTTACCTACGAGCGCACCGCGTCGTTGCTGGGCTTCACCGATGTCGAGCTCCTCGACGCCGTCGTCGATGCGGTCGCCGCAGGGGACGCGGCCACGGTGTTTCAGCAGGTCGACAAGGTGATGGAGTCTGGTCACGATCCCCGGCGCTTCGTCGAAGACCTGCTCGAGCGTTACCGCGACCTCATCGTGCTGTCCGCGATCGGCGATCGACCGGCGGCCGGACTGCTGCCAGGGCTGCCCGACGACCAGATCGACCGGATGCGGCGCCAGGCCTCGGTCCAGGGCCCGGAGAGCTTGTCCCGCCTCGCCGACCTTGTCAACCACGGGTTGACGGAGATGGCGGGTGCTGTCTCGTTCCGGCTCATGCTCGAGCTGTTGGTCGCGCGTCTCCTGCTCCCGGGACCGTCGGGTGAGGCGGGGTATGGCGTGCGCCTGGACCGCATCGAACGTCGTCTCAGCGCCGCTGACGAGCGGCAGCCACCTCCACCGCAGGCCTCGCGCTCCGCACCTGCGCCAGTCCCAACGCCAACCGTCTCAGCGGCATCCGTCCCAGCAGCGTCGACGTCGGCCAGCTCACCCGAGACGCCGGCGCCGGGTGTGCTGGACACTGCCGCGCTACGTCGGCAATGGCCCGATGTCCTTGAGGCCGTGCACGGCATCAGTCGACAGACCTGGAGCGGGTTGCAGACGGTGCAGCTGCTCGACTTTGATGGCCGCCGGGTCGTCCTGGGCAAGGGTGACCGGTGGTGGGTGGACAAGTTCCTGGGCACCCGGCACGAGGAGACGGTCAAACAGGCCTTCTCCGAGCGTCTAGGCCTAGACGTGGACATCCACGCGGTCGTCACGGGGCAGGAGCTGGACGAGCCCGCCCAGCACGAGGATGAGCCACAGCCACAGCCACCGTCGGAGCCGCAGTCGCAGTCGCACTCGGAGCCACAGTCGCAATCGGCTCCGCCGCGTGGGTCCCAGCCGACTCCCTCCGCGGAGCCCGCACCCCGGGACCAGGAGAGCGCCAGCCAGCCTGCACCGGCCGGCCCCGGCACGCAGCCGGTCGAAGACCACTCGCAGCGGGGGCGGGTGCGCACCCGCGCCACCCAAGGGCAGGCACCACCTCCCACCCCGCCACCAGCGATCCGGGGCCGGACACGTCCGGAGGTTTCGTCGACTGTGGCTGACGAAGGTGAAGAGCCGGACGCGGGATCGCCGGATCCGCGCACGTCTGCGAACACCGCCGGGCCCAGCATGGCGGAGCAGCTCGGCGCGACCCGCCGTCCGACGGGCGACGGACCCGGCTGGGCCGAGCAGACGCAGACGTCCTCCGCGCCGGACTGGCTGAAGCAGGACGACGCGGCACCGGCTCGCTCGAGCCCGCGCCACCGTGGCCGCGACGACGGCGACAGCGCCACCAAGGCACCGGTACGGCAGGCAAAGGGTGACGCTCCCAGCGAGGACGATGATGATCTCGCGTCCTCGGCAGCGGTGGGCCAGCCGGTCATCGAGAGCGTGCTCGGCGGTATCGTCATCGCCATCAACGACGAACCAGTGGGCTGAGAGGACCGTCATGCTCTACGAGACCCTGCACCCGATCCTCGCCCCTCTGGCGAAGGTGATCTGGCGACCCACCGTGATCGGCACGCACAACGTCCCTGCGTCCGGGCCCGTCATCCTGGCCAGCAACCACTGCTCCTTCGTGGACAGCATCGTCATCCCGCTGACATCCCCTCGGCAGGTCGCCTTTCTGGCCAAGGCGGAGTACTTCACCGGCACCGGGGTGAAGGGTTGGATCAGTCGTGAGTGGTTTGCAGGCGTGGGGTCGATACCGGTCAACCGTGACGACCCACGCGCCGCCGCGGAGTCTCTGGACCTCGCGCTGGCCCACCTCAAGGGCGGTGGTGCGTTTGGCATCTATCCCGAGGGGACCCGTTCTCGCGATGGTCGCCTCTACCGCGGCAAGACGGGGGTGGCCTGGTTGGCGTTAGAAGCGGGGTGCCCGATCGTCCCGGTGGGCCTGACCGGCACCGACCAGATCCAGCCGGTCGGCTCAAAGTTCCCGAGCCGCGCCAAGATCACCGTTGAGTTCGGCCAGCCGATCGAGGTCGCCGGACGGTTCGAGGATGTCCCCCTAGGGCGCGCTCGCCGTGTGATCACCGACGAAGTGATGGCCGCAATCCTGGCCATGACAGGCCAGGAGTGGGCCGGGGAGTACAACCAACGGCACCCGGAGTCACCAGCCTGAGCGCGACCGGCTAGTCCGGCTGGCCGGCCGGCGTCCCTTCCGAGAGCACCCGACGGCCCTCGAAGGCCCGACCCAGGGTGACCTCGTCGGCATACTCCAGGTCTCCGCCCACGGGCAGGCCGGAAGCGAGCCGGCTGACCCGGACCCCCTCGAACGGTGCCAGCATGCGCGCCAGGTAGGTCGAGGTCGCCTCACCCTCAAGGTTCGGGTTGGTCGCCAGGATGACCTCGGTCACCTGGCTGTCCGCCAGGCGGGAGACTAGCTCGCGGATCCGCAGGTCGTCCGGTCCGATGCCGCCGATCGGGTTGATGGCCCCGCCGAGGACGTGGTAGCGACCGTGGAACTCACGCGTCCGCTCGATCGCGGCAACATCCTGGGACTGCTGCACGACGCAGATCAGGCCGACATCGCGACGCGGGTTCAGACAAATTCGACACTGCTCGGCCTCGGCGACGTTGCCGCAGATGTCGCAGAAGCGCACCTTCTCGCGGATCTGCACCAGGGCGTCCGCGAGCCGCGTGATGTCCTCGGGGTCGGCCTGGAGGAGGTGGAAGGCGATCCGCTGGGCACCCTTCGGGCCGACGCCGGGCAGTCGGCCGAGCTCGTCAATCAGGTCCTGGACCACACCTTCATACACAAGGGTGGACTGTATGCGGTGGGCCTGGACAGACGTCTCAGGCGCGCTCGGGGACCGCGCCGCGCGTGTGCCAACTCACGTCCCCCCCTTGCGCGTAAGCGCCTACAGTGGGGCCATGAGCGAGTCGGAGGATGAGGGCTGGGGCCCTCTGGCACACGAAATGCACCTAGAGGTGTCGGCCTACTTTGCCGCCCTTTCTGAGGTGACGTCGGGAGAGGCACCCGACTCGGCGCTGCCGGTCCTGCTGCTCGCGGTCGGTCAGTTGTGCGGTGCGGGGGCGCGCATCGGGGCGCTCGTCGACGTGGTGCCGGAGGAGAGATTCGAACCGGACGCCGGTCCCGACCATGATCTGGAACGGCTCCGGGAGAAGTTGCACGGGCTGCTGGGCGGACTGGACAGCTACTGCGACCTGGAGGATCCGATTCTTTCCGGCGAAGTCACCGACGGATCGCTCTCCGCAGACCTCGTCGCGATCGCCGCCGACCTGGCCCACGGCCAGGTGCATTACGAGGCAGGTCACGAGACCGAGGCCATGTGGTGGTGGCAGTTCAGCTATCTGGGTTCGTGGGGCGAGCGGGCCTCCTCCGCTCTGCGCGTTCTCCATACCCTGCTGGCGCACGTCCGGCTCGACGCCGATGACGAAGACGTGATGGAGGCCGAGCTCGCGGCACTGCACGCCGTCGACGCGCTCGACTGAGGTGGCCTGACCCTGGCTCGGCTGCGGAGGGCCCGGCTCAGCGGTGCGCCTTACTGAGCGCGAACTTGCTCATCACATAGCCGCGAAGTGCGCGTATCAACAGCAGCGCCGTGAGCACCCAGCCGAGCAGGTGCGCCCACCCTGGGTCCGCGATGAAGATCAGCACCATCGCCAGCAGGACCGGCACCAGGTAGCGGAAGGCCAGCACGACGTATCCACCAAATGACGGCATCGCTACGTCCTGGCTGTCGGCGACCGCCTTGACCATGAAGTTGGGTCCGTTGCCGATGTAGGTAATGGCTCCGCAGAAGACCGCACCCAGGCTGATTGCCACCAGATATGGCTCATAGACCCCGGCGACGGCAGGGTCCCCGCCGAGCTCACGCGCCATCTCGAAGAAAGTCAGGTAGGTCGGAGCGTTGTCGAGCACCGCAGACAGGCCCCCGGTGAAGAAGAAGAAGGTGACCTCGTTGAGCGGGAGGCTGGGCGCGACCTGGGCGAGATAACGCAGCGCGGGGATCATCGTCAGGAAGATGCCGATGAAGAGGGCCGCGACCTCCTGGATCGGACCCCACTTGAAGTTATTGTCCACGTAGCGAGCCGTGCGGTCGCCGGTCCTCAGCGACAGGATGCTGACGGACAGCATGATGATCTCGCGCCACGGGATCCAGTCGCTCAGGGCTCCGTGCCCGGACTCGATCGCGTGCAGGTCCACGCTCGGAGCGAAGGCAACGGCGGCGACGACCAAGCCCAGGTAGAGGAAGTGGATGCCACCCTTGATCCGCAAGGGGATGACCTCGGCGGCGTCCTTCGCCTTCACCGGCGCCGGCTCGAGGGCGTAGAAGCGACGGTCCAGGCCGAGGAAGGTGATGAGCAGCAGGATGTTGACGAAGAGCCACTCGGGGAAGAGGTTGAAGGTCCACAAGAAGGGGACGCCACGCAACAAGCCAAGGAAGAGCGGAGGGTCACCCAGCGGAGTGAGCAGACCGCCGCAGTTGGCCACGATGAAGATGCAGAAGACCACCGTGTGCACACGGTTGGTCCGCCCCCGGTTGGTGTTCAGCAGCGGTCGGATGAGGAGCATCGCTGCGCCGGTGGTGCCGATGAAGCTGGCCAGCACGCCGCCGACGGCCAGGAACGCCGTGTTGACCTTGGGGGTGGCCCGGAGGTCACCCTCCAGGAAGATCCCTCCGGAGACGACGAAGAGCGCGAGCAGGAGCGCGATGAACTGGCCATACTCGACCAGGGCATGCGCGACCGCGCCACCCTCGCCCGCGATAAGGAACCAGAGTGCGACGGGGATCCCGAGCACGAGCGCCACTTGCAGTTGGACCCGCTGTTTTTCCCAACTGTGGCGGGTGGCCTCGATCAAGGGGGCCGTCGCGATGGCGAGCAGCATGATGACGAAGGGGATCATGCTCCACCACGCGACCTGCACAGCACTCTCCTCGGCGTCGACCTTGACGAATCCCGAACACTCTAGTGAACGACGCCGGAGCGGGGCGAGGGAGGTTGTCCTCCTCGCCCCGCTCCGGGGAGTTCAGGGTGCTGCGCGGTATGACGTCGCAGCGGGTCAGGCGGGGACGATCAGCCCTGAGGTCGCCGTCTTGGCAGCAGCCAGGCGGTGGCTGACATCGGCCCAGTTGACGACGTTCCACCACGCCTTGACGTAGTCGGCCTTGACGTTCTTGTACTGCAGGTAGAAGGCGTGCTCCCACATGTCGAGCATGAGCAGTGGGGTCAGACCGATGGGCACATTGCCCTGCTGGTCCCACAGCTGCATGACCAGCGGCTGCGCACCGATGGAGTCCCAGGCCAGAACGGCCCACCCCGAGCCCTGGATGGTGGTGCCGGCAGCCTCGAACTGGCCACGGAAGGCGTCGAAGGAGCCGAAGTGCTCATCGAGGAGGGAGGCGACGTCGCCCTCTGGCTTGTCGCCACCGTCGGGGGACATGTTGTTCCAGAACACCGAGTGGTTGGTGTGGCCACCCAGGTTGAAGGCGAGGTTCTTCTCTAGCTGCGGCACCGGGCCAAAATCACCCGAGGCGCGGGCCGCCGCAAGCTTCTCCAAAGCGTCGTTGGCACCCTTGACGTAAGCGGCATGGTGCTTGCTGTGGTGCAGTTCCATGATCTCGGCGCTGATGTGCGGCTCGAGGGCTGCGTAGTCGTAGGGAAGGTCAGGAAGGCTGTAGGTGCTCACTGCAAATCTCTCCTCAGAATGGGTTGATTGCCGACTGCGTCAACTATAGTCGCGGGCACTTTCTGACGCCTGGTGACCCTCTTCCCACGCTCCACCTGCCCCGGCACGTAGCGTGGGCCGGGGCGGTCGGCCCACGAGGTGGCGAAAGAGGGTGAACGGTGGATATCCGGCTCGATGAACTGGTGCGTTCCGGAGATTTTCGGACGATGCGGCAGGGACTGCTGTCATTGGATCTGCCGACTCTCGTCGATGAACTGGAACGCCTGGATCCTGACGACCGGGCGGTGGCCTTCCGGATGCTCCCCAAGGCGCTGTCGGTGCGCGTCTTCGAGCTGCTGGCGCCAGAGTTGCAGGGCGAGCTCGTCAGCCAGCTGCGTTCCCGCGACGTGGCCACGCTGGTGGAGGAGCTGGACCCGGACGACCGGGTGACCCTCCTGGAGGAGCTGCCCGCCTCGGTGGCTCGCAGCTTGCTGCATGGCCTTGACCCCGACGAGCGCCGGATGACCTTGGCGGTGCTCGGCTATCCGGCGGACTCGGTCGGACGCCGGATGACGCCGGAGGTCCTGGCCCTGCCCAGCGGATCCACGGTGGGGCGGGCCCTCCGACTGGTCCAGGCAGGGCAGGAGGAGGCCGAGACGATCTACATGCTGCCGGTGGTGGGGGACGGTCGCGTCGTCGTCGGGGTGATGTCACTGCGGCGGTTGCTGGCCAGCGACCCCGAGGCCATCATCGACGACCTGATGTCGGAGCCGATCACGGTGCAAGCGACGCAGGACCAGGAGCAGGCAGCTCGGACGGTGCGAGCCCACGGCGCTCTGGCCGTCCCGGTCGTGGACGCCGAGCGGCGGCTGCTGGGCGTGCTTACCGTCGATGACGCGATGCGAATCCTGCTCGACGAGGAGCATGAGGACGCGGCCCGCGCTGGTGGCACAGACCCCTTGCGCCGTCCTTATCTGGCGACGTCGGTGTGGCGGCTCGTGCGAAGCCGGATCACCTGGCTGCTGTTCCTGATCTTGGCGGCCGCGCTGACGGTGAACGTGCTCGACTACTTCGAGGACACCCTGGCGCAGGTGGTTGCGCTCGCGCTCTTCGTCCCCCTGTTGATCGGCACCGGTGGCAACGTCGGCGCCCAGGCGGCCACCACCGTCATCCGAGCCCTGGCGTTGGAGGAGGTCCGCCCCCGGGATGTATGGCGCGTGCTGCGTCGTGAATGCATGGTCGGGCTCCTGCTCGGGGTCACCCTGGCGACGCTGGCCTTTGGGCCCGCGGCGTGGATGACGGACTGGCACATCGCGGTGGTGCTCTCGGCGTCTCTGGTGTTGATCTGCACGATGGCTGCCAGCGCGGGTGGCCTGATCCCGTTGCTGGCGCGCCGCGTCGGGGTGGACCCGGCGGTGCTGAGCGCGCCGTTTATCACCACCTTTGTCGACGGGACCGGGCTGATCGTCTACTTCCTCATCGCCCGCGCGGTGCTCGGGCTCTGACCGG
>NZ_JAUNVI010000018.1 GCF_030537745.1 Ornithinimicrobium sp. | reverse complement strand
CGTCTCCGCGGGCGACAACTCCCCCGAGGAGCTCTACACGCTCTACGACGCTGCCGTGCTGCGCAGCCGTGCACGGCTGGCGTCCGCGCTCAACGACGGGGGCATGTCGCAACGGGTCGCCGCCAGCGATGCCTCTGGCCAGCACGCCAACCTGTGCCAGTTGGTCTGCGACCTCATCGAGGAGTACGGGCGTCATACCGGGCACGCGGACCTGCTCCGGGAGTCGGTCGACGGCCTCGTCGGGGAGGACCCGCCCTGGGAGTGGGCCGCTGGTCAGCAGTGCCCGTGGCCCGGGTGAGCCGCGCTCCACTCAGGAGACGCGGATCTCCAGCAGCTCCTTGAGCTGGGCCAGGCCCTTGTCGAAGTCGGGGCCGATCATCGTGTCCATCGACCTGAAGACGCCCATCAGTTTCAGGCCACGGGTCAACACACCAGTCAGCGTCCAGGTCACGCGCGACCCGGCGCCGTCGGGCATGATCGTGAACCAGGTGTCGTTGCTGGCTGGGAACGGCTTTTCGAAGACCAGGTCGATCCGCACCTTGGACGGTTCTTCGGCCTCGACGATGACCATGCTCCCGGACCCGGCCTTCTTGTTGCCGGACCAGGCGTAGGACGCACCGACACCGGAATCGGCACCGGTGTAGACGCGATGCATCTGCGGGTCCAGGCCTTCCCAGGGGGACCAGCCTGGCCACTGCCGGAAGTCGGCGATCTGCTCGTAGACGCTGTGCGGAGAAGACGAGATGGTGGTGGACCGCTCGACGATGTAGGTGCTCGGCATGCCCAAATCGTACGGCCGTCGTCCCGCCGCATCGGCTGACAGGACACAATGGCGGGGTGAGTGAACTTCCCGACGGCTCTGATCTCGGCCTGGCCCGAGGCACTGACTTCATGCATCTGGATGACCTGCTCAGCGACTCCGAGCGAACACTGCGCGACAAGGTCCGAGCGGTGTGCGACGAGCGGGTCGTGCCGATCGCGGGCGACTACTGGGAGCGGGGCGAGTTCGACACCCGGATGGTCGACGTCTACCGCGAGCTGGGGGTGGCCGGCGCCTCGTTCGAGGGCTGGGGCTGCGCCGGCGTGTCGCCACTGGCCGAGGGCATGATCGCCCTCGAGCTCGCTCGCGCGGACGGCTCGCTGGCGACCTGCAACGCGGTCCACTCGGGGTTGGCGATGACCTCGATCCAGCTCCTAGGCAACGACGAGCAGCGTGAGCGCTGGCTCCCCTCGATGGCGACGGTCGACCGTCTGGGTGCAGTGGCACTCACCGAGCCGAATCATGGCTCCGACGTCGTCAGCCTGGAGACCACCGCCCGGCGGGACGGTGACTCGTGGGTGCTGGACGGCGCCAAACGCTGGATCGGGCACGGCACGGTCGCCGATCTGGTGGTGGTGTGGGCGCGCGACGAGGAGGGTGACGTCGGCGGCTTCGTCGTGGAGGATCCTCGCCAGCGAGAGGGGTGGGAGGCGCAGCCGATCACCGGCAAGATCGCCAACCGTGGCGTGATCCAAGCACACATCACGATGACCGGCGTGCGGATCCCAGGCGACGCGCGGCTCGCCTCCGCACGCACCTTCTCCGACACCAACAAGGTCCTCTGCAAGTCCCGGCAGGCGGTGGCCTGGGAGGCCGTCGGCCACGCCGTCGCCGCCTACGAGGGAGCGCTGGGCTACACCCTGCGCCGGGAGCAGTTCGGGCATCCGCTGGCTTCCTTCCAGCTCATCCAGGACAAGCTCGCGGCCATGGTCACCGACATCACCTCCATGCAGCTGCTGTGCGCGCGGATGTCCCAACTCGAGGCGCAAGGTCGTTGCACCCTTGAGCACGCGGCGATGGCCAAGCTGCACTGCGGTCGAGCGGCACGCAAGGTGTGCGGCACGGCCCGGGACCTGCTCGGCGGCAACGGGATCCTCCTGGACCACCACGTCGCCCGCCACTTCGCCGACATCGAGGCGGTCTACACCTACGAGGGCAGCGACACGGTCCAGTCTCTGCTCGTCGGACGGTCCGTCACCGGCCTCAGCGCCTTCGTCTGAGAGGTCGCCCACGATGTCGCGCCATCCCGACCGCGTCCTGGTCGCCGTCGCCCTGTCGGCCGGGCCGTTCGTCGGGCTGGGGCTGGCACGCTTCGCCTATGCGCTGCTGCTCCCACCGATGCGCGCGGAGCTGTCCTGGACCTACTCCCAGGCCGGCGTACTCAACACGGCCAACGCGATCGGTTATCTCGTCGGCGCGCTGGTCGCGGCGCAGCTGGCTGGACGGATCGGGACCGGACGCGCCTTCCTGCTGGGCTGCGCGCTGACCACCGTCTCGGTGCTCCTGACCGCGGTGAGCACGGTGTATGGCGTGCTCCTGACCATGCGCCTCCTGGCTGGGATCGGCGGCGCGTGGGCGTTCGTCCTCGGGGCGGTGCTCGTCGCGGCGGCCGGCGCCAAGGGCTCGGCAGGACGCGCCGCGGTCATGCTGGGGATCTACTACGCCGGCACCGGCGCTGGCATGACGGTCGCCGGGCTCGTCGTCCCGTGGGTGCTCGACGAGACCGGCGGGACCGGCTGGCGACTCGGCTGGGTGATGCTGGCCGGCATGGGCCTCCTGGCGACCGTCGTCGCGGGGCTGGCGCTTCGCCATACCCAGGACCCCGAGCAGCCAGCCCTGGACCAGCGCAGCTGGCGCCGCCGCAGCATCGGGTGGCTCTCCGCGTCCTATGCCTGCTTCGGGCTCGGCTACATCGCCTACCTCACTTTCGTGGTCGCCTATTTGCAGGAGCAGGGGGTGGGGCAGCGCACCACAGCGGCCTTCTGGGTCGTGCTCGGCCTGGCCGCGGTCGGTGGGGTCCTCGCGTGGGCCCGGCTGCTGGGCCGCCTCGGCGGCTCGCGGTCCATGACCGTCGTGCTCCTGGCGCTCGCCGCGGGGACCGTGCTGCCGGTGATCGTGCCGCAGACGTGGGCGTTCTTCGTGTCTGGGATCGTTGTCGGCGGGACCTTTTTATCCGCGGTGACCGCGATGACGGTCGGGGTGCGGCGCCTGCTGCCGACGGCACAATGGACCTCCGCGCTGGCCTTCACGACCATCGCCTTCGGTCTCGGGCAGACCCTCGGCCCGTGGCTGTCCGGGCTGGTGGCCGACCGCTTCGGCGGGCTGGCCTCCGGGCTCGTCTTCTCGGCCGGGGTCCTGGTCATCGGCGCAATCGTGGCCATCCCCCAGCAGGAACCCCGGACCCTGGCCCAGCGCGGGTGACCCATCGGTAGCATCGGCCCGGTGACCAGCGACTCTGCCTACCCGCATCTCCTCTCGCCGATCGATGTCCTCGGCGGGCAGTTGCGCAACCGGGTCATCATGGGCTCGATGCACACCGGGTTGGAAGATCGACCGTGGCATCACAGCGAGCTCACCGCCTACTTCGTGGAGCGAGCGCGCGGCGGGGTGGGATTGATCGTCACCGGCGGCTATGCGCCCACGATTCGTGGTTGGCTCACGCCGCTGGGCGCGCAACTGACCAGCGCTGTCACTGCGCGCCGGCATCGGAGCCTTACCGCCGCAGTCCATGAGCACGGCGCCAAGATCGCGCTGCAACTGCTCCACGCCGGTCGCTACGGTTACACCCCGTTTGCGGTGTCCGCCTCTGCCTCGAAGTCGCCGATCACGCCGTTCTCGGCGAGCGAGATGTCCGCGCGGTCCGTGGATCGGACGGCCACCGCCTTCGCGCGGTCGGCGCGGCTGGCCCAGCGGGCCGGCTATGACGGCGTCGAGATCATGGGGTCGGAGGGCTATCTGCTCAACCAGTTTCTCGCGCCGCGGACCAATCACCGCACGGACGCCTGGGGCGGCACCCCGGAGAAGCGGATGCGCCTGGCGGTCGAGGTCGTGCGCCGCGTGCGCGAGGCGGTCGGCGAGGATTTCCTCCTGCTCTACCGGATCTCGCTCATCGATCTCGTCGAGGGCGGCCAGACCTGGCAGGAAGTCGTCGAGCTCGCGCAGCGCCTGGAGGAGGTGGGCGTCTCGATCTTCAACACCGGCATCGGCTGGCACGAGGCGCGGGTGCCAACGATCATCACCCAGGTGCCGCAAGGAGCCTGGGCAGACCTGACCGCTCGGCTCCGCCGGGAGGTCGGCGTCCCGGTGTCTGCCTCCAACCGGATCAACAGCCCGCAGATGGCCGAGCAGTTGATCGCCGACGGCAGCGCCGACCTGGTGTCGATGGCGCGGCCGTTCCTGGCGGACCCGGAGTTCGTCGCCAAGGCGAGCGCTGGTCGTGCTGATGAGATCAATACGTGCATCGCCTGCAACCAAGCCTGCCTCGACCACGTCTTCGTCGGGAAGCGCGCGTCGTGCCTGGTCAACCCGCGCGCGGGTCGGGAGACCGAGCTCGTGCTGGGCCCGACCCGCCAGGTCAAGAAGGTCGCCGTCGTCGGAGCCGGCCCGGCCGGGTTGTCGGCCGCGGTAGCGGCAGCCGAACGTGGGCACGTCGTCACCCTCTTCGAGGCGGGTGCGGAGCTCGGTGGTCAGTTTCGTTATGCGATGCGGATCCCGGGCAAGGCCGACTTTGGCGAGACCCTGCGCTACTTCCGACGACGGCTCGAGGTGCTGGGGACAACGGTCAGGCTCGGCACCCCGGCCACGGCCGCAGACCTCGAAGGCTTCGACGAGGTCGTGCTCGCCACCGGAGTGCGACCGCGCGTCCCGGCGATGCCCGGCGTCGACCACCCCAGTGTCGTGACGTATGCCGACCTGCTGGCTGGGCAGGTGCGCGCCGGGCCGCGGGTCGCGGTGGTGGGTGCCGGTGGCATCGGCGTCGACGTCAGCCATTTCCTCACGCATGTCGACACGGACCTGGCGGGATGGAAATCGAGGTGGGGGGTGGCCGACCCGGCAGTCCACCGTGGCGGGCTCACCGAGAAGGACCTGCCCGTGCCGCCTCGTGCGGTCTGGCTGCTGCAACGCAAGACAACACGGATCGGGGCGGGGCTGGGCAAGACCTCCGGCTGGGCGCATCGGATCAACCTGCGCGATGCCGGAGTCGTCCAGCTGACCGGCGTGACCTACGAGCGGATCGACGACGCCGGCCTGCACCTGTTGGTGGACGGGCAGCCGCAGCTCCTCGACGTCGACACCATCGTGCTGTGCGCAGGGCAGGAGTCCGTGCGCGACCTAGCGGAGGAGCTCCCCGGTGCCCACGTGATCGGCGGGGCTGAGGTCGCCGCGGAGCTGGATGCCGAGCGTGCCATCCGGCAGGGCGTCGAGCTCGCCGCACGGCTGTGACTGATGCGCTCGCAGTGGTGGGCCAGGCCTCAGGAGAGCAACGAGCGGACCTCCTCCTCGATCGCGCGCTGCCTCGTCGCGGGCGTGCGGCCGGTGGCGGAGGGGACGGTGATCGTCACCCCTGACTCGTATCTGTCGATGACGCGGGGGTCGATGTAGGAACCCTTGGCGATCGTGGGCGTGTTGCCCAGATAGTCCGACACTTCCTGGACCGCCTCCTTGATCGCCCGCCGCCGCGACGTCTTGGTGTCGCCCGGCTCCGGTGAGCTGGCCAGCGACACGGCGGCATGCACCGTGGCGTGCCAGGTGCGAAAGTCCTTGGCGGTCAGCTCTCCCTCGAACAGGTCGGCCAGATAGGCGTTGACGTGCGTGGCCTCCAGGTCGTGCCAGCGCCGACCGTCCTTGAACGCCAGCACCCGCACCGAGCCGGTGCGCCGCCTGCGCATCACGGCGATCGCCGCACGCACCTGCTCGTCCTCGATCGACAACTCCTGCGCGATCCCCCCTTTTCCTTCGAAGCTGAACCGCAGACCGCCGGCGACCGCGCGCACATGCCGGCGCTCCAGGGTCGTCAGCCCAAAGCTCCCGTTGGCGTCGGTGTAGACGTCGTGCCCGATGCGGAAGTAGCCAAGGTCGAGCATCCGCACCGCCGCTGCACAGGCGCGCTCCAACGGCATACCCTCCCGCGCTAGGTCGGTGCCGACACGCCGCCGAGCTGCGGGAAGGGCGGCGGCTGCCTCCTCGATACGGCCAAACTTGAGCTCGTCTTGCCGTTCCCGCCACGCCGGGTGGTAGAGGTACTGCCGCCGCCCCGCGTCATCGGTGCCGACCGCCTGGAGGTGCCCGTTGGGGACCGGGCAGATCCACACCTGCGTCCACGCCGGCGGGATCGCGAGCGCCTTGACCCTCTCCACGTCCTCGGGGCGCAGCCGCTCGCCGGCGTGGTCCAGGTAAGTGAAGCCGGTGCCGGCACGACGCCGGGTCCAGCCCGGGGACTCGGGCGTGACGGTGCGCAGTCGGGTCATGAGCAAGTATGTGGTCGCCATGCCGCCGCTCGCTCGCCCAGCCGCTCTCCCGCACGTGCCCAGCCGTGTGCCCCACCCAGCCATATAGGGCAGTTGCCCTATTTACAGGAGTGGGAGAGCGCAGGACACTGCAAGGTGAGTCGTGCCCACCGACGGACACGCGCAGGGAAAGGAACAACCGTGTCAAGCACTCATCGATCGACCCGCACACTGGCCATGGGCGCGCTCGCTCTCGGACTTGCGATGACGACCGCCATTCCGGTGGCGATCGCCGCAAGTCCAGACTCGGCCGACAACACCGTGGCGACCGGGCTCAACAACCCCCGAGGCCTCTCCTTCTCTCCCGATGGCAGTCTCTACGTCGCCGAGGCAGGGCTCGGCGGCGACGGCCCCTGCATCGAGGGCGGTGAAGGAGTGGCCTGCCTGGGCTCGACCGGGTCGGTGACGAAGCTGATGAAGAAGTCCGGCGTCCAGTCGCGAGTGCTCATCGGTCTGCCGTCGCTCGCCGGACCGGGGGGCTTCGCCGCGACCGGGCCCTCTGACGTCTCCGCGCAGACGTTCGACCGCCTGGCAGTCGCTATGGGTCTGGGTGGGGACCCGGCCGATCGCGACACCCTCGGCGAGGCCGGCGCGCTGCTGGGGACGCTGGTCACTTCCAAGGGTGGCGCGGCGCCGGCCATGGTGGCCGACCTGGCCGCCTACGAGAACGACGCCAACCCGCACCAGGGACCGGCCGACCCCGAGGACCCGAGAAAGTGGTTCGATTCCAACCCGACCTCCGTCATCCGCCAGGGCAACCGCTACATCGCGACGGACGCGGGCGGCAACGACCTGCTCCAGACGGTCGGTGACAAGGTCTCCACCCTCGCGGTCTTCGGTGACCAGTGGGTGCAGGCACCCCCGTTGGTCGGCGACTTCAAGATACCCATGCAGTCGGTGCCGACCGCCGTCGCCAAGGGCCCGAACGGGGCCTATTTCGTCAGCGAGCTGACCGGCTTCCCGTTCGCTCCCGGCTCCGCCCGGATCTGGATGGTCCGCAAGGGCCAGACGCCGACGGTCTACGCGACCGGGCTGACCAATGTCACCGACCTCGCGTGGTCCGGCAAGCAGCTCTATGCCGTGCAGCTCTCGGACGTGGGCCTGCTCAACGAGCCGCCGGAGGGATTGCCGACCGGTTCGCTGCGTGCCATCACCCCTGGGGCGACGCAGCACGCAGCCGTCGTGGACGGGCTGACCGCGCCCTATGGCGTGGCGATCCGGCAGGGCACCGCCTACGTCACCACGTGCGCGATGTGCCCCGGCTTCGGCGAGGTCAACACCTTCGAGCTCCCCTAGGCGGGCTCGTCTGGACCCTCCCCCGGGTGTCGTCAATCTTCCTGCGACGCCCGGGGTCGAGGTCTTTCATCCGGCGTAGAGCTGCAGATCCTGCGCGAACCGGTCACTGATCGCGACCAGTCGATCGAGGTCTGGGTCGCGCAGGATGACCACGCCGTCGGAGAGCAAGGTCGCCCGCCAGTCTCGTCGGCGCGCCCCCACGGGCAACAAGTCGACGACGCAGATGCTCGGCCGAAACTGCGCGACGAGCTGTTCCAGCCCCTCGATCCGGGTGATCCGGCCAGCGCCCTGGGCCCGTTTGAAGATGCTCACCGCGTTGTACTGCTGCTTCATCGGTGCCGACGTGCCGGTGACCACGGCTTGCGCCCAGGTCGTGTACAGGTCCCCGTCCAGCGCATAGTTCATCACCTCGACCGTGCGGGCACCCGGCGGCCGGGCACCGATCTCGCCGAAGACGACCTCGCCGTCCCCCTTGAGATACCACTCCATGTGCGTGAACCCGGTGCGGAAGCCAAGGGCCTTCAGCACGTCCTTACCCATCGCCCGACCCCCGGCGAGTCGCTCGTCCTCGATGTCGCGCAGGGCGATCGTCATCGGACTGATCCACTCATGACTGCGTCCCTGCAGCGGGCGTGGTCGATACCAGCTGATGTTCTCGAAGAGGATGTCACCCTCACCGCACACTGTGTCGTGGGTGAACTCCTCACCGTCGATGAACTCCTCTACGCTCAGCGTCGCGACGTGCCGGACCATGGTGAGCACCTGAGCCAGCTCCTGCGCGGAGTCGACGCGGTAGGTGTCCGCAGAGCCGGCACCATCGATCGGCTTGACGATGAGGGGGTAGCCGATCCGCTCGGCTGCCTCCCATGCCCCGTGCACGTCCGAGACGGCCGCGTGCCGCGGCGTGCGGATGCCCGCCGCGTCCAGCACCTGCTTCATCGCCTCCTTGTCGCGAAAGGGCAGCGCCTGCGCGACCGTCATCCCCGGCAGTCCCAGATGTTCACGGATAGTGGCAGCGAGCACGACATACGGCTCCCAGAGGCACTCCACTTGATCGATGCGGGTATGTCGCGACAGCCCCTCGAGCGCGGCCAGCACCGCGGCTTCGTCGCCGAGGGAGACGTGCTCGTAGTGGGCGAGGCTTTCCCGGGCTTCGGGGGGAAGGAGCTGCGGAGGCTGGTCTCCGACCCCGATCACCCTGGCCCCGGTCCGGGCTAGGGCCCGGGTGAAATAGGCCTGCTCGTGGGGGAAACCTGGGGAGAGCATCACGATGTTCACAGCAGTACGCCTTTCAGTCGTTCTCGATGAGCTCAACCCGCAGGCCCGAGAGGATGAGGTCGAGAGCCTCCCGGACCACAGCCGTGTCCTCGTGCCGGACGGTGACGAAGCCCTCCCCTTCGTAGGAGGAGGAAGCCGGCTGGCCGAGTCGGGGCAGTTTGGCGTCGACCACGAGGTGACCCACCCTGCGCTGCACCTCCTCGACGCCGTGCACGGCACGCACCCGGCCACGCCCCATGCCGCGCAGGTATGCGGTGCCGGTCGCGTAGACCCGGTCGCGCGGCTCGAACCGGTCGAGGATGACCAGTCGTCCCCACATCGAGTAGAAGTCGAAGTCGTGGCTGAAGCCGATCATCGAGGCCAGCTGGGCGCCGGGAGGTCGCGCGCCGACCTCGGATACGGCGACCGACCCGTCGGGCCGCTGGAACCACTCCATGTGGGAGAACGCAGTCTGCACTCCCAGCACCTCCAGGGTCCGCGGACCGACGGCCTTGATCTGGTCGTACTCCGGCCCGCTGATGTCACGAGGCAGCACCACGGTCCATTGCACCCACGGCGTGCGCAGCACCTCCAGGGGCGGCGGCTGATACTGCGAGATGGAGGACCAGATCGTGGTGCCGTCGATGGTCGCGCTGTCAAAGGTGTGCTCCCGCCCGGTGAGGAACTCCTCCAACAACCACACTTCGCCAGGATCGGCCTGAACCGCGCGCAGCCACGAGGCGAAGTCGGCGTCGGTGTCGAGCCGGTAGGTGGCCTTGGCGCCCGCGCCGTCCGGAGGCTTGGCCACCAGGGGGAATCCGACCTCTGCTCTGAAGTCGAGGGCTTCCTGCGTCCGGGAGACGAGTTGGTGTCGGGCGCACGGCAGGCCCGCCGCCCTCAGCACGGACTTCATCTGCGACTTGTCGCGCACATTGCGGGCCGTGACCTCGTCCATGCCCTCGATCCCCAGTGCGTCCCGCGCCTGCGCGAGGGGGACCTGCAGCTGCTCCAGCACCCCGATCAACCGATCGACGGGTCCGAGCTGGGCACGCAGCCCGCGCACCGCGTCGACGAGCTGCTGCGGGTCGAGGGCGTCGGAGACCTGCCAGTGCCCCGCCAGCGCTGCGCGTGCCTCCCGCGACAACTTCTCGACGGGGTCCATCGTGATGACCGCGAGCCGCACCCCGGGCAGGCGGGCTGCCGAGAGCACGAACCGCGCCGTGGCATCGAGCAGATAGGGAGCGACGAAGACGGCGGCGACCATGCCTGGGAGGCTAGCGTCTTTTCAGGTCGGGGAAAATACATCAGGGAAAACGGGTCAGGAGGTGACAGGGATGCTCACTCCCCTCGCTTTCGCACGCCACGGGCACGTCCGCGCGGCCACGTTGAGCGACCTGCGCGCTCGCGCACTGCTGGTCCCTACGCTCGTCGATCCCGACGCCGGCGCAGGTGGCTACGACGCTCGACAGCTCCCCGAGCTCAACCGGCTCCTCGCCAAGGAGCCGGGGATTGACTCCTCCGAGGCGGCTTGGCGGCGCAGTCTGCAGGAGGCTGACCGCTGCGGCCTGGCCATCACGGAGAAGGCGCTGCCCGCGACCCTGGTGCTGCAAAGGTGGACGCGGGTCGAGGATCCGACGCAGATCGACCACGCGATCGTGCCGTTGTGGGCAGCGCTGTCCCGTGATCTGCGAGCCCTCGGGATCAGGAGGACGGAGCCGACCATCGCCTGGTATGACGACGCACCCCCGCGCAGCGACCTGCGGCTGGGCGTTGCCTACCCGATCCGTCCCGGCCTTGAGCCGGCCGTGGACCACTGCCCCGGTCTTGAGCTCGCCACCCTGGAGCCCGAAGCCCGGGCGGTCACCACGCTGCACCACGGCAGCCTGGGCGAGATCATCGGCACCTGGCAGTCGTTGGAGATCCAGGTCGCCGAGCAGGGGCTGCGACCACGGGGACGCTGCCGCGAGATCTATCTGGCCAAGCCCACCGGCCGTCCTCACGTGTGGGTGACCGAGCTCCAGCAGCCGGTCCAGTGAGGTCAGGCGATGATGAGGTCGTTGGCGCCGAGCTCCTTGGCGAGCTTGGCTGCCACTTCTCTGAGCACCTTGGCCCCTCGCTCGACCGTGGCATCATCCATCCGGGTGGTCGGCCCTGACATGGACAGCGCCATCGGGCGGGGTGCGCCGGGCACCGCGACCGCCACGCACCGGACGCCGACCTCCTGCTCACCCTCGTCCATGGCGAAACCACGAGCCCGGGTAGCACGGAGCACGGTGAGGAACTCTTCGGCAGTGGTGAGGGTGTGCTCGGTCCGCCGGGGCATCCCGGTGCGCTCGAGCAGCGCGACGACGTCGACGTCGTCGCTGGAGGCGAGGATAGCCTTGCCGACCGCCGTGCTGTGCGGTGTGGTGCGGCGGCCGACCTCGGTGAACATGCGCATGAAGTTGCGTGAGGGCTGCACCTGAGCGACGTAGACGATCTCGTCGTCGTCGAGGATGGCCAGGTTCACCGATTCGTCGAGGGCCTCTACCGCCTCCGTCAGCAACGGTTTGGCGAGCGCTCCGATGCGCTTGCCGGACTCCGCGGCTAGCCGCATCAGACGTGGCCCGAGGGAGTACTGCCGGTTGGCTTCCTGGCGGACGTAGCCGAGGTCAACGAGGCTGCGGACCAGGCGGTGGATCGTCGCGAGCGGGAGATCGACCTTGTCCGCCAGCTGGGACAACCCGATGATGCCGCCCGAGTCGGCCATGGCCTCCAGGATGTGGAAGGCACGCTCCAGGGATTGGACACCTCCCGAACGACCACCAGTCTTGCCATTGACGGGACTGGTGGTGGTTGTTGCTGACATGACCTAACCTTCCATCGAGCACAAGACGCGCTGTCAACGGGAATGATTTTCCGTATGACGGAAGTCTACGCCACGTGGCCGCGGAAGATCGCCTTAGCCCGAATGTGCAGCACTCAGGCGTTGGTGCGCGAACGTGCCAAGGAGGTCGGCCGCGACCCCGACCGCGATCGCAGCCGGCTCCTTGCTGGTCACGGTGGGGAGCCCGATCGGCGTCCTCACGCGCTCCAGCGCCTCGAGGTCGAAGCCACCCTCGCGGAGCAGCCGAGACCGGAACCGAGACCACTTCGCCGAAGACCCGATCAGGCCGATCGAGCCGAGGCCCTCGGTGCGCAGCGCGGCGTCGACGATGGCGTAGTCCTCGGCGTGGTCGTGCGTCATCACCAGGATGTGCGTGCCCGCCGGGAGGCCCCCCAGCACCAACTCCGGCAGCACCGGCATCTGATGGCTGTGGATGCGGGCGTCCGCGTCCGCATAGGGCCCCATCATTGCCTCGGCCAACTGCTCGGGACGGGTGTCGACCAGGTGCAGATCCAGGTCGTGCCGCGCCAGGATCCGCGCCAGCTCGTGCCCGACGTGACCCATCCCGAAGATGGCCACCACCGGCGTCACGTGCAGCGGCTCCAGGAGCATCGTCACGACGCCACCGCAGCACTGCACCCCGTGCTCGTAGGGCGCCTTGTCAGAGAGCTGCGAGGAGATCGTGACCGGGGCCGGAGCGTCCTGCGCGAGCAGCGCGCGGGCGCGTTGGATCGCGACCATCTCCAGGTTGCCGCCGCCGACCGAGTCCCAGGTGTCGTGCTCTCCGACGACCATCTTGGCGCCCGCGTGGCGTGGGGAATGGCCGCGCACCGCCGTGACGGTGACCAGCACGCCAGGCTGCCGCTGGGAGCGCAGCATCTCCACCGCTCGAAGCCACAACATGCTCAGGCCTGCGACAGCTCGCGCACCGCCACCTCGGACTCCGGCAGGCGCTCCGGGGCGTCCGCGTCGGCATCGGGCGGGTGCACCCCAGGCGCGCCCTCGACGAGGTCCTCGGCACTGTGGCCGGTGCGTGCCGCCCGCAGTGCCCAGAAGACCGCCTCGGGCGTGGCCGGGCTGTCCAGCTCGACGCCCATGCCCACCGGGCCGAAGGCCGCGCATGCCTGACGGAGCGCCTCGCGGGTCGCGAAGGCGAGCATCAGTGGCGGCTCGCCGACGGCCTTGGAGCCATAGACGCCACCCTCGTTGTGCGCTCTCTCCAGCAGGTGGACGTTGAACTCCGGCGGCATCTCCGAGAAGCTCGGCATCTTGTAGGTGCTGAAGGACTGGGTCGCGAGGCGGCCGCGCTGCGGGCCGTCGCTCTCGTCCCAGCGCAGGTCCTCCAGCGTCAGCCAGCCAGAGCCTTGGACGAAGCCGCCCTCGATCTGACCGCGGTCGATGAGCGGCGAGAGGCTATCGCCGGCATCGTGCACGATGTCGACCCGCAGGGTCTGATAGGCGCCGGTGAACCCGTCGACCTCGACCTCGACGGCGGCGGCGCCGTGCGCGAAGTACTTGAACGGGCTGCCCTGGAAGATCTGGGAGTTCCAGTGCAGGCCCTCGGTCCGGTAATAACCGGCCGCGAACAGTTGCGTGCGGGCGAAGTAGGCCGTGTTGACCAGCTCCTCCCAGGTCACGGTCGCGTCCGTGCCGAGTCCGCTGACAACCCCGTCTGCGCAACGGATGTCGGCGTCCGGGACGTGCAGGAGGCGCGAGGCCACGTGGGCCAGTCGGTCCCGGATCTGCTCGCAGGCCGCCTTGACCGCGCCACCGTTGAGGTCGGCGCCGGTCGAAGCTGCGGTCGCCGAGGTGTTGGGCACCTTGTCGGTCCGGGTCGGGGCGAGGCGGACCTTGGCCAGCGGGACGCCCAGCGCCGTCGCGGCGACCGCGAGCATCTTGGTGTGCAGGCCTTGGCCCATCTCGGTGCCGCCGTGATTGACCAGCACCGAGCCGTCCTTGTAGACGTGCACCAGGGCGCCCGCCTGGTTGAAGGCGGTCAGGTTGAAGGAGATCCCGAACTTGACCGGGGTGATGGCCAGCGCGCGCTTGGTGTCCGGGTGGCTCTGGTTGAACTCCTCGATCTGGGCCTGTCGGGCCTCGATGTCGGCCGACGTCCACACCTGGTCCCAGGCCTGCTCGAGGCGCTCGATCTCGGTGATCGGCTGACCGTAGGGCGTGGTCTGGCCGTTGGCGTAAAAGTTGAGTCGGCGCAGTTCGTGCGGCTTGCGCCCCATGAGCGGGGCGCAGCGGCCCAGGATGTCCTCGAAGACCAGCATGCCCTGAGGGCCGCCGAAGCCGCGGAACGCAGTCTGCGAGGTCTTGTTGGTCTTGGAGATTCGGCCGACGACCTTGATGTTGGGGATCCAGTAGGCGTTGTCGATGTGGCACAACGCCCGGCCGAGCACCGGCTCAGACAGGTCCAGGCTCCACCCACCGTCCGAGGTGAGCGTGGCTTCCAGGAACTGCACCAGGCCTTCGTCGTCGAAGCCGACCCGCCAGCTGGACACGAAACCGTGCCGCTTACCGGTCATGGTGAGGTCCTGGTTGCGGGTGAGGCGGACCCGGACCGGGCGCCCGGTGAGGGTGGCGCCCAACGCGGCGACCGCGGCATACCCGTGCGGCTGCATCTCCTTGCCGCCGAAGCCGCCACCCATGCGCAGGCACTGGACGGTCACCTGGCTGCTGGAGACCCCTAGCACGTGCGCGACGATCTCCTGCGTCTCGGTGGGGTGCTGCGTGCTGCTCTGGATGAAGATCTGGTCGTTGTCCTCGATGGTGGCTAGGGCCGCCTGGGTCTCGATATAGCAGTGCTCCTGGCCGGCGAAGTCGAAGCCGCCGCTGAAGACGTGGGTGGACGCCGCCAACCCCTCCTCCAGGTCGCCGCGCTCCAGGGTCGGCTGGGCGCCCTGGAAGCTGTCTGCCTCGATCGCCTCGTGGACGGAGATCAGCGAGGGCAGCACGTCGTAGTCGACCTCGACGGCCGCGGCACCACGACGCGCGGCCTCTGCGGTCTCGCCGAGGACCCAGCACACGGCCTGGCCGAAGTAGCGGACCTCGTCGGGGAAGAGTGGCTCGTCGTGCTTGACCCCGGAGTCGTTGATGCCCGGCACGTCGGCGGCGGTGAGCACGCGGACGACCCCTGGGACGTCATACGCCGGCTCGACTCGCAGCGCTGTGATGGTGGCGTGCGCATGCACCCCCTGGACCGGCCAGGCATGCAGCAGGTCCTTGGTGCGGGCATACAGATCGTCGGTGTAGAGGGCACGGCCGGTTACGTGGAGGGCGGCCGACTCGTGCGGGGTCGCGACGCCGACGACAGCTTGTGCTGGGCGCTCTGAAAGCTGACTCATGAGGCGTTCTCCTCGAGGGTGAGGGTCTTGGCGTAGAGCTTGAGCAGAGACTGCTCGAGCATGGCGGCGCGGTAGGGGGCGCTGGCCCGGTGGTCCGACATGGGGGTGCCTTCGGCCCCGAGGATCGCGGCCGCAGCGGCGACGCTCTCCTGGGTCCAGTCAGTTCCTTCCAGGGCAGCTTCGGTCTTCAGGGCACGGATGGGGGTGGCGGCCACCCCGCCCAGCCCGATCCGGGCCTCGGCGACCCGACCGTCGACGATGTCCAGGGCGAAGCCGACCGCGACGCTGGAGATGTCGTCGAAGCGGCGCTTGGCGATCTTGTGGAAGGCGGTGATCGGGGCGATGGGCAGCGGGATCCGGATCTCCTTGATGAGCTCCTCCGGCGCCCGCACGGACTGGCGGTAACCGGTGAAGTAATCAGCGAGCGGGACGAGACGTTCGCCACCCTGCCCAGCCAGAAGCAACGAGGCCTCTAACGCCAACAGCACAGGTGGGGAGTCTCCGATCGGCGAGGCAGTCCCCAAGTTGCCGCCGATCGTGCCGGAGTTGCGGATCAACCGGGAGGCAAACTGCGGGAACAGTTCATCCAGCACGGGGACACGCCCGTCCAGAAGTTTTTCGATCTCGGAGAACGTCAGCGCGGCGCCGATCCGGACCTCCTCCGGCCCGACCTCGAAGTCGCGCAGCTCCTGGAGACGGTCGATGGCGACGACCAACGGGGGCCTTGAACCGCGGATGTTGAGCTCGACTCCGACGTCCGTCGAGCCGGCTAGGAGCATGGCCTCGGGACGCGCGGCGAGCAGCTCGAGGAGCTCGTCCAGGCTCGCGGGACGGACGAACTCGGCGCCATCGGCGAGGATCCGCGTCGCGGCGGGGCCGGGAGCGGGCTGATGCAGGCGCGCCTCGAAGGGATCGCCCTCCGGCGGCGCCCCGAGGGCATAGGCCGCATCCCGGATCGGGCGATAGCCGGTGCAGCGGCACAGGTTGCCGGACAGCGAATGCAGGTCGAAGCCGTTAGGCCCGTGCTCGGCATCACCGGCGTGCGCGTCCGCAGGCGCTGCGGGCCGCGAGCCGATCTGCAGGGGGTCGTTCTTGGTGCCGCGCCCCCACCGGTAGTACTCGGCCGCCATCGAGGTGACGAATCCTGGCGTGCAGTAGCCGCACTGCGATCCGCCCCGGTCTGCCATCTCCTGCTGGACCGGGTGCAGGTCTGTGGGCGTGCCCAAGCCTTCGGCGGTCACGATCTCCTGTCCGTCCAGGGCTGCCACGGGGACCAGGCAGGAGTTGATCGAGACCCACTCGGTCTCCACCCCGGGGGTCGCGCTGGGGCGGGCGACCATGATCGCGCAGGCCCCGCACTCGCCCTCCGCGCAACCCTCCTTCGCGCCGGTCAACCCCTTGTTACGTAACCAGTCCAGAGCCGTCGTATGCGGTGTCGCGTCCGCCATGGAGGCGTCCTTGCCGTTCACCGTCAGCCTGGCGATGTGTTCGGAGGTCTCTACTGTCATGCTCTCACTCCTACCCCGGGCGGGGCTCGTCCCGGCGGCCGGCGCTGGCCGCTGGGATCCTGGTTCGTGTCTCCAGATTGCCGGTTGTCCAGGCGAACGACAATCCTCGGTGCTCTCTGGACAGGTTACGCCACCCAGATCGATTGAGGAAGAAGTTTGCGGAAAATGACTTCCGCTTGGTGAAAGTTGGTCAGTAGGGCAGCTTGGCGTGCCGGTTGACGTCCTTGTAGAGCAGGTAGCGGAACCGGCCGGGACCGCCGGCGTAGCAGGCCTGGGGACAGAAGGCCCGCAGCCACATGAAGTCGCCGGCCTGGACCTCGACCCAGTCGTCGTTGAGCAGGTAGACGGCCTTGCCCTCGAGCACATAGAGGCCGTGCTCCATGACGTGCGTCTCGGGGAAGGGGATCGCGCCACCGGGCTCGAAGTTCACGATGTTGACGTGCATGTCGTGTCGGACGTCGTTGGGGTCCGCGAAGCGTTGCGTGGCCCAGGCGCCGTTCGTGCCGGGCATCTCCACGGCCACGACGTCAGCCTCGTTGGTGACGAACGCCTCCGGCACGTCCAGGCCGTCGACGACCTCGTAGGCCTTGCGGATCCAGTGGAAGGTCGCGACCTCCGAGCTGGTGTTGTGCAACGTCCAGTCAGCGGCGGGGGGGAGGTAGGCGTAGCCACCCTCGGCCAGCTCGTGGTCGGTGCCGTCGAGGGTGAGGGTGAGCGCACCCCCGACGACGAAGATCACGCCCTCTGCGCCTTCATTGAGCTCGGGCCGGTCGGAGCCGCCGCCGGGGGCGACCTCGACGACATACTGCGAGAACGTCTCGGCAAAGCCGGACAACGGCCGCGCGATCGTCCACAGCCGGGTGTCGTCCCAGAAGGGCAGCAGGCTGGTGACGATGTCGGTCATCGTCCCGTGCGGGAGGACGGCGTAGGCCTCCGTGAACACCGCCCGGTCGGTGGTGAGCTGGGTCTGCGGTGGCAGACCTCCCGGGGGGGTGGCGAAGCGCCGCGGTGCGGGCGTGGTGCTCATGACTGTCCTCTCTGAAGGAAGGCGCCGAACGGCGCGCCATCGTCGGTGATCAGGGTCCCGCGGAGCCAGGTTTGGCGGACCTTGCCCGTCAGGTGGCGGTCGGCATAGGCGGAGACGGGGTTCTTGTGCTTGAGCTTGGCGACGTCGACGTCCCATTCCTCCTCGGGCGCGAAGACGACGAGGTCGGCGTCAGCGCCGATCTCGATCCGACCCTTGTGGGTCAGCCCGACCCGGTCGGCGGGGGCGGTCGCCATCCACGAGACGACACTCGTGAGAGGTATGCCGCGCCCGCGCGCCTCATTCCACACGGCAGCGAGCCCCAGCTGGACCGAGGCGATGCCGCCCCAGGCGGTGCCGAAGTCGCCGGTCTCAAAATGCTTGAGATCTGCGGTCGAAGGGCTGTGGTCGGTCACGATCATGTCGATGTCGCCGTCCACCAGGCCCGCCCACAGCTGGTCCTGGTTGTCGTGCTCGCGGATCGGCGGGCAGCATTTGAACTGCGTGGCACCATCGGGGATGTCCTCGGCGCAGAGCGAGAGGTAGTGAGGGCAGGTCTCGATCGAGAGGTCGATGCCTTCGGCACGCGCCGCCTTCAGGGCCGGCAGCGCGTCCGCCGCCGACAGGTGCAGGATGTGGGCACGTCCCCCGGTGCGGCGCGCCTCGTCGATGACGCGCTGCACGGCGATGTCCTCGGCCTGGGTGGGTCGGGAGGCAAGGAAGTCCCGGTAGCCGACGCCCGCCGCCGGGGTGGACGCGGCCAACGCACCAGAGTCCTCGGCGTGCACGATCATGAGCGCCCCGATCCGAGCGGTCTCGGTCATCGCCTCGGTGAACTGCTCCGGCTCCAGGTGTCGAAACTCCTCGACGCCGGAGTCTGCCAAGAAGCACTTGAAGCCGAAGACGCCCGCCTCGTGCAGCGCCTCTAGGTCACCGAGGTGGTCCGGGACGGCGCCGCCCCAGAAGCCGACGTCGACGCTGACCTGGTCCCGCGCCACCTCCTGCTTCTCGCGCAGCGCCGCGAGCGTGACAGTCGAGGGGATGGAGTTGAGTGGCATGTCGATGATCGTGGTCACGCCGCCGGCCGCCGCGGCACGGGTGGCGGAGGCGAAGCCCTCCCACTCGGTCCGACCTGGCTCGTTGACGTGCACATGCGTGTCGACCAGCCCAGGGAGGAGGACCTCGTCGGGAGCGAGCTCGATGACCTGGGTCGCCGAGAGGTCGGCGTCCAGGGGCGCGACCGTCACGATGCGGCCGTCCTTGACGCCGACGGCCACGGCTTGCTCCTGACCGGCGACAATGGCTCGTGGGGCGCGGACCAGCAGGTCCAGCTCGGCGGTGTTGCGCAGGGGATCGTCCATGGGGTCTATCGTGCCTCTTTCGGTGACGACACGGTCGACCAGGTCGCCACGTCCGTGCCTGCTGGCGCGCCCGACGTCATACCGGGTCTCAGTCCAGGTTGGCGAAGAGTGCCGTCGGCGCGTCCTCTCCGCCGTTGGCCAGCTCCTCGAACTCGGTGACGTTCGCGATGGAGGCACCCATGGAGACGTTGGTGACGCGCTCCAGGATGATCTCGACGATGACCGGCACCTTGTATTCGTCCTTGAGGGCCTTGGCCTTCTCCAGTGCGGAGAAGATCTCCTCGGGATCGGTCACCCGGATGGCCTTGCAACCCAGTCCCTCGGCCACCTTGACGTGGTCGACGCCGTAGCCACCGAGCTCGGGGCTGTTGAGGTTCTCGAAGGAGAGCTGCACCTGGTAGTCCATGTCGAACCCGCGCTGGGACTGACGGATCAGGCCGAGGTAGGCATTGTTGACCAGGACGTGGATGTAGCCGATGTTGAACTGCGCCCCGACGGCGAGCTCCTCGATCATGAACTGGAAGTCGTAGTCGCCAGAGATCGCGACCACGGTGTCCTCCGGCGCGGCGGTGGCCACGCCGAGCGCCGCGGGCACGGTCCACCCCAGCGGGCCGGCCTGGCCCGCGTTGATCCAGTGGCGGTCCTCATAGACGTGGAGCAGCTGGGCTGCCTGGATCTGTGACAGACCGATGGTGGAGACATAGCGGACCGTGCGGTCGAAGGCACGGTTCATCTCCTGGTAGACGCGCTGCGGCTTGATCGGGGTGTTGTCGAAGTTGGTCTTGCGCCACAGCTTGCGCTTGCGGTCGCGGCAGGACTCGGCCCACTCACCACGGTCGGGCAGCGCACCGGCTTCCTGGCGCTCGCGCGCGGCCTCGACGAAGAGCGCCAGGGCAGCCTTGGCGTCGGAGACGATGCCGAAGTCGGGGGAGAAGACGCGACCGATCTGGGTCGGCTCGATGTCGACGTGCACGAAGGTGCGGCCCTCGGTGTAGGTCTCGAGGTCACCCGTGTGGCGGTTGGCCCAGCGGTTGCCGATGCCGAGCACGAAGTCGGAGGCGAGCATCGTCTCGTTGCCGTAGCGGTGGCTCGTCTGCAGGCCCACCATCCCGGCGTTGAGCGCGTGGTCGTCGGGCAGGGTGCCCCAACCCATGAGGGTCGGCACGACCGGCACCCCGGTCAGCTCGGCCAGCTCGACCAGCAGGTCGGCCGCGTCCGCGTTGATGATCCCGCCGCCGGCCACGATCAACGGGCGCTCGCTGGCGGCCAGCATGTCGAGGGCCTTGTCGATCTGCTTGCGGGTCGCTGCCGGCTTGTAGGCGGGGAGCGGCTCGTAAGTGTCGATGTCGAACTCGATCTGCGCCATCTGGACATCGATCGGCAGGTCGATCAGGACCGGGCCGGGACGTCCGGAGCGCATGAGGTGGAAGGCCTGCTGGAAGGTGCCCGGCACCTGACCTGGCTCCATCACGGTGACTGCCATCTTGGTCAGCGGCTTGGCGATCGAGGCGATGTCGACGGCCTGGAAGTCCTCTTTGTGCAGCTTGGCGACCGGCGCCTGACCGGTGATGCACAGGATCGGGGTGGAGTCCGCGCTGGCGGAGTAGAGCCCGGTGATCATGTCGGTGCCGGCGGGACCGCTCGTGCCCACGCACACGCCGATGTTGCCGGGCTTGGCCCGGGTATAGCCCTCGGCCATGTGCGAGGCACCCTCGACGTGGCGCGCGAGGGTGTGGTGCAGACCGCCTCGGGTCTCCAGCGCCTTGTAGAACGGGTTGATCGCTGCGCCGGGGAGGCCGAAGAGGTTGGTGATCCCTTCCTTCTTCAGGATCTCCACCGCAGCTTCAGCTGCTGTCATCAACGCCATGTCGTCTCCTTGAATTGCATTGGGTGCTCCTCGATGGGACGGGAGCGGGTAGGGGGGAAGGTGTGCGTCAGGCCGGGGTCTGACCGCTGAGACGCTCGACGCCCCGCAGCAGCCCGGAGTGGTCGAGGCCACCGTCACCGTTGGCGCGTGCAGAGGCCATCAGCTGGGCCATGAGCGCACCGACGGGCAGCACCACGCCGGCCTCGCGGGCGGCGGAGGTGACGATGCCCATGTCCTTGTGGTGCAGGTCGATGCGGAAGCCCGGCTCGAACGAGCGGGTGAGCATGTTCTGCTTCTTCTGCTCCAGGGCGGCCGAGCCGGCGAGGCCGCCGCCGAGCACGGTCAGTGCTGCTTCGGTGTCGACGCCATAGGCCTCGAGGAAGATCAGGGCCTCGGCGACCGCCTGGATGTTGGTGGCGACGATGAGCTGGTTGGCAGCCTTGACCGTCTGGCCGGCGCCGTTCGGACCGACGTGCACGACAGTCTTGCCGACCGTGGTGAAGATGTCCTCGACTTCGGCGAAGTCCTCGGCGCTGCCGCCGACCATGATCGAGAGCTTGGCGTTGACCGCGCCGGCCTCACCACCGGACACCGGGGCATCCAGGATGCGGTAGCCGCGCTCGATGGCCTGCTTGGCCAAGGCGGTCGTCACGTCGGGGCGGATGCTGGAGAAGTCGATGATGAGCGCACCCTCGGGGGCGTTGCCGAAGATCCCGTTGATCAGGACGTCCTCGACGTCCGGGGAGTCCGGGACCATGACGGCGATGACCTCGGCGTCCTTGACGGCGTCCGCGGTGCTCTCCGCGGCCGTGCCGCCGGCGTCCACGAGCGGCCGAGTCTTCTCGGGGCTGGGGTTGTAGCCGACGACGTCGTGGCCGGCGTTCTGCAGGTGGACGGCCATGGGGCTGCCCATGATGCCGAGGCCGATGAAGGCGATGCGTGCCATTGAAGGTCTCCTTGCGAGGGGGTCGGTGGTCAGGCCCGGCGGGCGGTAGGCAGCCAGGCTAGGGAGTCGGTGGTGGTGGTGGTCGGCTTGTACTCCAGGCCGACGTAGCCGTCGTAGCCCTGCTCCTGAAGCTGGGCCAGGAGCGCGTCCAGGTCCAGCTCGCCGGTGCCGGGCTCGCCGCGGCCGGGGTAGTCCGCGATCTGCACGTGCGCCGTCTTATCGGTGTGGGCCGCGACCGCGGCGGCGGGGTCGTCGCCGTTGTTGGCCAGGTGGAAGAGGTCGTTGAGGAAGCCGACGTTGTCGTGGCCGGCGGCCCGGACCGCGTCGACCACGGCGATCGTGTCGGCGGCAGTCCGCAGGGCGTAGGGCTTGGGACCGCTGACCGGCTCCACGAGGACGGTGGCGCCGATGCGGGCTGCCGCCTCCGCGGCCAAGCCGAGGTTCTCGAGGGCTAGCGCGTCCTGCTCCTGGGGCGTGGAGTCATCCACCCGCACGCCATACAGCGCATTGAAGGCCTGGACGCCGAGCCGTTCCCCGATGCCTACTGCGACGGGGATGTTGTCGCGGAACTGCTGTGACCGCGCGGGGATCGACAGCACACCCGCATCCACCGGCCCAGTCAGCTCACCGGCGAAGAAGTTGAGCCCGACGAGCTGCACACCGGAATCATCCACGGCGGTGACGAAGGCGTCGATCTCTTCCTGCGAAGGCGTGGGGTTGTCCGGCCAGGGCCACCAGAACTCGATCGCCGTGAAGCCTGCCGCGGCAGCGGCGCGCGGCCGCTCCAGCAGCGGCTCCTCGGTGAAGAGCATCGAGCAGTTGGCCAGATAGCGCAGGGTGTGTGGCTGGTCGCTCATGGGATCTGCCTTTCACTGGTTCGTCGTCAGTCTCGAGTTTTCACATCGTGGAAATATGTTTCCGTTATGTGAGAGTGTAGGGAAGAAGTAGTCGCCGCGTCAAGCCGCGACCCGTCACCGTGCACGCAGGAGTTCAGCTGCCCCGGTAGGTGGAGTAGGCGAACGGGTTAAGCACGAGCGGCACGTGGTAGTGCTCGCTGCCCTCCGCCACGGTGAAGGTCACCGAGGCGCTGGGATAGAAGCCCTGCTGCCCGGTGGCGAGGTAGTAGGCACCGGTGGCGAAGGTCAGCACGTAGTCACCGGCCGGCAGCTCTTCGGGACCGATCCGCCCGATCCGACCGTCGGCGTTGGTCGCCCCCGAGCCGAGCTCCTCGCCGGCCACTGTGGTCAGCACGATGGCGACACCTTCGGCGGGGCGGCCCAGGGAGGTGTCGAGGACGTGGGTGGACAGAGTTGCCATAGGTGCTTACACAGCCTGTTCGAGTCGGAGGAGAGTGATCTCCCGGAGGTTGTCGACGACCTCGGCACGCTCGGTGTCGTCGTCGTGACGCAGGCGCCGCTCCAGCTCGGCGAGGATGTCCTCCCCGGACCGTCCTGCGGCGCGGATCAGAAAGACCCGGTCGAAGCGCTGCTCGTAGGCGGCGTTGCCGTCCGCGAGCCGGGCCACCACCTCGTCATCGCGCGCGTCGACCCCGGCCTGCTCCCGGGAGGACGCCGTGGCATTGTGACCGGCGCCGGCGCGCTCCCCGATCCGAGGGTGGCCCGCCAGTGCGGCGTCCAACTCCTCCGGGCTCAGGGTGCGCGCCGACGCGTCGGCGGCAGCGAGAAGGCTGGCACGGTCGGCATAGGGTCGACCCGCGTTGACCTCCTCGACCCATCGCGGCACATCGAGGCAACTCGCGAGGAGGCGGCGTGCCTGCCCGTCATCGAGAGCATTGAAATCCTGGAACTGTCCGGACATCTGGCCTTCCTCGGTGTGCGTTGAACGGTGTCGTGCTAGCCCTCAGACGAAGCTGCGGGCGTCCTGCCACGCCAGCCCAGCCTCGGCTGCGTCGTCGCGGGTCACGGTGGCTTCGATCAAGCCGTACGGACGGTCGGCCGCGATGAAGACCTCGTTGTTGTTCTCCAGCCCGAACTGACCCAAGTCGTAGTCGAAGTGGTGCTTGTTGGGTGCGGAGAAGCGGATCTCGGCGATCTGCGGGTGCGCCTCGAGGACGTCCTGGCCCATGACGAACAGGGTGTTCTGCAGGGCCTTGCTGTAGTGCCGGGCGAAAGCTGCCAGGCACAGCGCCTTGACCGAGTCGTAGACCGCGTTGAAGTCGACGCCCTCGGTGTCGCTCCAGCGCCACCGAGCGGTGAGCGAGGTGGCCATGACGCGGTCGGTGGTCTCCTTCAGGGTCGTGTACTGATCCTTGAGGTAGCCCTGGAACTCGGACCCGCTGGACTTGAGGACGGTGAGGTCCTCCAGCCCGGAGAGGACCCAGACCTGCTGGTCGTCGCCACGTCCCTCCACGGTCACCACGGCGGTGCGGGTCTCGGTGCCACGGCGGACCCAGCTGTGGTCGTGCTCCTGGCCGTCCACGACGATCCGGTCCCAGGCGTACTCCTGGACACGGATCTGCGAACGGGTGGCTGGCGGGGCCGCCTCCAGGAAGTGCTTGCCGAGAGCCTGGGCGTACTCCTCGATGGAGCTGACTCCCACGGTCTTGGCAAAGACGAAGGACGTGTTCTTCTGCGTGTCCGTCGGCAGGATGTTGGCCTGGTCCCCGGAGGTGTGCGCCTCCTCGAAGTCGCCGTAGAGGGAAGTGGAGACATTCATGTCGCGGATCTCGTGACGGTCGGTGTCTTTGTTGATCCGCACGACGCGGTTCTCGGACTTGCCGTACCTGTTGGTCCCGAGGACGATGGCCATCTGGTTCACGCTCCTTCGACAGCTCGCCTCCGCGGTGAGACTTCACTGTCTGTGTGGTGGTGTGTTGTCCGCGATGTGGAATTACTTTCCCGGATGTTGGAAGACTAGGGGCAATCGTGGGCCGCCGTCAAGGCCTTGGCCACAATTCCCCACATCGATTTGGTCACACCCTGAGAGGGCGAGCCAAATCGATCAAGGTCTGCGCTTCCGCTCCCGTGGCCTCCTGCACCTCCTCAGCCAGCAAGGCGCCGCAGTCCAAGCCACGCACGACGAGGTCAGCCAGTGTGCGAGCAGTCGCCGGCTCGTCCATGACACTGCCTTGCGCCTTGGACAAATAGTTGCGCAGCCGCAGCGCGGCTGGAGCGAAGTTCTCCCGGTAGAACGCGTAGGTGGCCGCGAACCGGCTGGGCAATTGCGCGGGGTGCAGGTCCCACCCCTGGTAGTAGCCGCGCTCCAGCGAGCGCCGGACCAGCCGCAGGTGCAGGGCATAACCGGTGCGGACCTCCTCCGGCGAGCCGATGGGCAGGATATTGGTCGAGCCGTCGGAGAGGCGGACGCCCGTGCCCGCCGCCGCAGCCTGCATGACCAGTTTGGCCTGGTCGGCGACGGGGTGCTCCATCGATTGGTAGGGCGCCGGGATCCCGCAGAACGCGGAGTAGTCATACGTCCCGTAGTGCAGCGCGGTAGCCCGCCCAGCACTGGCATGGATCATCCGAGCCACGAGCGCGGAGCCGTCGGGACCGAGGATCGATTGCGGAGTCTCTACCTGAATCTCATAACGGATCGACCCCGTCGGCAGCCCGAGGGCCTCTTCGATGCGGTCGCAGGCGTGGACCATCGCCTCGACCTGGTCGACGCTGGTCACCTTGGGGAAGGTGACCACGAACCCCTCCAGGCTCCCACCCGAGTGCAGCAGGCCCCCGATAAAGGTGGTCAGGGTTCGGATGCCGCGCGCCCGCGTCGGCGCTTCGAACGACTTGAACCGAATCCCGGTGAAGGGCGGGCAGGTGCCGCCTTGCTGCGAGCGGGCCAGGGCGGCGCTGGCGGTGGCGACGGCGACGTCCTCAGCCTCGTCACCCCGGTCGCCGAAGCCGTCCTCGAAGTCGATCCGCAGGTCTTCGATCGGCTCGCTCGCCAGCTTGGCGGCAACCAGCGGCAGCACCTCCTTCGCGACGTCTTCGCCGAGCAGGCCGGCAAGCAGGTCGTGGTGCTCGGTGAGCGCGGCCTGGGCCTGCTGGCCCCAGAGCGCCACGACGTCGTCGGCATAGCGGTCCGCCGGGATATAGACCGTGTGGATCGGCTGGCGGCTGGCGACATCCCCGGGGAACTGGCTGACTAGATCTGCATCGGCAGCCTCCAGCCGCTGATCCAGGTCAGCCGTGAGCTCAGCGACGAGCGAGTCGGTGGGCGAGTCGGTGGGGGTCGTCGTCGAGCTGGGGTGTGGTGCTGATGACATGGACACTCCTGACTTTCCGTTTCATGGATGTTATTTTCCACTTCTCGGAAGTTTACGTGAGGTTCTGAGCCTGCTCCCAATCCTGCCCTGCCCGACCTCTGCCTGTCAGCAATGTGGTGAGTTGCCCATGCTGTGCGTAGGCCGGTCGCGGGTCAGTCGCGACCGTCGCTCTTGCGGGCAGCCCGCCAGATGTCGACGCCACTGTCGACGGCATGCGCCTCGATCGCGCTCAACTCTTCATCGGAGAAGTCGAGGTTGGCGAGGGCGCCCAGGTTGGCTTTGATCTGCGCGGCGCTGCTGGCCCCGATCAGGACGGAGGTGATCTGGGGCAACCGCAGCGCCCACGCCAGCGCCATCTGGGCCAGCGTCTGTCCACGCTCGCGGGCGAGGTCATTGAGCGAGCGGATGTGGCCCAGGGCCTCCTCGGTCAGCATGCCCCTCCCCAGGGACTTGCTCTGGGCGGCGCGCGAGTCCTCCGGGACTCCGTCGAGGTAGCGGTCGGTGAGCATCCCCTGCGCCAGCGGTGAGAACGCGATGCACCCCACATCAAGCTCGTCGAGCACCTCGACCAGGCCTTCAGTCTCGATCCAGCGGTTGAGCATCGAATAGGACGGCTGGTGGATCAGCAGCGGGGTTCCCAGGTCGGCGAGGATGGCCGCCGCTTCGCGGGTGCGCTGCGCGGAGTAGGAGGAGATGCCGACATAGAGCGCTCGGCCGCTGCGGACGATCTGGTCCAGCGCGCCCATCGTCTCCTCCAGCGGGGTCTGCGGGTCGGGTCGGTGGTGGTAGAAGATGTCGACATAGTCCAGTCCCATGCGCCGCAGCGACTGGTCCAGACTGCTGATCAGGTATTTGCGGGATCCCCCGATGCCACCGTAGGGGCCGGGCCACATGTCCCACCCGGCCTTGCTCGAGATGACCAGCTCATCGCGCAGCACGGCGAAGTCTCTGCGCAGGTGCTCACCGAAATTCTCCTCGGCGCTTCCCGATGGCGGCCCGTAGTTGTTGGCCACATCGAAGTGCGTCACGCCGTGGTCGAAGGCGGTGCGCAAGATGTCCCGCTGCCGCTCGACCGGCACGTCGTGCCCGAAGTTGTGCCACAGGCCCAGGCTCACCGCCGGCAGCACCAGGCCGGACCGTCCGGTCCGGCGGTAGGTCATGGAGTCGTAGCGATCATCGGCCGGGAAGGTGCTCATCCAGATAACTCCACTCGGTAGGTAGGGCGATCGTCTCAGTCGTTGAGCAATTCCGCGAGCACGGCGGCATCGCTGATCTCGCTCGCCTTGCTCGCGGTCAGGAGGGTCAACCTGCCCTCGCGCGCCCGCTTCCGGAGCGAGTCGAACGCGGCGGCGCGCTCCTTTTCCTTCAGCTCGGCCCGATAACGCGTGGCAAACTCAGGCCACTTGTCCGGGTCGTGGTCGTACCACTTTCGCAGCGCGGTCGACGGCGCTACCTCCTTGCACCATTCGTCCAGCGCGGCCCGCTGCTTGCTCACGCCTCGCGGCCAGATCCGGTCGACGAGCACCCGCTGACCGTCATCGGGCGAGGGGTCTTCATACATCCGCTTGATCTGCACCTTGGGTGTCGTCACGACGCGCTCCTTGCCTCTGGCTTCTTCCTACCACCTCAGGCGTGGCGGCTCACGGAGATCGCGGTGCCCACGAGCACGCTGAGGATGAGGAAGGCGAGGAAAAGTAGATAGCCCGCCGCCACGGTCCGGTGCCCGTGGCGCGGCCGACGAGCCGCCTCCGCCCACGAGGCGAGCGCCGCGAGCAGGAGGAGACTGCCGAGCGCGACGGCCCATACCGACTCCCCCATCGTCCCGGCCAGCACGGCGAGGCTGCCGAGGTTCCAGGCCGCTAGCTCCGCCCACAGCCGGGAGCGCCTGGCGGTGAGGTGCTCGGGAAGCCAGATCCGACCCGCGGCCAGCACAAGTTGGGCGACCCCGACCACGAGCACGAGGTATGCCGCCGCCCAGGATCCGTCGGGCCAGCTCAGTGGTCCCGTCAGCGCCGCTACCAATCCCCCCACGACGACGGCGAGGAGAGCGACCGCGGCAAAGGGGCGCAGCGCCCGCCACCGGTGGGCAGAGATGGACAGGTCAGGACCAGGTCGCTCCCCGCTGTCTGTATCCATCTGCACATTCATCCTTCGCACGCCTCCAGTATCCGGCGGTTCAGGCCCAGGGCGGCGGGGAGGGCAGCTCTGCCTCGCTGCTCAGACCATCGGCCCGACCTCGGGCCAGCCAGAGCAGCAGGGCACCCGCCGTGCCGCTGACCGCTGACCCGCCTCCGCCGATGTCCATAGGCGCCAGTCCGCTCGGCCGCAGGGTGAGTCCGGGAGCCTGCGGGAGCGCGTCCCAGCGCCTGGCCCCGCCGCGCATGGTGCGTGCCACCCATGCGGGATCGGCGTCGTCGAAGGTGTAGCCGACGCGGAGGTCGACGTGGTGGAAGACGACTTCCAGGCTGCGCATCGCGATGACCTGAGCCCCGGTGACCGGCGTCCCGAGGCGGCTGAGGACGGTGGCTTCGCCGGCCGGGCCGCGCAACTGCTCGGCCTCCTGTCGAAAACGCTCCCCGCTGGAGCGGAGGTCGCTCACGATGTCCTGCAGTGGCCGGCCCGCGCCGGCCTCGATGTCGTCCGTCCTGGCCGCATCCGAGGCGTAGGAGTCTCGCTCCTGGCCGTCGACGGCCCAGCGCACCAGGTTGAGCAGCGCCTCTGCGTTGCGGGACAAGTGGGTCAGGACGTGCCCGACCGTCCACCCTGTGCACAGGGTCGCCCTCGCGAGGTCTTGCGTCGTCAAACCCTCGACCGTGGTCAGGAGCTTGGCGCTCTCGTGGTCCAGCAGGTCCAGGTTGTCGGCCGCACGGTGAGTCATCCCACGCCCGCCTCTGACGCGATGTCCTGCTCTTCTTCGTACGGCCGCAGGAAGGCGACGTCGGACACCGTGTCGATGTGCCGGATCATCGCGATCGCGGCGCCCATCGCGTCGCGGGAGCGGATCGCCTCCGCGACCAGGCGATGCTGCTCCAGCGACTCCGCAGGCCGTCCGTGCTGTGACAGCGACTCGATCCGGGTCTCCAGGATCAAGGAGCTGATCTCGCCCATCAGGCGCGCCAGGATCCGGGAGTGCCCCGCGCGCGTGACCGCCTCGTGGAAGGCGCGGTCCCCCTCGAGGGCCCGCTCACCGCTGTTGACCTGCCGCTCCATCAACGCCAGCGCGTCGTCGATCGCCTGCATGTCCTCCGGGACGTGGCGTTGGGCCGCCAGCGACGCCAGCTTGGCCTCCAGTGCGGACCGGGCGTCGATGATGTCCGGCAGCGTGTCCTGATGTTGACGAACCGCCGCGAGCAGCGCGCCATGGGGGGGCGCGGCCTCCAGGATCACCGCCCCTTCGCCGTGCCGGACCTGCAGCACACCGACGACCTCCAGCGCGACGAGGGCCTGGGCAAGGGAGGCGCGGCTCACGCCGAGGGCCTGCGCGAGGTCGCGCTCGGGAGGCAGCTTGTCCCCGGCATGCAGCTTCTCCCGGCGGATATGGGTGAGCAGCTCCTCCACGATCTGCTCGTAAAGACGTGGCCGCATCATCCGACCCGGGACGGTCGTCGTAGCGCTGTGCTCGGGGTCGCCGGCACTCGCCAGCTGTCTACCCCGGACGCCCCTGCCGCGTGGACTCATGAGCGCAGTCTATTGACAAAGCAGTCTGGTTGACTAGAGGCTAAGCCACTGACCCACTTCGAAAGGTGCCGCATGACACAGCCTGTCCACGATGGCCCGCTTCAGGGCGTCACGGTGCTCGACCTCACCCGGGCGCTGGCAGGGCCGCACGCGGCGATGATGCTCGCTGACCTCGGCGCCCGCGTCATCAAGGTGGAGGCACCACAGCGCGGAGACGAGACTCGCTCCTGGGGCCCCCCCTTCGTGACGGGTAGCGACGGGG
This sequence comes from Ornithinimicrobium sp., assembly GCF_030537745.1. GTDB lineage: Bacteria > Actinomycetota > Actinomycetes > Actinomycetales > Dermatophilaceae > Ornithinicoccus. Next base: position 16,974 of record NZ_JAUNVI010000018.1, on the reverse strand, counting down.
AAGACGTCGCCACCTACTTCTTGTCCTGCAACCGCAACAAGGAATCCATCGCGCTGGACCTCAAGTCCGACGAAGGACGCAGCACCCTCACCGAGCTGATCCGGCACTGCGACGTGCTCATGGAGAACTTCCGCCCCGGCGTGCTCGACCGCCTGGGTTTCCCCACCACCGTCCTGGACGAGCTGAATCCACGCCTGGTCGTCCTGTCGATCTCCGGTTTCGGGCATGACGGACCCGAGGGCGGCCGCCCCGGCTATGACCAGATCGCCCAGGGCGAGGCCGGGCTGATGTCGATGACCGGCTCCGGACCCGATGACCCGCAACGCGTCGGGGTGCCGATCGGGGATCTACTCTCCGGCATGTATGGCGCCTACGGCGTGCTGGCCGCTCTTCTCGAGCGCGAGCGCACAGGGCGCGGCCAGGTAGTACGGACCTCGTTGCTCGCCTCGATCGTCGGCGTGCACGCCTTCCAGGGCACCCGGTGGACGGTGGCCAACGAGGTGCCTGCCGCCCAGGGCAACCACCATCCCTCGATCTGCCCCTACGGCCTCTTCCACTGCCGGGACGGGGCCGTCCAGATCGCCTGCGGCAACGAGAGTCTCTGGCAGCGTCTGTGCGCCGATTTCGGGCTGGACCCGCTGGCGTCAGGTATGGCGACGAACTCCGAGCGGGTGGAGCACCGCCAGGACGTGATCACCTTGCTGGAGTCGACCTTCGCCACCATCGACGGAGACGAGCTGCTCCGGCGGCTCGAGGCCGCTGGCGTCCCCTCCGGACGGGTGCGCAACTTGCAGGAGGTCTACGAGTGGGACCAGACGCGCTCGCAGGGCCTCATCGTCGGGGTCGACCATCCGACGCTGGGCCCGATCGACCTGCCCGGACCGCCACTACGGTTCTTCACCCCGGACGGCGAGGAGACGACGCCGACCAGCCACCAGAGTCCGCCGCTGCTGGACCAGCACGGTGACCAGATCCGCGCCTGGCTCGAGAAGGACAGCCTCCGATGACGCCTGCACCATCGCCCACCGTTGCGCCGTCGCCGACCGTCGACAGGGCCAGCCGTCCTCCTCGCCCGCACGCGCTCGACGTGCTGGCGACCGTGCTGGACCCGGGGTCCTTCCAGTCCTGGGACGTGCCGATGAGCGAGCCAGACGCCGGGCCGGACTACCCCGACCAACTGGCTCGTGCGAGTCAGAAGAGCGGCCTGGACGAGTCGGTCGTGACCGGCGAGGGGCGACTCGACGGCCGACGGGTCGCGGTCGCTGCGACGGAGTTCAGCTTTTTGGCCGGCTCCATCGGGTCCGCCGCGAGTGAGCGGCTGACCCTGGCCTTCGAACGAGCCACCGCCGAGGGGCTTGCCCTGCTGGCTTCACCCTCCTCCGGAGGCACCCGGATGCAGGAGGGGACCCCGGCCTTTGTCCAGATGGTCAAGATCGGTCAGGCAGTCGCAGCGCACCGACGCGCCGGGCTGCCCTACCTGGTCTACCTGCGCCATCCCACCACCGGCGGGGTGCTGGCATCCTGGGGCTCGCTCGGCCACCTCACGGTCGCTGAGCCGGGCGCCCTGATCGGCTTCCTCGGGCCTCGCGTGCGGGAGATCATCAAGGGAGAGTCCTTCCCTGAAGGGGTCCAGACCGCGGAGAATCTCACCCGGCGAGGGATTATCGACGGCATCGTGCCGCTGCCCGAGCTGCGGTCCGTCGCGATCGCGGCGCTTGAGGTGCTCATGTCGCCCCAGGAACCCGTCGGTGAGCACTCGGACGGGTCCGTCGACGATGCGCGCCCAGCGTGGTCCTCGGTGGAAGCGACCCGGCGGCCCGACCGACCCGGGCTGCGTGAACTGCTCACGCATGCCACCACCACCTTCATCCCTCTGCGCGGCACTGGGTCGGGGGAGTCCGACCTCACTGTCATCCTCGGCCTGGCACGCTTCTGCGGCGTCTCCTGCGTGCTCGTCGGTCAGGACCGTCAGGCTCAGGAAGATTCCTCGCTCGGTCCGGCCGCGCTCCGGGTGGCCCAGCGTGGGTTTGCGCTGGCCCAAGAGCTCGACCTGCCCCTCATCACCGTCATCGACACTCCGGGGGCGGACTTGTCCACGGAGTCTGAGAACGGCGGCATGGCGGGCGAGATCGCTCGGTGCCTGGCCAGCCTGGCGACCGTCGAGGTCCCGGTAGTCTCGATCATCTTGGGTGAGGGCACGGGCGGCGGCGCACTCGCCTTCCTGCCCGCTGACCGGACCGTGTGCGCGGAGAACGGCTGGATCGCCCCGCTTCCTCCCGAAGGGGCCAGCGCCATCGTCTACCGCGACGACAGCAAGGCCGCGCAGATGGCCGAGTCGCACCACATCCGCGCGGTCGATCTCGTCGCGATGGGCGCGGTCGACGAGATCGTCCCGGAACGACCCGACGCGGCAGAAGAGCCCGAACAGTTTTGTCGCCGCATCGCCGGTGCCACCGCCGCCCACCTGCGCGACCTGCTCGCGCAGCCGCGCGACGAACGCCTGGCTGCCCGCCAGGATCGCTACCGGCGGATGAGGTGACCTCCAGACCCTGTGCCCGCAGACCAAGGAGACATCGCCCGGCAGGGTGCCGCCACGACATACCCTTGAGCGTTCCTTCCCCCCGCAGTGCATCCCCATCCCTGTCAAGAACCAGCCATCACCCCCTCAGGAGAGACCAATGACCCCCACTCGATCCCGCGTCTTCACGGCGGCGCTAGCCATGGCCACCGCACTGAGCATGACCGCCTGCGCCCCCGGCTCCGGCACCAAGACCGACACGGGCACCGGCGACGGCGCGGCCACCGGCGATGCTGCCGCTGGTGAGTGCACCGACGTCGCGATGCGGCTTTCCCACCAGTGGCCCGAGCCCGCCGCCGAGGACGGCGACTTCCGCGCCCTGATCGCCACGAAGTTCGCCGAAGGCGTCGACAAGGAGACCGACGGCAAGGTCAAGGTGACCGTCTACCCCAACAGCACGCTGTCCAAGGCGACCGAGCAGTACGACGCGATGATGACCGGCGCGATCGACGCCTCCGTCTTCCCGCTCGACTATGCCTCAGGGCGTGTCCCGCAGTGGTCGATCACCCTGATGCCTGCCCTGGTGCAGAGCCACGACGAGGCCAAGGCCTGGGACAGCGGCGAGATCGGCCAGGCAGTCCATGAGCACATGAAGGAGAACGGCCTCGTCGCGCTGACCGACGTATGGAATGCCGGAGCCATCGGGGTCAAGGGCGACCCGATCCTGCGACCCGATGACATCAAGGGTGGTATGACGATGCGCGCCGCCGGGACCTACGTCGAGCACATGCTCGAGGACGCTGGCGCGGGCATCACCTCGCTGCCCAGCTCGGAGATCTACACGGCGATGCAGACCGGCATCCTGGATGCCGCGGTCACCTCGACCGGGTCGTTCGCGTCCTACAACCTGCAGGAGCTGGTGACGTCCTTCACCTCGCCGACCACCCACACCTTCTGGTTCATGTATGAGCCTCTCGTCGTCACCACCGAGGCGTTCGACAAGTTGTGCGCCGAGCAGCAGGACGCCGTGCTGAAGGTCGGAAAGGACCTGCAGGAGTACGCCTACACTGCATCCCAGGAGGACGACGCCCGGGTCGAGAAGATCTTCAAGGATGCCGGTGTCGATGTCGTCACCATGAGCGACGCCGACTTTGAGGCCTGGCTCCCGCTGGCCAAGAAGCAGTGGGACGACTACGCCAAGAATGTCGACGGTGGCCAGAAGTTCCTCGACCTGGCCCTGAAGCTTCGCGAGGGACGGTGAGCGCGACCTCCGCGCCAGTCGAGGAGGAGTACCGGCCGCCAAGGATCGTGCGGTGGGTCGGTTGGCTCTCTGAGGCGTCCGGCTGGTTGTCGGCCATCGCTTTGGTGGCCGCCACCCTGATCACCACGCACGCCGTCGTCACCCGCTACTTCTTCAAGGCGCCGACGATCTGGCAGACCGAGTCGACGATCTACCTGATGATGCTGGTGACTTTCGTCGGGGCCGCCTACGGCCTCAAGCACCATGCCCACGTCGGGGTCGACCTGGCTATCAACGCGTTGCCACAGCGACCTCAGCTGATCATGCGGATCATCAATGCGCTCCTGTGCATTGGCGTCGTGCTGGTGGTCTTCTGGACCTCCTTCAACAACTGGCAGGAGGCGTATCTCTTCAACTACAAATCGGCGACGGCCTTCCGGTTCCCGCTGTGGATCGCCTACGCGATCCTGCCGATGGGGATGCTGCTGGTGGCGCTGCAGTTCATCGCGATGATCATCGAGGCAGTCCTCGGGCTGATGGGCAAGATTCCCCTGTCCAAGGTGTCCATGATGTCCGGCACCAGCGAGCTCGCCCAGGTCATGGCTGACCTCGAGCTAGAGGCAGCGCTCCACGAGCACGACCCGCCGCCCCATGCCGGGAGGCGCTCCACGACCGACGGATCCGAGAATCAAGGGGAGCGCTCATGAGCTCACTGGCCCAAGGCGGCATCATCGGTCTGATGGCGATGGTGCTCTTCTTCTTGGGTATGCCGATCGCGTTCGCGCTCGCCATCACCGCTCTGCTGTCCATCTTCCTCTTCCTCGGTCCCGCGCAGCTCGAGCTGTTCGGCAAGATGACTTTCGACTCAGTCAACGACTTCAGCCTCCTCGCCATCCCCTTGTTCGTGCTCATGGGCAACCTCTTCGGTGGCTCCAAGGCGAGCACGCAACTGTTCGAGGCTGGCGAGGCGTGGCTGTCCCGGGTCCGAGGCGGGCTAGCGATGAGCTCGGTCGCCGCCTCGACCCTCTTCGCCGCGCTGACCGGGTCAAGCGCGGCCACTGCTGCCGCTATCGGCAGGGTCGCGGTGCCGGAGATGGAGAAACGCGGCTACTCCGACCGGATCGCCACGGGTGCCGTGGCCGCTGGCGGGACGCTCGGCATCCTTATCCCCCCGAGCGTGACGCTGATCCTCTACGGCATCGCCGCGGAGCAGTCGATCGGTCAGCTCTTCGCCGGCGGAATCTTGCCAGGCATCGTGCTGGCGGTGATGTTCTGCATCTGGATCTACATCGCGCAGACCATGGAGGACCGGCGCCTCTCCAAGCATGTCTCCAGCCTGGTCGAGGCCCGGGAGGCACATCAGGAGCGCACCTATACCTGGGCCTTCCGGTTCATGAGCCTGGCCAAGACACTGCCGTTCGCGCTGCTCATCGGTCTGGTGCTGGTGGTGCTCTACCGCGGCATCGCCACCCCGAGCGAGGCGGCGGCCATCGGCGCCCTGCTGGTGTGGATCATGGTCACCCTTCTCTACCGCGACCTGACCGGCAAGCAGCTGATGAATGTGCTGCTGGAGTCGACCAACCAGAGCACGATGATCTTGATGATCACCGCGTTCTCGGCGGTCATCGCGACGGTGCTGAGCTATCTACGGGTCCCCCAGGACCTGGCTACGCTGGTCAGTGACGCAGACCTGAATCGCTGGGTCGTCCTGCTGCTGATCAACCTGGTGCTGCTCGTCATGGGTGCCTTCCTGCCCCCGGTGTCCATCATCGTGATGACCACGCCGATCCTGCTGCCGATGATCCTGGCGCAAGGATTCGATCCGATCTGGTTCGGTGTCATCATGACGATCAACATGGAGATGGGTCTGATCACCCCACCGGTCGGGCTGAACCTTTACGTGCTCAAGGGCATCGCGCCGCATATCCCGCTCAAGGAGATCTTGCTCGGGTCGCTGCCCTACGTCTTCGTGCTGAGCCTGGCGATCGTGTTGTTCTCGATCTTCCCGCAGATCGTGTTGGTGCTGCCCAACCTGCTCTACTAGCGTCCCGACAGCACGTCTGCCCGATCCACGAGCTGGCGGTCCCCTGGGGCCGCCAGCTCGTCGTTGGCTAAGGCCCTGGCGCGGTGGCGTTTGGCTCAGGGTCGCCGTGCGGTGGCGAGGAAGACTGGATAGTCCGTCTCGTCCTTGGTGATCGTCGTGCAGTTCACGACGCTCACCTCGACGAAGCCTGCCGATTCCAAGGCTGCGGTCAGCGCCGCCCGGTCGAAGCCATGAGGTCCGTCGAAGTCGTGGGTGTTCGAGTGGAAGGAGCCGTCCTCGGTGTCCAGGTCCGCGATCGCAACCCAACCACCGGGCTGCAGCAGAGTGGCGAAACCGGACAGCACGCGGGCCAGGTCGTGGACGTGGTGCAGCACCAGTGAGCTGACGACCACGTCGAAGCGTTCCGCGGGGGCTGGCACGTCGTGCTCCAGGTCGAGGTCCCAGATCCGCGTCCCGGGCGGCAGGGTGCCCGCCTCGACTTTGTCGAGCATCACGGCCCGCATCCCGGAGGAGTTGTCGACCAAGGTCAGGCTGCCCACCTGGTCCCCGAACGCCTGACTCACCAGGGCGGTGCCCGCGCCATACTCCAGGAGCCGGGTCTGCGAGCCCAGCGGGACGGTGGCGGCCACCGCCGCCGCAACGTCTGCGGCCCGGACGACTTTGTCCGGATCCTGGTCCCAGGTTGCCGCCTTGCTGTTGAAATGATCAGTGCCCATGGGGTGAGCCTGCCACCGCGCACCGGTCGCCATACTGGCGGTATGGCAGACGACGCAACCCTCCCCCCGACGCGGGCCGACACCGACCTCTCCGCGCTGGTCGCTGCCGTGGGCGCAGACTTGGTGGTGACTGACCCCGACGTGCTCGCCAGCTATGCCCACGACGACGCGGAGTGGGCGCCGTACGGCAGACCTCTCGCGCTGGTGCGTCCGGAGACGAGCGAGCAGGTGCGCGCGGCGGTCGCCTGGTGCGCCGAGCACCGCGTGCCGGTGATCGCGCGTGGTGCGGGCACGGGACTCTCGGGCGGGGCCAACGCGGTCGACGGCGCCCTGATGTTGTCGTTGGAGCGGATGACCAGGGTGCTGGAGGTCTCCACTGTCGAGCGCTGGGTGCGCGTGCAGCCGGGCGTGGTCAACGACCACCTGCGGGCCGCGGTCGCCGAGCAGGGCCTCTGGTATCCGCCGGACCCGGCCAGCTCTCCCTGGTCCACGATCGGCGGCAATATCGCCACTAACGCTGGCGGGATGTGCTGCGTGAAGTATGGCGTGACCGGCGACTACGTCCTCGAGCTGGAGATCGTCACCGCCGCCGGAGAGCTCACGAGGGTCGGACGGCGGACCGCCAAGGGGGTAGCCGGTTATGACCTGTGCTCGTTGATCGTCGGGTCCGAGGGGACGCTGGCGATCGTGACCGAAGCGGTGCTGCGCCTGCGCCCCCTGCCTGCCGAGCCGATCACGGTGGCTGGCTACTTCACCTCTGTGGTCGATGCCGGCAACGCGGTGCGTGCGGTCGCGGCGGCGGGGCTGGTGCCGTCGACCTTCGAGTTGGTCGACAAGCACTGCCTCGCGGCCGTCGATGCGTGGAAGCACATGGGATTGTCGGTCGAGGCCGAGATCGTGCTGATCGCCCGGACAGATGTGCCTGGGGACGGCGGTCTGGCTGAAGCCACCGGGCTGGTGCAGTGCTTCGAGGAGGCGGGGGCGACCTTCGTCGCACAATCAAGCGATCCGCAGGAGTCCGAAGCCCTCTATGCCGCGCGGCGGCTGGCCTATCCCGCGGTCGAGCGCCTCGGCCCCGTCCTGACCGAGGACGTGTGCGTGCCGATGGCGAAGGTGCCGGAGATGTTGAGCCGGATCGAGGAGATCGCCCAGCGGTATGACGTGACCATCGCCAACGTCGCCCACGTCGGGGACGGCAACCTGCACCCGCTCCTCATCGTGCCGCCGAACGACGAGGAGGCCAAGGCGCACGCGCAGGCCGCATTCGAGGAGGTGATCACCGCAACCCTGCAGATGGGAGGCACGGTCACCGGCGAGCACGGCGTCGGACTGCTCAAGCTCCCCGGGCTGCTGCGGGAGCTGTCACCGACCACGCTCGCGATGCACCATGCGGTCAAAGCGGCGCTGGACCCGCACGGGATCCTGAACCCCGGCAAAGTGATCCCGGTGCCAGACCCGAGCTAAAACGCGTGCACAGCGCGGCCGGCATGGGCAGACTGCAGGGATGAGACTCACACTCGACATCGACCTTGACACCCTGGGCGAGGACACGGCCGCCGAGGCGGGACGGACCCTTCGCTACTGGGCGGGAGCCGTGGCCCAGATGGATCTGCGCGCTGCGGTCGAGTTCCCGCTGACGGACTCGACCTCCAAGACGATCGGCCACCTCGCGGTGAGCCAGGGCGAGGACGACCCCACAGGCGCAGTCAAGGATGTCCTCGCTCGCTACCTGCATCGCCTGCACGAGACGTTGCTGTGGAAGATCGACGGTCTCGGGGAGCGCGACGCACGCTGGCCGATGACGCCGACCGGGACCAACCTGCTCGGCCTGCTCAAGCACGTGGCGAGCGTGGAGTCGGAATACTTCGGGTTCGTCTTCGACCGGCCCTTCCCCTTGACCCTGCCCTGGTCGAGCGAGGACGCGCCGGACAATGCCGACATGTGGGCGTGGGCCGAGGAGACGATCGGCTCGGTGCGTGATCTGGCCACCGTCGTATGGGCGCACGCGGACGCCACCATCGACGAGCTCGACCTCGATGCGACCGGTCACGTGCCGTGGTGGGGGGAAGATCCGGTGACCTTCGCCCACGTGCTCGTGCATGTCGTCGTCGAGCTCGCGCGCCATCTTGGTCAGGCCGATATCGTCCGTGAGCTGACGGACGGCTCGTGCGGACTCATGCCGGCGATCTCCAACCTGCCCGAGCATGACGCGGACTGGTGGTCGGACTACGTCGAAAAGCTCAAGCAGGTGGCCGAGGCAGCCGGCTGACGGGTCAGCGACGCTCCTCCTCGGCGATCTTGGCCAGGGGCCCGTCGAAGACGCCGCCGTCAGAGGGATGCGCCTACGCAAAGCACAGGCAGCCCTGCTGGGAAGATCCAGATCGTCCCCGACACCCCGACAGGTGGTGGTCGGCAGGGGCGATGAGGTTCGTTATCATTGACATGCCGAGCCTCGACGCGATCGTCCCCCGTCGGGGCTCGCTGCATGCCCGGGTGCCGTCAGATCCGCCGGGCTGCGCGGTCCCTGCGCCCCAACGCGACGGCCAGCGCCGCTCCCGCTAAGGCACCGAACAGGTGCCCTTGCCAGGAGACGCCCTCGCGCAGCGGCAGCACTCCCCACACCATCGACCCGTAAACCACGATGACCAGCAGGCCGACCGCCGCTGAGCCCAGGCGCCGGGCGACGAAGCCGTAGACCGCCAGGAACGCGGCATAGCCATAGACCACGCCGCTGGCACCGATGTGCACGGTATTCGGACCGGCAAACAACCACACGCCGGCCCCGCCCAGCACGATGACGCCGACCGTGACCAGCCACAAGTGTCGCGTCGACAGCGCGAGCATGCTGCCCAGCGCGAGCAGCGAGATCGAGTTGGCCAGCAGGTGCCCGAAGCCGAGGTGCAAGAAGGGACTGAGCACGATCCCGACGAGATGGCTGGGGTCACGCGGCCGAATGCCGTACTGATCCAGGCGCAGCGGGGTGGACAGGTCGACGATCTCGCTGACCCACATCAGCGCGACGAGGAGAAACACAGGTATGACGCGTTGCAACCAGGTGGTCGGGCTCGGCCGCGGTGCGGGTCGGGTGGTTGATGGTGCAGGTCGACCCAGGGACCGGAAAGTCATGGACCTCACCCTGTCATGCGTTGCGCAGCAGCAGCATCCCGCCGACGGCCAGCGCAGCGGCGCACACCAGCCAGAAGAACCCGACCCACACCAGTGCCGGAAGGCCGGTGAGCTGGGCGAGCTGGTCGGCGTCGCTGGCACCGCCACTGCCCGCGCGTCCTCGCGGTTGTCGCGGTCGCCGCCGCTGCCGCTGCAGCTCGACCACTGACCGCGGGGCGGCCAGGAGCAAGGACCAGGCGACCAGGTAGGCAGCCCCCGTCACCACGGGCGGAGAAGCCGCCCAGGAGAGCCACGCCACCAGCGCACCGGTGACCGCGACCACCCACAACCCGTAGAGGTTGCGGACCAGAAGCAGCAGGACCGCGCAGGTGAGGACGAGCGCCCAGAGGAGCCCCGCGGCATACCCGGCCCCCAGCAGGAAGGCCCCACCCAGACCGGCTAGCGCGGGCGCCGGATAACCCGCCGCGACCATCGCGACCATGCCTGGGCCCCGCGGACGCCCGCGAGAGAGCGTCACCCCGGAGGTGTCCGCGTGCAGCCGGATGCTGGACAGGCGGCGCCCCACCGCCGCCGCGACGAGCGCGTGGCCAGCCTCATGGAGCAGGGTGACCAGATGCCGGACCACGCGATAGCCCACCGGACTCCACGTCACCACCACAGCTAATGCGCCCAGGAACAGGCTGACCTGCCACGACAGCGGCACCGCGGTGGACGTGGCGCGGTCCCACAGGTCGCTGAGCACCCGCCACAGATAGCAGGTCGACCTGTGCCCGCGCTAGGTTGACGCCATGATCACCTCGGTGCACACGTTGATCTACTCCGACGACGCCGCCGCCACGCGCGCCTTTTTCAAGGACGTGCTCCACTTTCCGTTCGTCTCCGAGCCCGGCGATGGCGACCACGGGGAGCCACACGGAGAAGGCTCCGGCTCGCAGGACCCCGCCGACTGGCTCATCTTCGGCACCGGGCCCAGCGAGTTGGGCGTCCACCCCACCATCAGCGGCGAGTGGAAGGGTGAGCGTCGCCACCAGTTCACCCTGATGTGTGACGACCTCGAGGCGACCGTGACCGAACTCACCAACCGCGGCGCCGAGTTTGCGACCCAGAAGGAAGACATGGGCTTCGGCCTGGGCGTCATGCTCAAGGTGCCGGGGGCCGACGACATCCTGCTCTACGAGCCGCGGCACGTCACCGCCTACCACTGCTGAGACGCCACCCCCGTCACGACCAGCGCATCAGGCCCCGCGCCGCGCGATGACGACCCACTCCCGTCCTGGCCGATCCGGGGCGTCGCGCACATCCACGATGGTGAAGCCGACCGTCCCCAGGGCGCGCTTCAGCTCGGAAAGGGGTCGGAAGATCAACGTCGACTCCGCTTTCACGGTGGTCCCGTCCGGGAGTCGACTGACCGAGCAAAACGTCACATAGGGCAGGTCCACGCTGCGAACTTCGAAGGTGTCGCTCACTTCGCCGACGCCGGGGACGACGTAGCTCATCGGGCCGGGCGCCGCCGCCCAGTCCTCCCACGCGCGCCGCTGCGGGATCCGGGTCTCGAAGACCACGTGGCCCCGGGGAGCAAGGTTGTCGTGGATGGTGCGCAGGGTGGCGAGCCAGGCCTCCTCGGTCAGGAAGACCTGCGCGACGTTGCCGGTCATGACGGCCAGGTCTGCGGGCAATCCGGGCGCGCTCGCCAGCCCGGCGACGTCATCGACCGTGCCATGGACCCATCGCACGCCTTGCGCGCCAGGCTTGCTGAGGGCGATGTCAAGCATGGCGCCAGCCGGGTCGACGGCGGTCACCGCATACCCCTCCTCGGCCAACCGGATGGCCAGAGTGCCTGTCCCACAGCCGACGTCGAGCACTGCGCCGGCGCCCAGATCGGCTGCGAGTTGCACGTAGATATCGAGGTCGTCACGAGTTCCATCCACGATGTCATAAGCAGCGGCGATCAACGGATGATCGAACTCGTTGGCGGGCACGCTCGTGACGCTACGAGAGTGGCTAGCGCGGCGTCCAACTGATTGGCGCTGGAGACGGCCGACGAGAGGCACCCTGCCGGAGACAGGGACGCTGCTGGTCAACGGTGCGGACGACAACTGTCCGCGAGCAGATCTAGTCTGGCGCGATGAGCACCCCGCACCATCTGTCGCGGCGCGAGGCCCGACGCATCCTCATCAGAGCTCAGCTCCTGACCAAGGAACGTCCCGGCGACGTAGTGGAGACCGTCCGCGAGCTCGGACACCTGCAGATCGACCCCGTCAAGGCCGTCGCTCCCGCCCACCACCTGGTCCTCTGGTCACGGCTTGGGCGCGACTACGACCAGGGCGACCTGGACGCTCACCTCGCTGACCGCACCCTGATCGAGATCCTGGGCCACATTCGATCCGGCGAGGACATCGGGCTCTACCGTGCCGAGATGGAGACCTGGCCCTCGCCGGCCGGACGCAAGGGCGAGACCCTGCCCTGGCAGGTCAGTAACGCGCGCTGGGTGGAGGCCAACGACCGCGCCCGACGCGCCATCCTTGATCTCCTGGAGACGGAGGGTCCTGCCCCGACGGGCGCGATCCCCGACCACACCGAGGTGCCGTGGCAGTCGAGCGGGTGGACCAACGAGAAGAACGTCCAGCGACTCCTTGATTTCATGGGCGCCCGTGGCGAGATCGCCGTGGCCGGGCGCGAGGGCGGACAGCGGCTGTGGGACCTGGCGGAACGCATCTATCCCGACGTGCCCACCATCCCGATCGAAGAGGCGCAGACAGTGAAGGACGAGTGGCGCCTGGCAGCGCTGGGGATCCTTCGGCCCCGCGGACCGCAGTGCCCGTCCGAGTCCCTGGACGCGGGCAACGCCGGTGAGGAAGCGGTGGTGGATGGGGTCAAAGGCACGTGGCGCGTGCACGGGTCCTATCTGGACCAGCAACCCTGGGACGGTCGCGTCGCCCTGCTCTGCCCGATCGACCGCCTCGTCTTCGACCGGACTCGGATGCGCGAGTTGCTCGAGTTCGACTACATCCTGGAGATGTACAAGCCGAAGGCCAAGAGGAAGTGGGGCTACTACGCGCTGCCCGTCCTCGATAGCGACACGCTCTGCGGCAAGCTGGACACGACCGCCGACCCCAAGGCCGGGGTGTTGCGGGTGGACGCGCTTCATGAGGACGGGGTATGGAGTGCATCGCGCCGAGATCGGGTGCTCGAGCAGATCCATGACCTGGCCGCATGGCTGGGCCTGGAGCCGATCCTGCCCACGCATCTGGGCGGCACGCGATGACGCGGCTGCGCATCGTCCCGGCCAACGAGGCCAGTGGTGACGACCTGGCCGCGATCTTCGGTACCCGTGGCGCAGGCAGCCGTTGCTTCTGCCAGCGCTACAAGTTGTCTCGCGGTGAGTCCTTCGGCAGCTTCCCCGCGGAGGAGCGTGCCGCGCGACTCCGCGAGCAGACGGCGTGCGCCGACCCGGACTCTCCTGGCACCAGTGGTCTAGTGGCCTATCTCGACGACGAACCCGTCGGGTGGTGCGCGGTGGAGCCGCGCTCTGCCTACTCGGGGCTGGTGCGGGTCTTCACCGTGCCCTGGCAGGGGCGTGCGGAAGACCGCGCCGACGACTCGGTCTGGGCGATCACCTGCCTCTTCGTCCGTGCCGGGCATCGCAAGCAAGGCATCAGTGCTCACTTGGCCCGGGCCGCTGTGGTCCATGCCCGCGAGCGCGGCGCTCGCGCAGTGGAGGCCTACCCGATGGTGACGGGCGCTGCCCTCGAGGAGGAGTTGCACGTCGGGACGGTGTCGACCTTTGCAGATGCGGGGCTGAGGGAGGTCTCCCGCCCCACCACACGACGTGCCGTCCTGCGGATCGACTTCGCAGACGCGACGGTCAGGCGGGAAGCACGTAGAGGTACATCAGGACGAAGTGCAGCGCCGCCGCGATGATCACGAGCAGATGCCAGAGCTCGTGGAAGCCGAACACTCCCGGCACGAGGTTGGGGCGCTCGATGACGTAGATCACGAAGCCGACGCTGTAGATCAGGCCACCGACGGCCATCAGCACCCAGGCGCCCAGCGGCAGCGAGGCACCTGCGCCGATGAGGGCTACCGGCATCCATCCCAGCGCGATGTACAAAGCGTTCGTCACATACTTCGGCAGCGATCGCCATACCGAGCGCAGCACAATTCCAAGCACCGCGATCGCCCACACGGCTGCCAGGACGGTCCACCCGAAGGTGTCACGGAAGAAGACCAGCACCAGTGGTGTCACCGTGCCCGCGATCAGGAAGAAGACCGAGGTGTAGTCGAGCGTGCGCAGCAGGTCGTTGAACCGCTGTCCGCGGTCGAGCCCGTGGTGCAGGGTGCTGCAGACGAAGAGGGTGACCAGCGAGGCGCCATAGATGCTCAACCCGACGATCTTCCAGGGGTCACTCTGCTCGCTGGCCTGGGCGATGAGTAGCGCGGCGCCAAGGATGGCGAAGCAGGCCCCGACGAGGTGGGAGACCGTGTTGAAGCGCTCGTCGGTGACGTGGATGCTGCCGTCCCTGCTCCTGGTGGCTGTGTCCATGTCACTTCCCAACGGCTCTTGGCGGCCGACGCCGGTGCACGTCGGTCGGGACTCATCCTAAGTTGCGTCGGGGCAAAAGCGATGGGCTGCTCCGCAGGCCCACCCCTCTCGCCGCTTCGGCCGGGCTATCTTGGAAGGAGCGCTGCCGCCAGCTGATCGCCCCGACCCGCCACGCGGCTCGCGATCGAGTGCGAAGGAGCACCTCATGTCTGACGACCTCTATCCCCAGGCCACCCCGGAAATGTCGCGTGAGCGACGCGACCTGGCGCCGGAGACTCACGCCGCCTTCAGCGCGTTCAGCAAGGCGGTATTTGCCGATGGCTCGCTGGACGCGAAGACCAAGCAGTTGATCGCGGTGGCGGTGGCACACACCACCCAGTGCCCCTACTGCATCCGGGGACACTCTAAGGGAGCCCTGAAAGCCGGGGCATCCAAGGAGCAGTTGATGGAAGCGATCTGGGTCGCGGCAGAGATGCGGGCCGGTGGCGCCTTCGCGCACTCAGCGCTCGCGCTGGACGCCGTTCACGACATGTGAGGCACCGGCGCAGGCCAGCAGACCCGGCGCGGGGCGCCGGGCCTGGGGCGTGGTCGCTAGAGGTGCCAGTAGACGTGTCCGTCGACGAGGGTCGCAGCCAGATCCTTGTCGTGGACGATGGTGTGGTGCCGTCCGCACAGGAGGGTGAGCTGGTCCAGATCGGTGCGGCCACCACGGCCCCACCAGAGGATGTGGTGGGCGTCGCACCAGCCGGGCGGAATGGTGCAGCCCGGGAAACTGCAGCCCTCGTCCCGGACCCACAGTGCTTTGAGTTGCGAAGGGGTGGCCAGGCGGGTCTCCCGGCCCATGTCGAGCGGGACGGAGCCGGTGCCGAGCACCATCGGCAGGATCCCGGCACCGCAGGCGAGCCTGCGGACGGCCGCGGGAGACAGCACCTCGCCGGTGGTGGTCAAGCCAGCGCCGTTGACCCGCTCGAGCAGGACCTCCCAGTCGATCGTGATGACGACCTTCGCCTTCTCCGTGGTCGGGACCCCTTCGGCAGAGGCGACACCCCTGCCGATCACGGTGAGCAAAGCATCGTGGCGGCGCTGCCCCGCGCTGCGTTCGTCCATCCCCAGGATCGGGTCCGGCACCGGCGCGGCCAGCGGTGAGGAGAGGACCGCGCGGATGGTCGCAGCGCCGGCCGCGTCCGTCGTAACAGTGAACCTGACCACCTCCCCCTCGGCAAGCTCGACCTCGGTCACCGAGCGCATCAGCCGGGCGGCCTTCTCCCGGCATTCCTTGTCCTTGGGCGGCAGCGCCGTCGTGACGACCTTCTTCGCAAGTCGATCCAGGTCATGGTCGGTCACATCACCGCGCAGCGCGACCGCGACCAGCGACTCGATGAACGCCGTGAACTCCTCGATCGTGTCGAACACGGGCCGGACCTTCACCGCCGTCCGCACCACCTTCGCAGCCCTTCGCAGCGACAGGCCCCGCTCCTGCAGCGCGGCCGCGAGAGGGCCGTAGGCCGCCGCCCATTTCGAGGGGAACACCCCACCGACGGAGATGCTGGTCGCGACCACCACCAGGTCGTCGATCTGCCCGCGGCTCAGATAGAGGCACCGGGTCGCCAACCAGTCGTGCAACGACAGACCAGTCTCGGCATACGCCCGACGCTCATGGGCCTGGACCACGAAGGCCACCATCAAGGCCTCCATCCGGCCCAGCGACTGCGAGAGCCCGAACAGGCCGGCTGCCACATCGCCGTCATCGGCCACCGGCAGTCGGTCCCGGGCTATCACGTCGGTGACCATCACCTGCCCGGCCAGGTCCGACACCCGCGCCAGCACCGCCTTCCCGGCCGACATGACGGCGTCTGCCGGTCGGTCGGCGGCAAGGTCCCACCCCGCCTCGTCCGCAGCCGCTGCGGTCACGGCGCCCACCAGGGCCGACTGGCCCACCAGGCCAAGCCGCTCCACCAGGCTGCTCGACTCCTTCATAAGACCCAGTCAAACACCAACCACCGACATACCCGCAGGACTCTCAGAACAGCACACACCAGCACGTCGCACACTCTGCGGGCTGGGAGCGGTGCCCAAGGACTGTCCGTGGCGTCTACTACGGTCGGCCCATGATGAGGAGTTGGTATGCCAATGCTCCTGCGCGTCAATGGTCTTCCGGCAGCGCAGGGCAGTCAGCGCGAGACTTCCACCGCACGCTGCCCGGCTATGCGCCGACTCCGCTGGTGGACCTGCCCTCCCTGGCAACAGAGCTTAGGGTCGGCCGCCTGCTCGTCAAGGACGAGTCTTCTCGTCTGGGGCTGCCCGCCTTCAAGGTGCTCGGCGCCTCCTGGGCGTGCCAGCAGGTCCTCGAGCGGCGGCCGGGAGCGCACCTAGTCACCGCGACCGACGGCAACCACGGCCGGGCGGTAGCCCACCTGGCTAGGTATTTTGGCGTTCGGGCCACGATCTTCGTCCCCGCGGTCATGCTGGAGCACACCTCCGCACTGATCGCGTCCGAGGGCGCCGCGGTGGTGCGCATCGATGGCGACTATGACGCTGCGGTGCGCACCGCGGCGCAGTATGCCGACGGCGAAAGCGACCGCGCGCTCGTCCAGGACACCGCATGGCCCGGTTATGAGGAAGTCCCCCGCTGGATCGTCGACGGCTACGCGACCCTCCTGGAGGAGGTTGACGACGCCCTTGGCCGGGCGCCCGACCTGGTCGCCGTCCCGGTCGGAGTCGGGTCCCTGGCACAGTCGGTCGTGTCCTACTACCGGCGCCCGGCCCATGCCTCTGCTCATGCCTCTG
>NZ_JAUNVI010000100.1 GCF_030537745.1 Ornithinimicrobium sp. | reverse complement strand
AGACGAGCATCAGCATTCCGAGGCGCTGCCGTCGGGATGAGTCTCCGGTGGACGTGCGCCTGATGCCTACCCTCTGACTCCACGCCTTCGCGGCGCTCCGGCGCCCATAGAACGGCCCATACCCTGCACTGCCCCCTGCGCCCACACACGGAAGATCGAGATGACCCCGCCTGCCCAGCCGCGCGACCGCCTCCGCGTCGCGATCCAGAAGTCCGGTCGGCTCGGAGACCCCGCGCGCGAACTGCTCGCCTCCTGCGGTCTGACCTGGCGCGAGAGCCGCGACAAACTGTTTTGTTATGGCGAGAGCCTGCCGGTCGACCTACTGCTCGTGCGGGACGACGACATCCCCGGCCTCATCGCCGACGGCGTGTGTGACCTGGGCATCGTGGGGCGCAATGTCATCGTCGAGCACGGACTGGCGCTGGAGGCCAAAGGCGGGCTGCCGCTGGTGGAGTGGCGTCAACTGGGCTGGGGGTCCTGCCGGCTCGACGTAGCCATCCCGGATGAGCAGGAGTGGACTGGTCCAGAGCAACTGAGCGGGCTGCGGATCGCGACGTCCTACCCCTTGACGTTGGGGCGTTGGCTGCGCGACCAGGACGTCGACGCCGAGCCGGTCCTGCTCAACGGCTCGGTCGAGATCGCCCCTCGCCTGGGCCAGGCCGACGCCGTCTGCGACCTCGTGTCCAGCGGCGGCACCCTGCGCGCCAACCAACTCAAGCCGGTGACGACGATCCTGCACAGCGAGGCGGTCATCGCTGGGCCGGACCGCCACCTCGAGGACGGCCGGCAGGAGATCGCGGACCTCCTGCTGCGCCGCCTGGACGGTGCCGTCCAGCTCAAGGAGGCCCGCCTGCTGATGTTGCGCGCCGACCGTCGCATCCTGGACTCGGTGCTCGGGCTGCTGCCGGGTGGGCACGAGCCGACCCTCATGGCGGTCGAGGGGCGCGACGAGGTCGCCATCTCCATGCTCGTGCACGGTCCCGTGTCGTGGGCCAAGCTGGAGGACCTCAAACGCGTGGGCGCGCACAACCTGATGGTGCTGCCCGTGGAGGGGATGCTGGCATGAACGTCCTGACCTGGACCGAGCTCACCGACCAGGAGCGGGTCGACGCGCTGCGCCGGGGCACCGCCGCCGCCGGTCCCGAGGTGACCACCGGTGTCGCCACCATCTTGGAGCAGGTGCGCTCCGGTGGGGACGCCGCGCTGCGCGAGCTGACCGCGCGCCTCGACGGAGCCGACCTGGGCGCCGTGGAGGTGAGCATCGCGGACCGGGACAGCGCCGCAGCGACCCTGGCCCCGGAGCTGCGCGCCGCGATCTGCGAGGCTGCTGGCCGCATCCGCACTTTCCACGAGGCCGGGATGCAGGCTGGGTATGCCGTGGAGACGGCACCGGGGGTCGTGTGCGAGCGGGTGGTCCGTCCGATCCGTCAGGTCGGGCTCTATGTGCCAGCCGGCTCGGCGCCGCTGCCCTCCACCGCACTGATGCTCGGCGTGCCCGCGCAGTTGGCCGGGTGCCCGCAGATCGTCCTGTGCACCCCGCCCCGCCCCGACGGCACGGCCGACCCGGCCGTCCTCGCTGCCGCGGCTGAGTGCGGCATCACCCGGATCTTTGTGCTCGGGGGAGCGCAGGCGATCGCCGCGATGGCCTATGGCACGGAGTCGGTCCCGGCCTGCGACAAGATCTTCGGCCCGGGCAACGCCTGGGTGACCGAGGCCAAGCGGCAGGTCTCCACCGAGGAGGGCGGCCCGGGCATCGACCTGCCCGCCGGTCCGTCGGAGGTGCTGGTGATCGCCGATGCCGGCAGCGATCCGGAGTTTGTCGCCGCAGACCTGCTCAGCCAGGCCGAGCACGGCCCGGACAGCCAGGTCATCCTGCTCACCGACAGCGCCGACCTCGCCGCCGAGGTCAACGAGCAGGTCGAGGACCAGGTGCAGACCCTGCCCCGGGCCGACATCGCCCGCAAGGCCCTGGCGTCGTCCCGGCTGATCGTCGTGCCCGACCTGGAGGCGGCCTTCCAGGTCTCCAACAGCTATGCCCCCGAGCACCTCATCCTCGCGGTCCGCGACCCTCGCGCCGCGCTGGCGCGGATCGAGCGCGCCGGCTCGATCTTCCTCGGCGACCACACCCCGGAGACCCTCGGCGACTACTGCTCAGGCACCAACCACGTCCTGCCGACGGCCGGCGCCGCCCGCTTTACCGGCGGCGTCAGCGTCGCGGCGTTCCAGATCGCGATGTCGGTGCAGCAGGCCACGCCTCAGGGGCTGGCCACCATCGGCCCGTGCGCCGTGGTGCTCTCGCAGGCCGAGCAACTGCACGCCCACCAGCGCGCCGTGACCCGTCGGCTCCAGCGGCTGGAAAAAGCTCGATGACCGGCTTCCCAAGCCATTTGGTCCGCGATGACCTACGGGACTTCACTGGCTACTCCTCGGCGCGCACCAGCTCCGCAGCGATCGCCGCTCCGGCGCGGATCTGGCTCAACGCCAATGAGTCCGGCCTGCCGAGCCAGGCCGACCCCGACGGACACAGCCGCCGCTATCCGGACCCACAACCCTCCATGCTGGTCGACGCCTTCGCCGACCTGTGGGCCACCACGCCGGACCGGATCGTCGTGGGCCGTGGCAGTGACGAGATGATCGAGCTCCTCGTCCGGGCCCTGTGCCGGCCAGGTGCGGACGCGATGGTGGTGAGCTCGCCGACCTTCGGGATGTATGCCGTTTCCGCCCGCCTGCACGGGGTGCCCGTCGTCGACGTGCGGCAGCACGAGGACGAGCTGACCTGGCGGGTCGACACCGATGCCGTGCGGGAGGCCGCTGTCGAGGCAGGTGCCAAGATCGTCTTCCTCGCCTCCCCGGGCAACCCCACCGGGTCGGTGGTCCCGCTGCGCGAGCTCGCCGACCTGGCCGACGCGCTCGCCGACCAAGCCGTCCTCGTCGTCGACGAGGCCTATGGCGAGTTCGCCCAGCAACGGTCCGCAGCCACCCTCATCGAGGAGCACCCGACGTTGGTCGTGCTGCGGACCCTGTCCAAGGCGCACGCCCTCGCGGGAGCGCGCATCGGGATCGCCCTGGCGCACCCCGACCTGGCCACCGTGCTCCGCCGAGTGCAGGCGCCCTACCCCCTGAGCGTGCCAGCCACCGAGCTCGCCCTCGCGGCGCTGACCGAGAGTGCCTTGGCCGCCACCCACCGTCGGGTCATGGAGACGGTCGGCCTGCGAGAGGTGGTCGCGCGCCAGCTGCGCGACCTGCCCGGCATCCGCGCGGTCTACGCCAGCGAGGCCAACTTTCTCCTCTTGCGCAGTGACGACCCCGATGCGCTGCTGCATACCCTGATCTCGGCCGGGATCGTGGTGCGCGACCTGCGTCACCTGCCCGGCCTGCAGGACGCGCTCCGCATCACCATCGGCACCAGCCTCGAGATGTCCGCGATCAACCACGTCCTGGGAGAAGAATCCGCATGAGCACGCCCCGCCCGATCTGCTTCGTCGACCGCGACGGGACCATCCTGGCCGAGCCGGAGGACTTCCAGGTCGACCGCCTCGACAAGGTCGCCTTCGTCGACGGGGTGATCCCCGCGCTCCTGAAGATCCAGGATGCGGGCTTCGACCTGATCATGGTCACCAACCAGGACGGACTGGGCACCGAGTCCTTCCCGCAGGAGGACTTCGACGGCCCACAGGAGCTGATGATGCAAATCCTGACCAGTCAGGGGATCACCTTCCGCGAGGTCATCATTGACCCTCACCACGACGGCCCACAGGCGCCCTGGACGCGTAAGCCCGGCATCGGCAGGGTCGTACACCTGCTCAAGGACACCGGCGTGGACTGGTCGCGCTCGGTGATGGTCGGCGATCGGCGCAGCGACCAGGAGTTCGGCGACAACCTCGGCATCCAGAGCTATCTGCTGCCCTCCCCGGCCGGGTCGGAAGGCCTGTCGACCACCTCCTGGTCGCAGATCGCGCACACCGTCGTCGACCGCCCGCGGGTGGCCCACGTCGAGCGCAGCACCGCCGAGACCCGGATCACCGTCTCCGTCGATCTGGACGGCACGCCCGGCGCCCAAGCCACGACCGGCATCGGGTTCTACGACCACATGCTCGACCAGCTCGCCAAGCACGGCGGTTTCTCCATGAGCGTCCACTGCGAGGGTGATCTGCACATCGATGACCACCACACCATCGAGGACGTCGCGCTCGCCGTCGGGCAGGCCATCCGCGAGGGGCTCGGGGACAAGCGGGGCATTGGACGTTACGGCTTCACGTTGCCCATGGACGAGGCCCAGGCGACCGCCGCGATCGACCTGTCCGGACGACCCTTCTTCGCCTACGAGGGCACCTTCGACCGCCCCAGCGTCGGCGACTTCTCCACCGAGATGGTCGAGCACTTCTGGCGGTCCTTCGCCGACGCGCTCCGCTGCACGCTGCACCTGTCGGTGTCCGGTGAGAACACCCACCACAAGATCGAGGTCGGCTTCAAGGCGGTCGCTCGAGCGCTGCGGATGGCCATCGCCCGTCAGGGCGATGCCAACGAGCTCCCCTCAACCAAGGGGGTGCTGTGACTCGGGTCGCGCTGGTCGATTCCGGGGGAGCCAACATCGGCTCGGTCAGCTATGCCCTCGAACGGCTCGGCGCGACCGCACGGCTCACCGCTGACCGCGGTGACATCCTGGCCGCCGACCGGGTGATCCTGCCGGGGGTCGGCGCGGCAGCCCACGGCATGCAGCGGCTGCTCGACGCCGATCTGGTCGAGGTGCTGCACCAGGTCGAGGCGCCCCTGCTGGGGGTGTGTCTGGGGATGCAGCTCCTCTTCGACCGCTCGGAGGAAGACGGGGGGGTGGCGACGCTCGGACTCATCCCCGGTGACGTGATCGCCATACCGGCCACGCCGTCCGCACGGGTGCCCCACATCGGCTGGAACACGCTCGACGACCTCGCCGACGACCCGCTGCTGGCCGGCCTCGGACCCGCTCCCTACGCCTACTTCGTCCACTCCTATGCCGTGCGGCCCGGGCCGCACACCATCGCGACAACCACGCACGGGCGGCCCTGGAGCGCGGTCGTCCGCTCCGGCCTGCGCTGGGGCGCGCAGTTCCATCCGGAGAGGTCGGCGTCGGTCGGCGCGAGCCTTCTGCGAAACTTCATCATGGAGGTCGGTCGATGAAGACCTGTCTCCTGACCCCGCCTGGAAGTGATGCGACGTGAGCACAGACCGCTCTTTCACCCTCTACCCGGCCGTGGACGTGCGACAAGGTGCCGTCGTCCGCCTGCTGCGTGGCGACTACGACCAGGAGACCCGCTATCCGGGTGATCCGGTCGGCGTCGCGACGCACTACGCCCGCAGCGGTGCACGCTGGTTGCACCTCGTGGATCTGGACGCTGCTCGCGGGGGTGGCTACACCCTGACCGACACCCTGACGCAGATCGTCGACACGACCGGCCTCATGGTGCAGACCGGTGGTGGGGTGCGCAGCGCCGATGACGTGCAAAAGTTGCTGGACGCGGGCGCTAGCCGCGTCGTGGTGGGTTCGATGGCGGTGCAGGAACCGGACACCGTGATCGGTTGGATAGACCGTTTCGGTCCCGAGCTACTCACGGTGGCGCTGGACACGCGCACCGGCCAGGACGGGGTCTGGGTGCTGCCCACCGCAGGCTGGACCTCGGTCACCGATGCCGACCTCATCACCACCCTGCACCGCTTCCACAGCTCAGGACTGCGGCATGTGCTGTGCACCGACATCGGACGCGACGGGACCCTGTCCGGGCCCAACTTCAACCTCTACACGATGCTGACCCGCTCCTCACCCCAGCTCGAGGTGCAGGCCTCTGGCGGTGCGCGCAGCGTCGATGACGTCCGCGCAGCACGACGCACCGGCTGCGCCGGCATCATCCTTGGCAAGGCGCTGCTCGAGGGCCGCTTCGACCTCGCCGACGCGGTGATGGAGGAGGTCCCGTGACGCTGGCCCGACGCATCATCCCGTGCCTGGACGTGCGTGAGGGCCGGGTCGTCAAGGGGACCCGGTTTCGTGACCACGCTGACATGGGGGACATCGTCGAGCTCGCCGCCCGCTATGCCCGCGAGGGTGCCGACGAGCTCGTCTTCTACGACATCTCCGCCAGCCCGCAGGGGCGCTCGGTGGAGGTGGAGTGGGTCCGCCGCGTCGCGCGCGTGATCGACATACCCTTCTGCGTCGCCGGCGGCATCACCAACGTCGACGCAGCGCGTCAGGTGCTCCACGCCGGTGCCGACAAGATCTCGATCAACACCCCGGCGATCCAACGCCCCGAGCTGGTGCGCGAGCTCGCCGACGCGTTCGGCACCCAGTGCGTCGTCGTCGGGGTCGACAGCTTGCGCGAGGCGGACGGACACTGGCGCATCCGCCAGTTCACCGGTGACCCCGACGCGACCCAGGCCCTGCCGGTCCGGACCGTGGATTGGGTCCGCCGCGTCCAGGATCTGGGGGCGGGGGAGATCGTGCTCAACTGCATGGGCTCGGACGGGGTCCGGACGGGGTATGACGTGGCGCAGTTGCGCGCGGTCCGTCAGGTGTGCGACGTGCCGCTGATCGCCAGCGGTGGCGCGGGCGCGGTGGAGCACTTCATCGAGGTGTTCCGCGAGGCGGACGTCGAGGGGGCCCTGGCCGCCACGATCTTCCACACCGGCGCGGTCGCTATCGCCGACCTCAAGCGTGAGCTAGCGGGCGCCGGCATAGCAGTGCGGATCGAGGAGGCGGCGTGAGGGCTGGAGAGAGCATCTCAGCGCCGGCTGGGCCAGCAGGGGAGGGCCCTCTGGAGCTGGGCGGGTCCTTGGAGCCGGACGATCTGGACTACCGCAAAGGGGGCGGACTGGTCACTGGCGTCGT
>NZ_JAUNVI010000099.1 GCF_030537745.1 Ornithinimicrobium sp. | reverse complement strand
GGCGCGAGAGTGTCCAGGTCGTCGGCGTCCACGATCCGGTAGGCGTAGCCCTGCTCGGCGAGGAAACGCTGCCGGTGCGCGGCAAACTCGGAGTCGACGGTGTCGCGGGACACGACCGTGTAGAAGTGCGCGGTCCGACCGTCGCCCTTGGGGCGCAGCACACGCCCCAGGCGCTGTGCCTCCTCCTGACGGGAGCCGAAGGTCCCCGACACCTGGATCGCTACCGACGCCTCCGGCAGGTCGATGGAGAAGTTGGCGACCTTGCTCACGACGAGCAAGCTGATCTCGCCCTCCCGGAACTGCCCAAACAGCTCCTGCCGCTGTGGGACCGTCGTCGCGCCGGTGATGATCGGGGCGTCCAGTCTCTCGGCGAGCTGATCGAGCTGGTCGAGGTACTGGCCGATGACCAGGGTGGGTTCGCCGCGGTGCCTGGCGACGAGTGTCTCGACGACGGCGTCCTTGGCCGGTGCGCACGAGGCGAACCGGTAGCGCTCCTCAGGCTCGGCCACCGCATACGCCATCCGCATGGAGTCCGACAACGTGACGCGCACCTCGACGCAGTCGGCGGGCGCGATCCAGCCCTGCGCCTCGATGTCCTTCCACGGCGCGTCATAGCGCTTAGGGCCGATGAGGGAGAAGACGTCGGACTCCCGGCCGTCCTCTCGCACGAGCGTCGCGGTCAGACCGAGACGACGACGCGCCTGCAGGTCTGCCGTCATCCGAAAGATCGGTGCGGGCAGAAGGTGCACCTCGTCATAGATGACCAGACCCCAGTCACGTGCGTCGAGCAGGTCGAGGTGGGTGTAGACGCCCTTACGGCGGGTGGTCAGGACCTGGTAGGTCGCGATCGTCACCGGCCGGATCTCCTTGCGGGCGCCGGAGTATTCGCCGATCTCTTCCTCGGTCAGGCTGGTGCGGCGCAGGAGCTCTTCGCGCCATTGGCGGGCGCTGACGGTGTTGGTGACGAGGATGAGCGTCGTGGTCCCTGAGCGTGCCATCGCGCCAGCCCCCACGAGCGTCTTGCCGGCACCGCACGGGAGCACCACCACCCCGGAGCCGCCGTCCCAGAAGCCGTCGATGGCCTGCTGCTGGTAGGGACGCAGGTGCCAGTCACTCGTCTTGAGCGCAATCGCGTGCTTCTCGCCGTCGACGTAGCCAGCCAGATCCTCGGCCGGCCAGCCGACCTTGAGCAGCTCCTGCTTGAGGTGCCCGCGCTCGGACGGGTGGACGACGACCGTGTCGGGGTCCAGCTGCGCGCCCAGAAGAGGCTTGATGCGCCTGTGCCGCAACACCTCTGCGAGGACCGCGCGGTCGGTGGAGCGGAGGATGAGCTGGGTCTTGCCGTCGCTGTCAGGCACCTCCGTCTTGCTGAGGGTGAGGCGTCCGTAACGGTCCATCGTGTCGGCCACGTCGACCAGCAACGCCTGCGGCACGGGGTAGCGGCTGTGCGTGATGAGAGCGTGCACGACCTGCTCGGCGTCGAAGCCGGCCGCGCGCGCGTTCCACAGCGCCAACGGCGTGACGCGGTAGGTATGCACGTGCTCCGGCGCGCGCTCGAGCTCAGCGAACGGCGCGATGTCGCGCCGCGCCGTCTCGGCGTCGGGGTGGTCGACCTCCAGGAGCAAGGTCTTGTCGGACTGGACGATCAGGGGGCCATTCATCGTGAGGTCAACGGTATGTCGATCCCCTGGCATTCCATGCACGCGAGGTGGGTGGGCCGTGACCGAGGTGCGGCGCGTTCACATTTCAGCTCTGAACACGTTGAAGTTCAGGCCGGTCTTTTCGCCCTGCACCTGGAGGGTGACCTGCCCAGGAACGCCGTCGGGGTTCTCGAAGGCGATCGATCCGCCGAAGTCGGGATCAATGCCCTCCACTGACGTGGCGAACCCGGTCCCTTCGACGACGGTGAAGCCGGAGTCCGGCAGTTCCTCGAAAAGGTATTCCGCCACCTCGAGGTGGGTCAGTGGCACGCTGACGAACTGTGCCACGGTCTCGCGCGGGTCGTCATACTCAGAGGCTGGATACGGGACTTCGGAGCCGGGCGGGAGCGGAAAACCCTCCAGTAAGGGATGCAGGTTGGCCGAGGTCGGGTCCGCGTCGTCGTCCTGCTGCGTCGCGTCGTCGTCCTGGTCAGTTGTGTCGTTGTCCTGCTGCGCCGCGTCGGATTCACTGGCGATGTTGGTCGGCGAGCTGTCGGAACTCACTGGGTCGCTGTCGCCACCGCAGGAACTGGCGAGAAGCGCGACCAACATCGTCAAACCAAGGATGGATGCACGAGTCTGATGCCGCGAGCTAAGTCTCATGCACGCTAAGGCTAGAGCAACCGGCAAGTTTGTGCTGGTCTTCCGCATCTGTCCACTCCCGGAAGACACGGCATCCACACGGGCACGGAGACGGGCACGGACACAGGCGTGGACACGCGCGGTGCGAGGATGGGCCCATGACGACGCCGTCCCTGCCGATGGTCCAACCGATGCCGGGCATGCCCGAGCGGGTCACGATCTATGAGGTGGGCCCACGGGACGGCCTGCAGAACGAGAAGTCGATCGTGCCTGTCGACGTCAAGGCCGACTTTGTGCGTCGCCTGCTTGCGGCGGGGCTGGAGACGGTGGAACTGACCAGTTTCGTGCCGCACAAGTGGGTGCCGCAACTCGGGGACGCAGAGGAGCTCCTCGACCTGCTCGGGCCCGCTGCGACGGGTGAGCACCGGCCGGTCCTGGTGCCCAACGAGCGTGGCCTGGATCGCGCGCTGGACAAGGGAGTGACCGCGATCGCGATCTTCGGCAGCGCCACGGAAACCTTTGCGCAGAAGAATCTGAACCGCTCGGTCGCGGACTCGGTCGCCATGTTCAGCCCGGTCGTCAAGCGTGCGCTCGATGGCGGGGCGTGGGTGCGGGCCTACGTCTCGATGTGCTTCGGAGACCCGTGGGAGGGGCCGGTCGCGATCGAGCAGGTCGTGGACGTCTGCGCACGCCTGATGGACCTGGGTTGTGATCAGCTCTCGATCGGCGACACGATCGGCGTGGGCACCCCCGGCCACGTGCTTCGGTTGCTCGACGCCCTCGACGACGCCGGGATCCACACCGACCAGATCGCGGTGCACTTCCATGACACCTACGGCCAGGCTCTGGGCAACACGATGGCTGCGCTCGGCCGGGGGGTGAGCGTCGTCGACGCCTCTACGGGTGGACTCGGCGGCTGCCCCTACGCCAGGTCGGCGACGGGCAACCTGGCGACCGAGGATCTGGTGTGGGCGTTGGACGGTCTGGGCATCGAGCACGGCGTGGACCTCAGGGCGCTAGTGGATACCAGCACGTGGATGGCAGAGCAGCTCGGGCGCCCTTCCGCCTCGCGCGTCGTGCGCGCGCTGAGCGCCTGAGCCTCATTGGCCGGTGCCGACTCGATGCGTGACCCGCGAAGCGCATCGGCGCGCGGGTCCATGCCGCCGTCCATGACGTGGCGGGCGGGCAGCGTGCTGCGCTCGCCGTGGCTGCGGCGGGGTTTTCTGCTGCTTGCGGTGGCTGCGGCGGTGATCGCGGTGGTGCTCGAACGGGACGCGGTCGGCCAGGCACTGGCGGCCACCTCCTGGGGCTGGGTCGCGCTGGCGCTGGTCCTGTCGCTGGGCGCCACGGGATTCGCCACGATGTCGTGGCGGGACATCAGCGCGGGCCTGGGGGCGCCGTTGGGGATCCGGGCGGCGGGCGTCATCTACCTCGTCGGGCAGGTCGGCAAGTACCTGCCGGGCGGCGTGTGGAACCTGGTTGCCTCCGCCGAGCTTGGGCGGGACCACGGGATCGCCCGGCGCCGGACCGTGGGCACGCTGCTCGTCGCGGTGCTGGTGTCTGCGGCAATGGCCGGACTGCTGGCCCTGGTCCTCCTGCCCGGGTCGCTCGGGACGGTGCTGGAGCCTTATGGCTGGCTCGTGGTGCTGGCGCCGCTGGCCGTGGTCGCGGTGGTGCCGGCCGTCTTGAACTACGCCCTCACCATGTTGCTGCGCGTCACCCGGCGGGAGCCGTTGCCCGAGCGGATCGGGCTTGCCCCGGTCGTGTCCGCGAGCGTGTGGTCGCTGCTGTCGTGGGCCGCGGTCGGTCTGCAGGTTTACGTGCTCGCGCTCGCGGTCGGGGCGGACGCCGGTATGTCGTTGCTGCGCCTGTCGGTAGGTGGATACGCGCTGGCCTGGATCGTGGGCTTCGTGCTGGTCTTCCTGCCCGCAGGAGTGGGCGCACGCGAGGCGATGCTGGCGTTGGCCCTGACGCCGGTGCTCGGGACGGGCGGCATGCTCGTCGTGGTGGTGCTCTCGCGCCTGCTCGTGACGGTCGCCGACCTCGTGGCCGCCGGCCTGGCCCTGCTCGTCAACCGTGCTGCTCGGCCCGGTTGAGACCGCGGTAGAGGCTCAGGTCATGCGCAGGTCGCGGCGCCGATAACCCCAGAGGCCGAGGACCATGACGGCCACCGACAGCAGCGTCATGGCGATGACCGGCGTCCATGACATCGGGTCCACGGGCAGCTTGGGCAACGGCGCCCATGGCGTGAGCTGGGTCAGCCACGTGGGAAGGCCCAGCGTCGTGCCGACCCAGACCATGAAGAGGGACCAGCCGACGACCACCCAGACCAACCAGTCCAGACGCGGCACCCAGCCGTGCAGCGCGACAGCCAGGCTGAGGATCAACAGGCCCCCCGGCGCGAGCGCGAGCGCGGCCCCGACGACCTGCCCCAGGATCGCGGCGCTGCCACGGCTCATCGCCTCCGGCGCCGACAACAGCGCACCGACCAACGCCAGCAGCGCCACCGGTGCCAGCGCCGCGATGAGCAGGTGCGACACGGCATACCTCGTCCGCGGAACAGCAGTGGAGAGCACCAGCTCTGCGTGACCCCGACGTTCTTCGGTGGCCAGCCGCTGCCAGAGCATGACGGCCAGGATCGCGATGATGACCGAGACGATGCCGAGCATGGCGACGAAGAAGGCGTCGATCAGCTGTTCCGCCCCCTGCCCCATGCGCCGGAAGATCACCTCGAGCTGGGGGACGTCCTTGAGCATCGAGGCGAAACTGCCGGACAGCGACCCCATGGCGACGGCGAAGATGCCCAGCCCCAGGGTCCACCCGACCAGGGTCCCCCATTGGAGCCGCCAGGCCAGCCCGCCGACAGAGAGGAGGCTGGCCGCCGCTCGATCCCGGCCCGGGCGAACGGCTCGTAGGCCGGACCCGTGGTCGCGCCGCGACTCCAGCGCGAACGCGCCCGCCACCAGGCCCAACGTCAGCGCGGCCGGCAGGGCCAGCACCCACCACCGCTCACCCGCATAGGGGCGGACCAGGGCCATCCATTCCAGCGGCGAGCCCCAGTGCCAGGCATAGGCCGCGCTCGAGTCCGGCTGGGCGTCGGTGACCGCGCGCCAGATGTAGGCCGCGCCGAGCACGGCCATCCCGATCCCGCGCGCGCCCCGCGCCGACGCCGTGATCTGGGCGGCGACCGCGCCGACGCCGACGAAGACGGCCGCGACCAACGCCATCCCGAGCCCGAACGCGAGCGAGCCTCGGACGCCTGTCCCGACCCCGATCATCGAGACCGTGATCAGCAAGCCCAACGCTGCGCAGGCGATCAGCCCGGCGAGCACGCCCGCGGTCAGGGGGGCGTGGCGGTCGACCACGGTGGAGCGCAACAGCTCGGTGCGGCCTTCCTCCTCGTCCGCCCTGGTCGAGCGGATGACCCCGAGCACCGCCATCACCCCCGCCGCGGTCGCGGCGAAGGTGCCCACCCGCCATACCGTGAAAGAGCCGGCCGCGCTGAGGTCGATGGGTGGGCCGAGCATCGCCCGCATCGTGGGGTTGCGGGCGAGTAGGTCGAGCATGGCGCCACCGGGCCCGATGATGGTCTCGTAGGCGGCGGCGGTGATCGGCACGACCGAGGCGAGCCCGAGGACCCAGATCAGGTAGAACCACCTGTTGCGGCGCAGTGCCAGCCGCAGCAGGGTGCCGAGGCCAGTCATCGCCGGTCCGCCTCCGGGTGCACGTCCTCGTCGTAGTGGCGCAAAAAGAGTTCCTCCAGCGTCGGTGGCGTCGAGGTGAGCGAGCGCACGCCCAGCGGGGTCAGTCGAGCCAGCAGGTCGCCGATCGAGGGGTCGTCGACGGACGCCTGGAATCGGTGCCCGTCGAGCTGTGCGTCGTGCACGCCGGGCAGGTTGATCAAGTCAGCAGGGACGGGTGCGACCAGCTCGGCGGTGACTTGCGTGCGCGTGAGGTGGCGCAGCTCGGCGAGCGTGCCCGACTCGACGGTGCGCCCCGCGCGGATGATCGAGACCCGGTCGCAGAGATGCTCGACCTCGGAGAGGATGTGGCTGGAGAGCAGGACCGTCCTGCCCCGCCCACGGTCGGCATGCACCACCTCGCGGAACTGCGCCTCCATCAACGGGTCGAGACCGGAGGTCGGCTCGTCCAGCAGCAGAAGTTCGACATCGCTGGCCAGGGCCGCGATCAACGCCACTTTTTGCCGGTTGCCCTTGGAGTAGGTGGAGGCCCTGCGTCGTGGGTCCAGGTCGAAGCGGTCGACGAGCTCGGTGCGGCGTGTCTCGTCGAGTCCACCTCGCAGGGTGCCCAGGAGGTCGATGACCTCACCGCCGGTGAGCCCTGGCCACAGCGCCACATCGCCGGGCACATAGGCGAGACGACGATGCAGCGGTGCTGCTTTCGCCCAGGGGTCGTCTCCGAACAGGCGCACGGTGCCAGAGTCGGCGCGCAGGAGGCCGAGCAGGACCCTCAGAGTGGTGGACTTCCCGGCGCCGTTGGGACCGAGGAAGCCGTGCACCTCGCCCTCGGCGACCTCGAGGTTCAGTCCGTCCAGCGCGACGGTGGGGCCGAAGCTCTTCACCAGGTCGCGGATCTCGATCACGCTCACTCGATCGAGACTACGCGCGTGAGGCCCTGGCTGGGGCGACCGTTCGGTGTGGC